>ONDC01000026.1 GCA_900316495.1 uncultured Eubacteriales bacterium
ATACAGGAATTACTTGAATCGCACATTGTTAATAAACGTCTTGAACGCTTCTTTTGATTCATCCGAACGACTCACAAACCAGCCGTTGCTGACGCCCTTGTTTGAAATGACGTAAACGTCTTCTCCCTGCTGGGTATAATAATAATCATAAATATCGGTTTCTTCTTCTTTCTTCTCCACCTTATAGGTCACTTCACCGATCTTCTTATCCTCATATTCCTTCTTTTCGTTCAGCTTTTCCTCTACCTTCATATTTTTGTAAAGCTCTACGCCAAAGCGGTAATCAGTCTTTTTTGAATCCTTGGCATATTTCCAGACAAAGCTCTTGCTGACGACTGTGCCGTCCGATTTTTCCTTCAGACTGGTCGATTCGGAATATACAGGAACATCCGTTTCCACCTTATAGCTGATACCTTCAAGGGTAAAATCGTTCAGGGTAGTCGTTTTTTCCTTGGTGATTTTGACATTCTGAAGTATCTTGTCCAATTCATCGGATATTGTTTCCTCGTTTGAACTTCTGTACTGAATGGCGTAGACGTCCTCCCCTTCCTGATATAAAGCCATAATGTTTTTTTTGCCGGACTTATACAGGATCAGTTCCTTGCCGTTGTATTCCTTTCTCTCGATGTCCAGATCCTTCATTTCATCCTCAAGATTCTGTCCGTCAGCGTCGGTATAAGCAAATCCCACGTCGCAGTCATCCGAGATCGTATACATAATCACCTTGGAGATGAGCTTGCCTTCCGTGGTCTTCTCTACAGATCTTTCGACTGTCTCATATTGCTCCGGAGCAAGAAAGCTCATGCCCAATACGGCAGTATCGTCCGCTACCTTCTTCTGGCTTTCCTTCTTGCCTTCCGCTCCGCCGCAGCCCGCAAGAGCAAATACCATTATTGCCGCAAGTAAAACTGACAGGATCCTCCTGTTTTTCTTCATAAAACACGCACTCCTTTTCACATAATCGTAAGCCATTCGTCAGCTTCAATTTTATTATATATGTTTTTTAATAAATGTCAATACATACAAAAAATAAAAGCCAACCGTCCTATTGGACTGATTGGCTTGATGTCAGCGTCTACCTATTTTCCCGGATCGTCACCAATCAAGTATCTTCGGCACAAGTGAGCTTAACTTCCGTGTTCGGAATGGGAACGGGTGGACCTACCACACTGTTCTTAATTTGTCAAGTGTTTTTTTCATTTTTTTTGAATTTTTTTTGAAGTGTCGGCTGAATGACAAAAAGTGGCCGATGATTCTGGCTTCTTCACGGGTTGATTCCTCCAAATATTGACATTTTTTTAACAAGCGTTTTTTGGTTTTT
This sequence comes from uncultured Eubacteriales bacterium, assembly GCA_900316495.1. GTDB lineage: Bacteria > Bacillota > Clostridia > Oscillospirales > Acutalibacteraceae > RUG762. Next base: position 1,322 of record ONDC01000026.1, read on the forward strand.
GTTTCATATTCATCATAATGATTACAGCTGAGGCAAAGCTATTGACTCTTGAAACAATTCAATATATAATATGTGTATAAAAAAATTCTCTACATTTTTCTATCTTCACCAAAGCAGCAGGAGGGTTACGCAAATGAAAAAGTATTTTTCAAATCTGATTACGATTCTGATCTCATGTACGCTGATCGCGTGCACGGTATTTTTTTCCGTATACGACGGATTTGAAAACAGGGTCATGCCTATCGAAGAGGAAATCACTCCCAAGATCTCTGCGGATGACACAACGACCGGAGTCAACATGAATCTGATCAATACGAAGGATATTTTCGGGAGTAAAATCAACCAGAACAACGGTTCCAATCCCGCTTCCTCCGCGTCTGATCCTGCCAACTCCCATTCCGTTCCGACCTACCCCACGCGGAAATCCGTAACATCCAGGAAAACCACCTCCGCTACAACCGCTTCAACAGAAAAAGCAGGCACTCAAACAACAAAGCCGGTTAAGGTGCCAGAGGATGAATCAAAAAACGAAACGTACATAAAGGATCCCGACTACAAATCCAAATATTACATTGTCGTATACACGGGCAGTCAGTCTGTGGTGGTTTATGGGAAGGACGAAAGCGGCGCCTACAACGTCATTGTGAAGGCCTTCACCGTTTCCACAGGAAAAAGCTCCACTCCCACCCGAAAGGGAATGTATAAAATCAGGGCTAAGTACAGATGGCGCATGCTGATGGGACCGTGCTGGGGACAGTGGTGCAGCAGCATCAGCTCCAGCTACCTTTTCCACTCGGTTCCTTATGACCAGAAAAGACCGGATACCTTATACAATGCCTCCTACAACAAGCTCGGTAGGGCTGCGTCACACGGATGCATCAGAATGTGCGTCAGAGATGTCAAATGGATTTACGACAATTGTCCTATCGGCACCCAGGTTCACGTCGTATGGGAGTCAGGTCCCAAGGGAGCAGGCGTTCCCAAACGCAAGGCCGGTTCCAAATACAGCGGCTGGGATCCCTCTGACAAATGGTCGGAAGGCAATCCCTACTTCAAAAATGTTGAAGAAACCACGTTAACCACCAAATCCACCACCAAATCCACCACAAAGACCACCGAAAAATCAACGGAAACCCAAAGTACCACCAGCTCCTCCGTTCCGACGTCAAGCACAAAGAAAACAAAAACGACGACCACCGCTAAAACCACCTCCACTACCACAAGTCCGTCCGCGAACTCGTCTCAGGATCCGAACGAGGAAAGCAGCTAATGGGAAGGCGTACCTGTTGGATAATGATTCAGAATGACTTGTTAAGCATTTTTCGGGCATAGGTTCGCCTTAACATCCAAAAAAAATTGTAGATTCAGAAAAAAATTAATGATTTTTCTCTTTACAAAATCAAATTTATACCTTATAATAGAGATTGATTTAAATGGGGTATTATCCTGTAGGGTTTAGATTCATTGTAAAGGAGGGACTGTAATGGACAAGTCTGTTGCACAGAAATTTATGATTGTCATGTCGATGCTCACAGCCATGTTTGCCACGGTTTTCGTGTGCGGCAGCATTGTCAGCAGCAGTGTTTCCACTGACGGCTATGTGCAGCCTGTTCCCAAGACTCACTTTGCCGTCTCTTACAGTGATTCCTCTATCGATGAAACCCCCAACGATGTCATTTCACAAAGTGACATTGAAGTGATTCCGGAAAAGTCGGATGTCAGAGCCACCACTACCTCCGAAGCGCTGACGAATATCGAAAACGGCGTGACCGTGGTTGAGTTCGTTGACGACGAGGACGAGGATTATACTTCGGAAACGATGGACATTCCCGAGGAGGACATCGACAATCAGTTCCTTTACATGACCACGGTGACCACCAAGTTGCCTGACGCCACCGTCAAGGAAGCTCTGACAACTACGACAGTCAAGCAAACCAAAACGACCACGACGCGCAAAACCACGGCAAAAACAGCCGCCGTGACCGCCGCCAAGCCATATACCACCAGAATCACTACCACCAGAACGACCACCAAGAAGAGGACAACCACTACCACCGTCGTTCAGAAGACCACCACCACGGTGAAGAAGATTTCTTCTACAGAAAAAACCAGCAAAACTTCCGTTACGACGGCTTCTTCTACTACTGCCTCTACCACAACCGCGTCTGTTACTACGACTACCACTACGACGACCACTACGACAGCTGCCGCCACAACGACCAAAGCGACGACAACTTCAAAATCTACCACTACCACTACAACGGCAGCACCCACCACTACTACCACCACGACAAAGGCTCCTCAGATCGGAGGCGCGGTATCCATCAACAAGCGCACGACAACCGAGCCAAATGAGGAAGCAGGTCAGCCGTAATCCTTTGGTTGTGAACAAGTAAAAACAAACCCGCACCTGACCGGTGATATGACCGGAGCAATGTGCGGGTTTTTGATTTTATTTACGCGTTTACCTGTGCGGGGTTATCCTTTATTTTAGACGATAGCATTCCGCTCAGCTCATACTTCTGACACAATTCCTTTATCACGTTCTTCTGAGAAAGCTCCACATATTTTTCCGCCAGCAGGGAGCATAAATCGGCTTCATCGGAACGGGTCACGATGACTAAGCTGCACTCCGCGATCGGGGTATCCACAAATTTATACTCCACTTTTTTATCCTTATAATGATAACGGGCTGCCGCATAGATCGCCTGCGGCTCGTCAACGGCGGCGCACTGCACCTCGCCGGACGATAACTTCTGTAAAAGCTGCTGCATATTACTGCAAATGATGATTTTCTTAAGGCTTTTTTCCATAACAGCAGCATTATGAAGCTCCGCCTGGGCATCGGAACCACTCACTACTGCGAGTTTTTTTCCTTTTACATCGGCTAACCGGTTGATCTTGCTGTCTGAAGTTGTCATGATCACCTGTCGGTAAAAAAGTCCCGTCTCGATGGCTCTGACAGACGACACGATTTCTTTGGGAGGAGGAGAACAATTCCACAGACAGTCCACGCTGCCCTGCATCAGTCTCTCATACGCCTCTGACGATCTGACCCGGGTAAATACGGCCTCGGTTCCGATGGCATTCGCTATTCTGACAGCCGGCTCCCCGGTCATTCCCTCTTTTCCTTCCATTACAAACGGAGCGTCATCGGATTCGGAACAGGAACAATATCCCACACGAAGTCCGCCGTTATCATTGATGCGACTGATGGTGCTGTCCGGGCTGCAGGCGGCACAAGCCGATACCGTCAGGAACGCAGCGACTATCAGCGCCACCGTCCTTTTGAATAATGTCATATGATCCGCTCCAATCTGTGAAAAATTATATTATACATGATTCAGATAATATAGTTGTTGGAATAGCTTTCGTTTTGCCTGTCAATAATATCCTGAAGGGTGATACTGTCCAAATATTCGGTGATGACCTTGTTCAGCCCTTCCCAGATAAACAGAGTGGGACATTCGTCCGCCCTGTCGCAGGTATTCGGGTGCTGCACAAGGCAGGCAACCGGTGCAAGACTTCCCTCGGTAAGGCGCAGAATCATGCCAACCGTGTAATTCTCCGGCGGCTGCGCAAGACGATAGCCCCCCTGAAAGCCCCTGTTTGTCTGAAGCAGATCAGGGGTATTCAGCATGGGAATAATCTGTTCCAGATATTTCTTTGATATTTGCTGACGTTCAGCAATATCCTTGAGTGCCACAAAGCCTTCTCCGCGGTGTTCCGCGAGATCGAGCATCAGTCTGAGGGCATATCTGCCCTTAGTCGATATTTTCATTTTAACTCAATCCCCTGCAAAATGTCATTATAAATATATAATACCATATATAAAATAGGTTTTCAAGTATCGGATGGCAAAATAGATAAAACGGACTGCACGAGAAACGCCGTTAGGATCTCCTGCAGTCCGAAAAACTCAGATATCGATAAACAGACCTTTTGCCTTGAATTTCTTTTCCTTGCGATAAATCTTTTTCAGCCTGAGCTTGATTTTGCCCACGACGATATACAGCAGCACAAGGGAGGCAAACAGTACGCAAAGCCAGACAAGATCCATCGTGCTGTCACCTCTGAGCTGACTGTAAATTTCATCTGCCAGCTTGGTGCCACTGGAGGTCTTGAGAGAATATGTGAGGTTGTTCATCTTCTCAAAAATGGCAAGAAGATTCGCGATGACTCCCAGGCAAAGTCCTACAAAAATCACGCTCAGAACCGCACTGATGGTTTTTGCCTGCTCAGAATCATGTATATCATACGCGATCTTGGTAAGCGGACGCATTTCCGACTCAGGCGGACGCAGCATGGCAAATTCCGCACGACTGTCCATGACAGGAGGAAGCTCTTCATCCTCTGCGGGATTGACCGGCACATCTCCCGAAAGTCTCTGACCGCAGCTGCCGCAGAAAAGATCGTCATCCGCATTCTGAGCGCCGCAATGTGAACAATACATGTAAAATTACCTCACTTTCAATTAAATTCCGGCTGTCCGCACGACAATATCAGTCATTGCCGGTAAACTTTCTGCCGATACGCTTGAAAAGAATGATCAGTCCGATAATGGCGATCACTCCCAGCAGGCCTGCCAGAACGAGCATCCCGTAGTTGGCAATAAGCTCATCGTACTGAATGCCGCGGTTCAGCTCACTCGGAAGGTGCTTCGACTCCTCGGCAGTGGATGTAAACCACGAATAAATACTGCTGAAGGTGCCGCTGATATACATATAGACCAGACCGCCCACCGAAATGACCAGCAGGATAACCGGAAGAATGAGCTTATCAGATTTTGCTCTCCTTTTCTTTGACGGAGCAGCCTCCGATGCGGTCGTGGGAGCGGAGGTCGCTACGGATTCTGTTTTCTTCTCCTCCGCCACCATGATGGTCTCAACGGCTTTGCCGCATTTTGGACATTCGGAGGATCCTGTCGGTATCTCGGTGCCGCATGCTTTACAGAACATAAAACATCTTCCTTTCAGATAAGAATGATTATAAGTACAGCCTGCCACTTACAGACAAGCCGTAAGGCACAAAACCAAAAGCTGTCATTCCGTAATGATCTTGTGGTCTACGCAGTAGATCTTGATATTTTTGAGATCGGTATCGGACTTAGCCGCTGTCAGCATATCGTACAGCGTATCGGCATATTTGCGGTATCTGTTTGCTTTTCCTACATAGAGATAGTTGAGCAGACCGCTGTTGTTGGAGTACCATTCATAGCGCTTTGCCTCGTATTCTGTGTACCACACGTAATAGCAGCAATCACAGTACAGCTTTTCTTCCTCGGAGTACTCGTCCCCAAGAATTTCCTTGAACTTATTGGTGTATTCCTCCAAAAAGCTGTAATCCTCCGCCTTGCCCGATTTGGAAAGAAGATCGTCTATGACCTCGTCAAAATTCGGATTGCGCACGTCGTCGACAAGCGCAAGCATCCTCTGCGATTTGTCGTCATCGACCTCTTCGATCTGCGCCTTGCTGTCAAAATTGCTTACCACCCATGCCGCCGTCCACACACCGATAATGATGATGGCCACCGCCACAAAGAATCCCAGCGCGCCCTTTGCGAAGCTCTTGAGACCCCTTGAAGGATCCTTTTTCGGCGCGGGTCCGATCACGATAGTCGGCGCCGTGGGACGGGTATCCACCAGTGTCTGTGTCTCACTTCCGGCGCTATTGTTGCCGCTTCCCGGATTCGTGGCACTTCCCGTGCCTGTTGTGGTGTTTCCGCTTCCCGATGAAGCTCTCGTCTCTCCGGTACTGACCGAGGCGCCGCATTTCGTGCAGAAGCTCATACCTTCCCGCAGCTCATTGCCGCATTTTGAACAAAAAGCCATTCAGATTCCTCCGTACAGTCATTAATTCATCCATTGCCTTGACAGTATTATTATGACATAAATAATCAAAAACGTCAACTATTTAATTGAATTATTATGCATGAATATCAGTTTTTTCTGTCAGAATATGTTATCTCGACGTTATGATTCTGCATTGACTGGCCGTTTCGCTTTGAGCGGGTATTCTGATCGGAAGAACCACGGATAATGCCAATGACCTTCTTCATCTGGTCGCCCGTCCGGCTGAACAAGGTCTGACCCGAACGATCCATCACTCCCTGATTGTCCGCATTATCGTCATAATTCTCATGACGGTCGGGAGAAACGGGCGGGGGACTGTATTCCTCGTCGTCCTCGTCGGGAAAGATCATGGGCGGCGCTTCTTCCTCCTCATCGGAGACAGCCTCGGACGGGACACTCTCTCCGTCATCTCTGTCGGGAAATACCATCGGCGGTTCATATTCGCTTTCGTCTCCGACATGGTGCTGGGAACCGGACATATCGTGGTACATCGTCGGATCGGCAAATTCTTCTTCCTCCTGCGGCTGCTTGTACAGCTTAGACGGTGTGCCGTCATCCGCCTGAGAAGCAAAACGCACCTGCTGCTGCTCATAATCTTCCGCGGGAAAATCCTCCAAAGAATAGCCCTTGGTGGGATGATCTTGGTTCTCACCAAATGGCTGACTGTCTTCCTCGGTATAAAAAATATTCTGGGGCTGAATCATCGGCTGTGAAACCGGATCGGGATCCGGCAGGGGAACAAATTCACTGTCGTTGACTTCACCTGAAGGAGCCGTTTCATCCTCGTCAAAAAAGTTAACAGGCGGCACATAGCGTTCGCCCGGACGGTTTAATTCGCGGTCGAAAAGATCATCCTCCGGGATATAGTGCTCCCCGCCGTCCGCGAACGTCAGCGCGGGCTTGAATTCTTCCCTGTCATCCTTTTCGTCCCTTTCATCCGCCTTGATCTCCTGCTTCTTGGTAACGCTGAGACTGATGTCGCCCGGCATATTATAGCCGCCGCTGTAACCGGCATACCCCTGGTATCCGAACTCGAAAGCATTGTCTTCGGATTCCTTCTTCGGCTCTGTTTCCGTCTCGGTCTTGTCTTCAGACCCGACGACTGGCTCAACGGCATATTTTTTACATGCCTCATCGAGCGATTTTTCCAGGGAATCCATAAGACTGTGGAATTCCTCCGTTGAGGCGTGCTTTAGATAATCCGCAGCATAGGGGCTGCCCTCGGGAATGGAATTCGGCAGTCTGTAACCGCCTTTTTTGAGGATTTCCTCGCTCTCGGGGCTGATAACCGGCTCTCTGCCGGTCTTTGTTTCCGTCGCCGGAGCCGTCGGCTTTTCATTTGAAACAACCGGCTTTGCGGCAAGCTGTCCGTCAATGTAATCGGCGCTCTTCTTTGCCATAGCGGAGATCTGGCTTTTCATGTCATGAATCAGCGCGTCCGAACCGGCGGAGCGTGCGCCGTATTTCATCTCGTAAGCCGCTGCCGCCGCCTGACGGTCGGCTTCAAACTGCTCATGAACCACCTTGCGCACAGCCACATAGTCCTTTTTCGCGTTGGCTCTGATTCTGGCGGCGTCGTTCTTCTTTTCTCCCTTGACAACGCTGACGGTGACTTTCTTTTTCTTCCAGTTCTTCGGAGAACATCTGAGCACAACATCGACGTGCTTGTTGACACTCTTGTGCATAATATGAGTCCGTGTCATATCATAGCTTCTTGGAATATGCCTCATCATATGGACATGCTCCAATCCGCTCAATTGATACCTTCTCATGATTATACCCCTCCTTTGTCGCTTATTCCGAAAAATATCCTATATACAATTTATTATAAATCTTTTTATCTGAAATGTAAATAAAAGATTAATAAAAATTATTGATTTTTTAACGTCATTTTTTATAAAGTTTATATATGATTTTTAGTTATTTGATAGTAATATGAAAAACACTCTATCTGTACTGAATAAAATCAGGCGTATTTGTGAGAATTCCTCTCGGCGTGATCTCAATCAGACCGTAGGATGGCTTGCTGAAATCCCGCGGCAGGGTGAGCGAACCGGGATTCAATACATATATCCCGTCATGATACTGATTATAGGGAACATGCGTATGTCCGAAAAGCGCAATTTTGGCGCCGATTTTGCGGGAATAACCGACAAGCGCGTTCACACCGTATTTGACACCATGAGCATGCCCGTGCGTGAGAAGGATTCCTGTCCCCTGCAGTGTCACCAGACGTTCCGTCGGTTCTTCACTTCCGTAATCGCAGTTGCCCTTCACAAAAAAGAACTGCTTTTCCGGAAAAAGCTGATCCATTCCCTTTATGTCGGAAAGCACATCCCCCAGAAACAGCACGGCCTCTGTGTCCGGATGCTGCTGTATGCATTTCTGTACAAGATCGCGCCGACCGTGGCTATCGGACAAAACAAGTATCTTCATGAATATCGTAAACTCCTTTCCTGATCATGTAACCATTGCTCTTCTCCATGAATAATATGCCTGTGACAGCATATATTTTTACAAAGGACAGTGACGAATTATGCAGACAAACAATGACAGATGGAACCAACTGCTGAAAGAAACCGGCGCGGACAGCGACACTTCGGAAAAAATCCGACAAGCAGCCCGGGAAAATCCCGCGGTCGCCAGGGCTTTGAATCATCTGACGGAGAGTGATATGGCGGGAATCACCGCTATATTAAATGATAAGCAGGCACTCAGACGTCTCATGTCCACACCGAAGGCGCAGGCGCTGCTGAAAAAACTCAAGAGCTGAGGAGGGAGACATCAGATGGATAATATCAACGAACTGCTCGGGTCGGTGCTGAAGGACCCCGAATCCATGGAAAAGCTCCGTGAAACCGCCCGTCAGCTGGGGCTGGAGCCATCCGACAGCAGCAGTGCAACCGCCTTGGAGCACAATCCGGTTCATTCAGGGGGACCGGAAGGTCTGGCAGGGCTTGCCCCCGCCATCAACAAGCTGACTCCCTTGCTTGGAAAGCTGAATGAAGAGGACGACATGACGCGGCTCATTCATGCCCTGAAGCCCTATCTGAGCGGAGCAAGGCTCAAAAGAGCCGAGGAAGCCGACAGGATCGTGTCCATTATGAGGGTGATCCCGCTCCTTCGCCAGTCCCGTCAGGAAGAACAGCAGATATGAGGTGATTATATGCAACAGTTCGAGAGCTTTGCACAAATGCAGCGCGACGCCGCCATGCGTGTCATGGAAATGCAGCGAAGAGCGCAGGCGGCAATGAGCAGTAAGGACCGGCCAGACGACCTTCCCGCCGTAACAGACGCCGCCGCTGATTCGCCTCTCTGTGAACCGGAACCGGAGCCAAGCGTTTTTCTCAGGGAACCGCATGAAGCTCCAAAGCCGGAAATCTCTCAGGAGGAAACAGAGAGGGCGCTCATCACGGCTATCCTGCTTCTTCTGCTGCGGGAAAATGCCGATGAACGGCTGATTTTTGCCCTGCTTTACATCCTGATGTAAGCGCTAATATCTCCAGATGTGACGGCGAAGGGATCTCATACGCAGCACGGTGCAGACAACGGTCACTGTCAGTCCTGCCAGCACCGACAGCACCAGCGCCGTTCGGGTGTCATCAATCGGAATATATCTGCTTACATCAAAAAATCTATTTCCAACCACATAGACTCCCATCAGCAAAGCTGACAGATACAACCCTAAGGGAAGAAACCGAATAAATGTGCCGCTTGCCGTTATCTCGTTCTGATACCTGACCGACGCCCTGCGGCGCTTTTTGCGGTACCAGCGTGGCATAGCCCTGCCACTGAAAGCCTGAAAAGCGACGTCAGCGAATCTGAGCAGTTCGTTGGCGGTGTCGGCGGTCGCCTCTTCCCCCGAGATACCCTCAAATATATCGATATTGATCTCGGCACTCTCGTCATCATATGCCCCGCCAAGCTCCGCGTACTTTGTTTTTCCGTCAAACACATAGGAACAGTCCTCGGCAGTCGTGAGGTCAAAGGGCATTCCTGCGGCAAAGTATTCCGGCGCCTTTCTGCTGCCGCGGCGTTCAAGCTTTTTCTGCGCCGCCGACAGTGAAAAATAATAGGTCAGCACGCCGTTCACCGTGCGCTTATTGATATTGGAGGTCAGGACGCTGACGTATTCGCCCTTCTTTCCCCTTCGTCTGCGATAATGGGGATAATCGCCTGAAAACCCGTTTTCAATCATTACAGGCTCTATGATCGCCCGCATTTTTTCTTCCGCCTCGGAATAAGTGCCGTAAATCCGGCTCACTCCCTCAAATTCAGAGGTACATGCCAGCATCTCTTTAATGAGTCTGTCATAGAACACTCGCAAGGAGTCCATGCGTTCCTTTTCACGGAGGCTTCCGGCAAAATGCCATAGCTCGGAACCAACCGTTTCAACGTCGTCATCGCCCCACGCCTCCACGGCATTTTTGAGTATGCCGTAAAGCTCCTCCTGCCCTGATTCCTTGAACAGATTCTCGTAAAGACTGAAGCGGTAACGGTTGCCTAAAAGCTCAAGCACCTTGTCGGGAATGGCAATCTGACTCGGAGAGCTTCCCTTTTCTATAATTGCATCCACATCCGCCATCTGATATGTGACTCTCAGAATCTTGGCAAGCGGCAAAAGCGCCTGCTCCTTCTCCGTCATGGACACGCTTCCGAGAGACTGTTCCTTATGAATCGCCTCGCTGCACCAGTCCTCTATGAAGCTGTGACCGCATTTGCCAAAATCATGAAGGTATTTTCCGTAATCAAAAAGAGTAAGCTGAAGCTCCGGCTTGCCGCACCGGAAGGTAAGCCTCACCCAATTGCGATCTTGCAGGGCGCGAAGCTCCATATCGTCGGTTCCGAATTCCACGTTTACCACAAAGCTGAATTCAAATCCCGCGTCCGTGTGCTCCGCTTCTATGCAGAAAAGCATACCGACCAGCGGAAATGTCCCTTCAAAGGAGGAGGAAACATCGGGAAAAAACAGAGCGGCCTTTCCCCAAAAACGCTCTGTCAGGTTGAGGTACAATCCCCCGTCCTCCTGCACGATGGAGATATTCTGCCACATCATATTGGTTGAGCAGCTTCGCAGCAGCTCGCCCGCGGCTTTCTCCATATAATTCGCCGCGTCGTTCAGGCTGTATTGGCTTCGCTCTACCGCCAATGAATTGACCCTGTGCAGCTCCTCCAGCCATTTCATGAAGGGGAGCAGATCATTGAGATTGTCGGCTCTTACGGGATTTTCCGAAAGATTTTTAATGTCGTCATTGAGATAATCCCCTACATCCACAGTGCTGTCATGTGTCAGCCTTCGTATGGCGCGGTTGATCCCCGAGGCTATCCTTGCCCGGGTTCTGAAGCTCTGCTCGCACATCAGCCTCACAGTTTCCTTTGCGCTCATGTCATTAGACGGCGAGAAAATCGGGTGCATGCCTGAAAATATTTCGGCGATTCCCATTCTTTTGCGGTCAATATAGTAGTTCATATAGCTCCTCCCCTCCTGCTGCCGTCTGCTTTTTCTGTGACAGATATTTACTCACTCAGCTTTTCCGGCTTTTTTGTCCACAGCATCCTCGCTGTCAATAAAGATTTTGCGGCAGAAAATAGCGGCAGCCCAGACGACAATAAGAATAACCGCCATGACTAAATAAGAAATCCACGTCCTTTTTATTACGCTGAAATGGTCAATAATATCAGGTGACGTAATAAAAAGTCTTATAACATAAACAAACGCAAGTAAAATCAGTTTTTCAGATTTTCTCACAGCAAGACATAGCACGATCATCACAGCCGCGTAAATGGCGATGGACCACAGACAGGTGATAATAAAGCTCATATAGTAGCTTACCGGCTGTTTACATAGCAGCATCATTTCTCTGTAAACACTTTCATTGATCAGATTGGTTCCGCTGACTGTTTCGGATGCGCTCACATAATCCGCGTCGCTGACAACGATATAGGATTCCGCGCGGCTTCTGATGTCAAGCATTGTGAGAAAATACATTATCGCAATAATACCGGTAGAAAGAACATTGAATGCTGTGGAATAACCGAAGGCATACATCATGGAATCGCCGGTTGTCTTTATGGTTTCTTTGCCATACCGCTTCACAATTAAATAATTGATAGCAATAAAGGCAGCGGGAGATAATATCACCGCGTAAAGTAAATAGAGCAGATGATTGGTACTTACCTTGCTGATTGATTCCAACAACATCTGAAGCATGGAGTCGGCTATCACGCCGACGGCCACATAAGCGACCGCGCCGATCAGAAAGGTTTTGACCCTGCCGTCCGCAAAGCGGTAAAGTACATAAAACAGGGCAAAGGGCAAGACAAAGCAAATCAAAAGAATGATGACGAGTGAAACAAGCGCACCCATTGAAACGTGAAGCATTAGGCAGTCCTCCAATTAACTGAATAAGAAATGATAACAGCATGCTGTCTCAATATATGAAAGCGGTTGACCCGCTAAAAAATATGGTAAAAAGTATAAAAAGAATTATTACACATTGTGAATAACGTTAATTTTTTGTGGTAATAATAAAATTACTGAAAATTCTGCCATTCGCATATTGTATTTTTCGCCGATTGTAGTAAAATAATAATTATAGTGCGAAAAAAACAAGAATGGAGGGTATGTTTTGCTTGGCAATATGATCAATGTCCAGTTGAGTCGCGAGTTATTTCACACAGGTAGCTACTGCGGCAGAAGCTACGCCGTACATGCCGGCATAGCGTCCGACAACGGCAGCGTACTGCACAATATACTGATTTTCAGCCCGGACAGGCCGCTCGACAAGGCGGTGGTCAGGGTGCGTGTCATGGCTGTGACCGAGCTAAAAGGCAAAATATATTACATATGCGCCGAAGAAGAAAACATCATCTATGAGCCTCTCATAAGGGAGGTACTGGCGGAACGCGCGGATTTCTCCCCCGCCCGCATCACTTGTCTTTACGAAAAATCCTGCGGCGCCGTCATATTCCGCAGGCACAGCGGCAATGTGGAGTATCTGCTCATCAAAAACCGCAAGGGCAACAACTGGGGTTTTCCGAAGGGGCATATGGAAATTCACGAGGACGAAAAACAGACCGCTGTCCGCGAGGTGCGAGAGGAAACCGGACTCAATATCCAACCGCTTGAGGGCTTCCGCACCATCAGCGAATATCACCCGAAGGGCAGAATCACCAAACAGGTAATCTTCTTTGTCGCCGAAATGCCGGGGGAAGATATTGTGATCCAAAAGTCTGAGATCGAACGCTTCATCTGGGCGGACTACAGTCTGGCAGTCAAGACCTTCCGTTTTAACAATGACAAAAAGGTGCTCACCCAGGCCAGAAGCTGGATCACACAAAACTTATACTATTAAAAAGAAAAACTCTCAGTATTACAATTATATATTCACAAAGCCGCGCTGTCAACCTTTAAATTGCTGACAGCGCGGCTTTTTTCTATTTTTTTCTTTCATGAATTCATTCGCAGTAATGGGCGTCTTCTGTTTGGCTGATGTCTCATTCCTCACTCAAATTCTCATCGAAAAGCGTGGGCAGTTCCACGTCAAATACCTTCGCCAGAGCCTGCACTTCAATATCGGTTACAAAGCGCTGCCCCGATTCAATACGCTGTATGGCATTTTTATCAAGATCGTAGCCCATCAGCTGCATACGCTCGGCAAGCTCTCGCTGTGAAATGTTGAGCTTTTTGCGCATGACGGCAACATTTTTGCCGCATACGTTGTTTTTTCCGTCGAACGACTTGTTGATAAACATATAAATCCCCCTATATATCTGTCAAATATCATTATACAGAACATCGGGGATTTTGTGACACTCACCAAATGTCAAGAACTGATAACCCCAAAAAAAGACGTAAATTCGTCATTTTGGTCAGTTTTTCTTAGCTGTAATGCATATCCAGTCGCTTTGCTCGTGCGTCTCCGCTATCTCAAATCCTGCCTCAATAAGCGCATTTTTCACCTCGTCCCCGCGGGGTCCAATGATACCCGAGGTAATGAAAAATCCTCCCCTTCGGGTCTGTGAATACGCTGTGCGGCTCATTGCTATAATCACATCCGCCACGATATTTGCGACAACAATGTCATAATCCCCGCCTATTGTTTCCCTGAGCGCTTCGTCGTCAATGACATTTCCCACCAGCACTCTGTACCTGTCGGGAGAGATGCCGTTCATGGCAAGATTCTCCATGGCGGTCACGGGCGCTGCCGGGTCAATGTCCACCGCTACGGCGCTTTCCGCTCCAAGCAGCAGTGACAGTATGGAAAGAATACCGCTCCCGCATCCCAGATCAAGTACCCTGTCGCCGCTACGCACGTATTTTTCCAGCTCAATCATACAAAGCTGAGTGGAGTGGTGCGTACCTGTTCCAAAGAGATGCCCGGGATTCATGCTGAGTACAATTTTCTCTTCTGCTTCACTTTCGTCAAGCTGTTCCCATTCCGGCTTAATCAGTAATTTATTTCCTAAATAAAACGGTTTGTAATATTTCTTCCAGTTGTTTGCCCAATCTTCTTCGTTAATTCCGTTCAGCTCTATTGCCAGTCTGCCAAATTTGCCGTCTTTGTCAAGCGCTTTCAGCTCCGTCACCGTGCCGCGTATATGGGAGAGCAGCTCTCTTCCATCCGCGTCGTCCGTGAGATATACCGTGACGCAGGTCTCGCAGGTTTTCAAAGGCTCCAAAGACTCATCAATATAATCCCAGTACTGCGTTTCATTTTCGATAAAATCGTTAAAGTCGGCGGCGTCCCTGATCTGCACCCCGTTCAGACCCACCGCATACAACCTGCCACAGAGAGGCTCAATGCCTTCGGTGGTGGTATAAATATTCGTTTCTATCCACTGCATAGTCATTACCGTCCTTTACATTGATTTAAATCTAATAAAAATATTCCTGATTGTAATTTATATAGCCAAAATAACACTTTATAAAAACGCGCAGAATCCGAGAGAAAGAATGCCAAGATAGATCAACATGATAGGAATGCCCCGGAATGCCTTGGGAATATCGGGGCGGTCAAGCAATGAGACGCCATTCTTGACGATGACAATCCCCAAGCCCAATCCCAAAGCCGAACCAATGCCGCATCCCAGTGCGGAGTACCAGTTGGGGATTCCCGACGAAAGTGCCGAGAGAGGCGCGCCTACAACAATGGAGTTGATCAGTGCGTGAGGCAATATTTCTTTCCATCTGTCATGCGCCTCCGGCTTGAAACGGGCAAGCACCCTGTCGGTCTGAAAATACAGCGCGGCACAAATCAGCGAATGCATCAGAGCGATCAGCAAATATCCTTCCATATTCTTGACAAATCGGGACAGTGCCCACATCATCATAATGCCGGCAGTTGACCAGCAGCCGACGAGCAGCAGCAGCTTGGGAAGCGATCGCCTGTGCTTCATCGTCGTCAGAATGTCACTCATACCAACCGCTTTTCCGAGCAGGAGATTCTGTGCAAAAACCGCAAACAGAATATAGGACAGGAATTCTCCTAAATATTTCAAGTACTTCTCCTCCATCATTTCATCGCAAAAAAGAACATACTTTTCTTAGTATATTATATCATACCTTTTTTAATAAATCTACCAATAATTTTAGATTGATAAAAAAAATCACCGTCTTTCTGCCATACACAGAAAAACGGTGATCTAAACTATTATCAAAAAATCACAGGAGCTTAACGACAATCATTCCTCTGTCTTCTTTTCCTCCTCGGCAGCCTTTGCCTTGAGCTTCTTTGTGGCATTAACGTCGATCTTGAATACCTCAAAGACAATGGTGCAGAGAATCGCGCTGCCTATCGCGGTGAGAATCAGCTCCGGGAACATATATCCTCCGTTATACATGAGCGAATAGGTGTAGGGAACCATATCGGGCTGAAGCATGCGCTCGCTGATAAAAGCGGGAGCGTCGTTCCATTCAAGCGCCTTCCAGACCGTAATGCCGGAGAGAAAATGACAGAAGAAACGCATGATACAGGCGATCACGGCACCCAAAGAAGCAGCAACAGCGCGATTTTTGATCTTACGGGTACATCCTGCCAAACCGATCACGCCAAAAGCAACAATATAGTCAAACGCCGCCACCATTGCATAAGCCTCAATGCCTGTCACATAGCTGAAATTCTTTAATCCCATGACCATCTGAATCAGTCCATAGACAACGCCCGTGAGCAGTCCCCACGGAACGCCGTACATCTGGGCAATCAGCACCAGAGGCACCATGCTGAAAATGGTGATGGAGCCGCCGTAGAGAAACTCGATCTTGAAAAAGCTCAGCACAACGGACAGCGCTACCATCAGCGCGCTGAAAACCAGCTTGAACGTTTTGTTGTTTACCTTCATGATAAGACAACCTCCTAAGAAAAATAATTCAGAGCAAAAAACACTCCCGCCGGCTATTTTCTGCATTAATTAGCCGTGGAAGTGTTTTAGTAACTATGTGAAAATTGAGCGATGAAAACATGGCGCAATCAAACACACTTTATTCCTTCCTACGACGGCATTATCCGTATCAGGTATAAGGGTTCAGCGCATCCGTGCGCTGTCTCAGCCGTAATTTTGCGGCACCCCTGCGGGTCATGTTTATTTGTCCTGCCATTATTTTACATCATGTATTAGTAATTGTCAATAGAAAAATAGGCTGTTATCATAAATTACTTGAATAATTTGGCGCTTCCTTGGTGATGGAAATATCGTGGGGATGGCTTTCCTTAAGTCCCGCGCCGGTAATTCTGATAAACTGCGCCTTGCGGTGGAGATCCTCAATCGTCTCACAGCCGCAATAGCCCATGCCGCTTCTCAATCCGCCCATCATCTGGAAAATGGTGTCGGCAAGCACTCCCTTGTAGGGGACTCTGCCCTCCACTCCTTCGGGCACCAGCTTCTTTTGTCCGGTCTGGAAGTATCTGTCGCTCGAGCCCTTGCCCATGGCGGCAAGGGAACCCATGCCTCTGTAGACCTTGAACTGTCTGCCCTGATAGATTTCCGTATCGCTGGGAGATTCCTCGCAGCCTGCCACCAGAGATCCGACCATAACCACGTTGCCGCCGGCAGCCAACGCCTTGACAATGTCGCCGGAGTATTTAATGCCGCCGTCCGCAATGACCGGAATCCCGTATTTGTCACAGAGACACGCCACATCGTAAATCGCCGTAATCTGAGGAACACCAATGCCGGCGACGATTCGTGTGGTGCAGATGGAGCCGGGTCCGATACCTACCTTGATTGCGTCCGCGCCGGCGAGGATCAGCTCCTCTGCCGCGGCAGCCGTGGCAACGTTGCCGGCGATAAGGTCAATATCCGGATATTTCGCCTTGATCTTCTTGACACAGTTGATAATGCCGATGTGATGACCGTGCGCGGAATCCAGCGCCAACACGTCTACGCCCGCATCGATCAGCATGCCGGCTCTTTCCAGCACATCAGGCGTATTGCCTATTGCCGCGCCGACCAGCAGTCTGCCGGCCTTGTCGCGCGCGGAATTCGGATATTGCAGTGATTTTTCTATGTCCTTGATAGTGATAAGTCCCCTGAGAACATTGTTCTCGTCAACGATGGGCAGCTTTTCTATGCGGTGCTGCTTAAGTATTTCCTGTGCTGTGTCGAGCGTAGTGCCGACAGGCGCGGTGATGAGATTTTCGTGGGTCATGAAATTCCGGATGGGCTGGGAGAAATCCTGCTCGTTCATGAATCTCAGATCGCGGTTGGTGATAATGCCGACCAGCTTGCCGTCGTCGTCACAGATCGGCACGCCGCTGATCTTATATTTTCCCATCAGCACATTGGCTTCGCCCACTAAATTGTCGGGGCCTAAGTGGAAGGGATTGTCTATAACGCCGTTTTCGCTTCTCTTTACTCTGTCCACCTGATCGACCTGCTGTTCGATGGACATATTCTTGTGGATAATACCTATACCGCCTTCGCGGGCAATGGCAATTGCCATGCGTGTCTCGGTAACAGTGTCCATTGCCGAGGTCATGATCGGGATGTTGAGCTTGATCTTTCTGGTCAGGTTTGTAGAGAGCTTGACAAACTTCGGCTCCACCTCGCTGTGAGCGGGTATGAGAAGAACGTCATCAAATGTCAGACCTTCTTTGACGAATTTTGTCTCATAATTGGTATTCAGCATACAAACAACCTTCCTTTCATTTCAACGCCGGACAGCGCTCCGGCGTCAGTGGAAAACGCTTGTCCGAAAAAGTATTATTTAATTGATTATACCTCAGAAACGTTGGTTTGTCAACACATTATTTATTGGCGCACCTGAACATCAATGTACGTCGGAGCGTGATCCGACAGCTTTCCGTAGAAATTTTGCAATGCATAATTATAGGAAAGGATTCTTGCTTTCTTAAGATTTTTTACCATGATATGGTCAATGGCATTCTTTTTGTAGGTTCCTGCCCTCGGCTTGTAGCTGAATGAATTGTTATTGCAGATATACCTTCCACATGCATTGTTAGCGTATTCCGTAGCTATTTCATAGCAATCCTCAAAATCATATTTGCTCATTGTAGTAAACTCCCGCGAAAGCGTGTTGCAGTTATAATCCCCCAGAACATAGCACGCGCAGTCGTATTCCTGTATGAGTTCGTTTGCCTTTTGGCATATCTCCTTCATTTGGTCTATTCTGAACTGCGTACTTCCCTCCTGTGCGGACTCTTTCATATACCACAGATGGGTAGAAAACGCAATAAACTGATAACCCGTCGATTTTTCACGAAAATAGCCCCATGTATAGGATTTGGTGCCAATCGTTGATCCGCCTAAATTGGAGCCGTAA
>ONDC01000098.1 GCA_900316495.1 uncultured Eubacteriales bacterium
TTGATGACATGACTGCGCTTGGGCGTGTCGTATGTTCCCCGCATTTTTTGAACACCTCCGTGTGAGAAAAAATGATCGTTTCTTTCGTTCTGCTGGGTTTGGGGAAGGCACTCCCCAACAAGTTTTGACCGGGACCAAAGAGGCAAAAGCCGAAATCTGGGCCACGGGTCGATACTTGCTCTTAGTATCTGACCGTTACCCCGCACTCCGTTTTTTCACGTTTCTTCTTCCGAATCTAACAGATTTTTGATAAAAAATGCTGTCGAAAAAAGTCACGCTCATGTAAAAACTGAAAAAACAAGAGCAGGCATCAAGCCAAAGATCACGCGCAACAAACATGCTGCGTGATTCTTTTTTGGACTTGATACCTGCCCTTTGCTTCCACATTCACGGGTGGGAGGACGGCTCACTATGCCAAAGTATTCAGTTCGTTCAGGTGGCAACTCTGCCGTAAAGAGAAATCGCATCTAATGGGATACGCATCGTTTTTATATCCCGAATCATAGCAAACTGCTGCTTGCATTTCGGACAGCACACGATGAAATCGATCGCGATTTGTGCGGGAACATCTTTCACCGGAACAAGCTTTGCATGATTTCTTGCCTCCGCACTGGCGGCAAAGACAAGATTCTTTGCGCGGCAATTTGGATTCGGGCAATCGAAAGAAGGAAGTCGAAGACGATCTTCTGCGATGGCGTTTTTCAATTTCGTTCTGTTGCCTCCGTACTCAATGCTTATGATACGATCCCTTCACAACGCCTTGGATCTGAAGTTCATCCACGATAATATCGGGATATGTTTTCGCATCGGGGTTGCAGGAATGAAGAATAAACTTTTTGTTCTTCTGATCGAAGCCAAGTTTCTTCAGATTGTTCTTTCCATCAAACAGCGCGATGACGAGATCGCCCTCGTTGGCTGTCTGCTGACGCTTCACAAAAACATAATCTCCGGGGAAGATGCCCGCACCAATCATGCTCTCACCTTTGGCGATCAGCGCAAAGAAGTCTCCCTTCTCGACTAAACTCTCCGGCATACGGATGTACTCGATGAAGCGCTGTTCCTCTTCCTGTCCTGGGCCGCAGGCGACGGTCCCGAGCACCTGCAGCGCGTGGATCGGCGCCGCGTCCTCCATCAATTTTGTGCGCGCGGTGCGGCGGCCGGAGTAATCCAGCGATCCGTCCTCGCGCATGGAAATGAGATAACGGTGCACGGTGGAAAGAGGAATCCCCGTGCCTTCTACGATGTCACGCACAGACGGAATCTCATCGTGCTCGCAAAAATGCTTGTCGATATATTCCGCGATGATTTCTTTTTTCGATGGATCAATCCGTCGCATAAGCGCCTCCAAATAAAAACACAAGTTGTTTCGGTAATGAGAATATACTACGCGAAACATCTTGTGTCAATATCTTTTTGAAATTATTTGTTTCTTTTAGCCGAGCTGGAGATACTGCGATAAATACTAAAGCAATAATCCACCATCGCATGCGTTCCTGACCATCATGTTGGTTGGCAGCGGTCAGACGAAATCACATAGCAAAATGTCTCGCAATCCGTTAGGACGGTGACCTCCCTCTGAGCATCGATGAAGTCCTCAAAGAGCTTGCTCAATCTTATTCCGTCACAATCAGAAGGTGAAAACCGCTTTTGATTTCTATAAATCTCATTTTTTCGATTATGATGAAGAGTATAATAATTCACAACCGAATCCGCTGCAGAAAATGCAGAGACGTGATCGAGAGCGAGACGGTCCACGATTTCCGTTTTTGCTCTTGTGGCGCGTGCGCCGTTGACGGCGGAAAGAACTATCTTCGAAGATGCGGCTATCCTGAAGACTGGGAAGACTGCAGTGAAGTGAAATGGCTGCGCTCTGAAACGGAGAAATGAGATCAATACAAGCTTCCAACATCCCGAGTTGTATGGTATAATCCATTCCGACAACTCGGGATTGTTCTGGAGGTGCGCCGATGATTACCGTTAATTTGCGATATAAAGGAACAAACGGATCGGCAAAGGCGTTTGCGGAAGCGATGATCTCATCCGGCACGGTGGACTTGATCCGGTCCGAGCCGGGGAATATGCGGTATGAGTATTATCAGGCGTTGGATGATCCGGAAACGATCTTGCTGATCGATTCGTGGGCGGATCAGGCGGCTATCGACGCGCACCATGCATCTCCCATGATGGCGACCATCGCCGCGCTACGGGAGAAATATGATCTGCACATGACCGTAGAGCGATATGTGAGCCTGGAAGATAACGAAGCAGACAGGAGGTTTATCCGAAAATGAGCAAGAGCCTGATCATCTATTTCAGCAGGGCCGACGAGAACTATGCAGTCGGCTGGATCGACAAAGGCAACACCGAGATCGTCGCGGAATTTGTGCAGGAGCTGACCGGCGCAGACATGTTCAAGGTTGAGCCGGCCGTGCCCTATGCAAAGGACTACAACACCTGCATCAAAGAGGCAAAGAAAAGGATCGGCAACGCGCCGATCAAGGAGAAGCTGGCGGACATTTCCGCCTACGATACCGTCTTCATCATGAGCCCGGTCTACTGGGGTACCTACGCGCCGGAGATGGCGACCGCGCTCACAGGTTTGGATTTCAGCGGAAAAACTGTGCGTGTTATCAGTACGCACGAGGGCTCCGGCCTCGGCAGCATGGTTTCCGATGTCAAGAAGCTGTGCAAAGGTGCGGACGTGAAGCCCGGCCTCGCCGTCAAGGGTTCTCAGGCGAAGAACTCGAAACAGAAGGTTGCCGACTGGCTGTGATCTGAAAGGATGAGGTGAACGAGAGCTTTTATGAGTACATGCAAATACTTGCAGGGAACACTCCACGGAGAGATGAGTTTACATAATTCTTTTCTCTGGTGTACTTTTGTTTGTACTTAGCGCAGTTATGCTTCAACAAACCGGGATTTGAAGAGGTGAAAACATAGTGGATACTGAAACCTTGCTGTTTTTTGATAAGAACCCATCGGCGTTACTGTTATATGAAGTATTTGAAACCAAAATCTATGAGTTGTTTCCTGCAGCAAAGAAGAGGGTGCAGAAGACACAGATCTCCTTTTCAAACAGGCATATATTCGCTTGCGTGTCCTTTGCACGGGTAAAAAAGAAAGCAGAGCTTCCAAGTCCCTATCTTGTAATCACATTGGGATTGCCCTACCCGTTGGATTCTGATCGGGTCGCAGTAAAAACAGAGCCGTATCCTGGAAGATGGACAACTCACATTGTCATTGGAACTGCGGATGAGATAGATGATGAGCTTTTCTCATGGATTCATCAGGCGTATGTGTTTTCAGAAATAAAGTAAGTTGCCCAATTCCGGTCTATCGAGCCGTTCGGCGCGTACCTTTTAGGCGTACTTAGCTCGGTTTTGTACCTTTTGGGCGTACTTTGGCACAATTTGTCCGAAAACTCGTTTTTAGTGCGAGTTTTCGGACATTTTTGTTTGCCTGTATGCTGTTTTACGTGAAAAAAGTGAGCATTCTCTGCTCACATGGCCGCAATCAATGACCTGACTCCCACGATGTTGATCGCTCTTGTCAGGTTATACGCGAGAAAGCTCAGTCCCAGCTCCGCCGCGGCTTTCGTCTTTCCCTTGCACAGCAGGTAGTGTGCGCCTCGGTACCACTTCACCGTTCCGAAGGGATGCTCTGACAGGCACATTCGCTGCTTTAACTTTTCTTTGTTGTCCTGTATCCTCAGGACGACCTTCTTTTTCGGCACATGCCCCGTGTCCAGCGTGTGGTTGCTCGGGCTGATCCGCGCATTGTATGGAATCTTCTGCACCGGCGCTGTCAGATTTCCGAACATCTTTACCGGCACGCAGTCCGTCTCCGGCCCGAAGCTCAATTTTCGGACAGTCTGGCCATAAAAGGATTGCTGTATTCTTTTAGCGGGAGCTTCTCTTAACCCTTGCTTCCTGCTTCGAGATGTGTGACAAGGACTGTGCTGCAAGGCTCGCCGGGCAGGCAGACAAATCTGCCTTTTATATCCCAAAAACGACCAAGTATCGTAAATCGCTTGCCAAAGCACGCCGTGCAGATTATGATACAGGCGTACCAGGGAGGTGGCGTTATTGAAGGTCGAAATCAAAATCGACAGCACGGTGCAGGAACCAAAGCTGCTCATTCTCACCGACCGTGTGACGGAAGAAATCAACGAAATCGTCCGGAAGATCTCAGATCCCGAGCTGCATGTGCTCGCAGGGATGCGGGATGATACGGTGAAAGTCCTCGAACCGGACAGTATCTTGCGCGTATATGCCTCGGGCGGAAAAGTATTCGCAGTCACAAAAGAAGGTGAATATCAGCTTCGGCTGCGGCTGTACGAGCTGGAAGATCAGTTGAAGAGAAACCACTTCGTTAGAATCTCCAACTCTGAGATCATCAATTTGAAGAAGGTGCGGCATTTCGATCTCCAGCTTGCCGGAACGATTTGCGTGAGCCTCCTTGACGGCAGCACGAGCTATGTTTCCCGCCGCTATGTTGCCAAAATCAAGGAAATATTGGGATTGTGAGGGTTTATCTATGAAGAAAAAGATCATTATGAGAGCTTTGCTCGGCGCGCCGATTGGCCTTGCAATAAGCACGATCATTTCCATCGCTATCTCCTACGCGCTCGGCGGAGGAAGCTATCGCGCGATCGTGCCGGAACTCGCGGCGGACTGCGGCAGCGAGCTGAGCGCCGTTACCCTGCAAGCGCTCTGCTCCCTGCTTTACGGCGCGGCCTTCGCCGGCGCGTCGGTTATCTGGGAGCGAGAGGAATGGAGTCTGACAAAAATGACGCTTACTCATCTGCTGGTCTGCTCGCTGGCAACCTTCCCGATCGCATATTGCATGTACTGGATGGAGCACAGCGTCTCCGGCGTCCTGCTTTACTTTGGCGTTTTCCTTATGATTTACGCCGCCATCTGGCTGGGACAATATTCATCCATAAAGCGGAAGCTCGACGCCATCAACCGCAAAATGAGCGAAAAGAATTTTTGATGTAAGCAAAACAAGCATTGTATGAAGCGCTTTCCTTATGCCATCGAGTGTGTTCAGACGGACAACGGTTTCGAGTTTACCAATCGTCTGAACGCCCAATGCTCCAATAAAGAAACACTGTTTGAAAGAACACTGCGGGAACTCGGTATTCGTCATAAGCTCATAAAGCCCTTTACGCCCAGGCACAACGGCAAGGTTGAGAGAAGCCATCGTAAAGACAATGAATACTTCTATGCCTCGCATAAGTTCTATTCCTTTGAGGACTTCCAAAAGCAGCTCTCTGCTTGGAACAGAAAGTAAAACGACTTCCCTATGCGCCCTCTCAACTGGCGATCTCCCAAAGACGTTCTTTTTTCTTTTCCAGACTGTAAAGTATGATTGACTAACCTACAAAACTCTGTCATTTTCCCGCCCCGACCGCTGCGCAGCGTGCGCAAGGCCTTTCAGCGCAGGACGGCAAAGGACTGCGGCAAAACGCTCAGCCGTCTTCCGTCGAGCTCCGCCTCGCCGATCTGATACAGGGCTTTGGAGACGTCGAAGGGCAGGGTCACGCTGAGCGTCCGCCCGCTCGGATTGAGCGCGAGCGTCAGCTCTCCGCGCCGATAGACGAAGGGCTTGTCCGGCTCGGTGCAGACCGCACGGAACGCCGCATCCGCCTGCAGATCCTTTTCCCGGTGGCGCAGAGCGAGCAGGGCGCGCACCGTGGAGAGAAGAGAGTCGGGATCGCCCTCCTGCCCGGCAACCGTCGGTGCGTCGTCGGACGCATCGACCGGCAGATACAGTTTTTCCGGCTCGGAGGAAGAAAAACCGAGGTTTTTCCCGCTCGACCACTGCATGGGCGTGCGCGAGCCGGTGCGGGTATAGCCGCCCTCCTTTGTGGGCAACTCGAGATAGCGCATGCCGATCTCGTCGCCGTAATAGAGGAAGGGCACGCCGGGCATGGTAAAGAGGAAGGCATAAACGAGCTTCAGCTCTGCTTCCTCCAGCGTTTTCCGGAGCCGGACCGTGTCGTGGTTTCCGGTGATCAGGGAGACGTAGCCATGCCCCTTCGCGCCGTCAAGCAGGCGCAGGTAGTCGTCGAGGAAGCGGTTGATGCTGCCGCCTGCGTCCTTTTTGAAATAGCTGTGGTCTTCGCCGGCGTGGTTCTCGTAATCTCGCAGCAGGGTGCTGTAGCCGTTGCCGCGCCAGTCCAGATAAAAGTCCGCGTCGAAGCCCGCGCGCAGCGACTGATGCGGCCGTCCCCATTCCGAGACCAGCACCGCCTCCGGGAATTCCAGATCCAGCATCCGGCGGATATCGCGCCAGACCGCGCTCGTTGCGCTCTTGTCCGCGTCGTCGTTTTTCACGAGGGAGTCGGCCATATCGACGCGGAAGCCGTCGCAGCCGCGGCTGAGCCAGAAGCGCATGATGTCTTTGAGCGCCTCGCGGGTCGCGATCGCGGCGGGGTGGTTCGCGGGCAGCTGCCAGGGCTCGGTCCGGTGCAGAAAGCCGTAGTTGAGCGCGGGCTGGCACTTGAAAAAGTTCAGGATGTACGCGCCGCTCCGCTCGCTCTCGCCGCTGATGTAGGGCATCCCCTGCGCGCCGCAGATCCAGAAGTCCGTCCAGATATAGCGGTCGGAATACTCGTTCCGCTCCGCCTTTTTGCTCTCCAGAAACCACGGATGCTCCTCCGAGGTGTGCCCCGGCACCAGATCCAGCAGGACGCGAATCCCCTTTTCGTGCGCGGCGTTGAAGAGTTGGATCAGATCCTCGTTCGTCCCGTAGCGAGCCGCCACCTTTCGGTAGTCGCGCACGTCATAGCCCGCGTCCTTGAAGGGCGAGTCGTAGCAGGGGTTGATCCAAAGCGAGTTGCAGCCGAGACTTTTGATATAGTCCAGCTTTTCCCGGATCCCGTTGAGATCGCCGATCCCGTCGCCGTTGCTGTCATAGAACGACTGCGGATAGATCTCGTAAAAGACCGCGTCGCTCAGCCATGTTGCCGCCATACTTTTTCCTCCGTTCATGTTGTCTATGTTGTCGCTTTACAAAAGAATACTGCAAATGCTCGCGTTTGAAAAGACATAATCCAACCATCCGGCAGAAAAGTTTATTCTTTCCGAGTTCTTTCCGAGTTCGCGAGTTCAAAGCGATGTAGGTGTTACAATGATGCTTCCGGTTGATTGGCTACTGTTCCTGCGGCGCGTGCGCCGTTGATGGAGGAAAGGATTACCTACGAAGATGCGGATATCAGGAGGACTGGGAGGACTGCAGCGAAGTACAATTCGAAGAAGCCGTCACCGACAACAAAGAACCGAGAGGCACGTAAAGGCTGTACTGCAAAAGCGCCTGGACCTTTTTCCAAAGCCGCAATCGCAGGGAAAGAGTACGAGTTAACAAAATATGCAATGATTGTTCACACACTTTTAGCACTCTCACCTTGACAGTGCTAAAAACGGTGCTATAATGATAATCGAACAAAGGAACAGAGATCGAATGGATGACCTCCATCCCCTTGCTCAGGTAACAAACATAGTGATTGCAAAAGGAGGCAT
>ONDC01000216.1 GCA_900316495.1 uncultured Eubacteriales bacterium
CGTCACCATGCGCAATGCCACGAACGCCACCATGGAACAGATCCAGGCGGTCAAGGATTTAGCGTCACACTACCAGCAGCTCGGCGTGATTGGCGACGAAGTGCAGCTCGCCGGAATGCAGGAGCTTGCTACCTATGTGAAAAGCGTGGAGTCGGTCAAGAAGCTCATGCCGGTTCTCAATGACATGGTTGCGCAGCAGTACGGCTACGACGCCACAGGCGGTTCCGCGGTCGGCATCGCCACCATGCTCGGCAAGGTCATGAACGGCAGCACCACGGCGCTTTCCCGCTACGGCTACGATTTTTCAGAAGAACAGGCAAAAATCATCAAATACGGCACGGAAGCCGAAAAGGTCGCCACCGTCACCGAAGTCATTGAAGCCTCCGTCGCGAACATGAACGAAGCGCTCGCGCAGACCCCGACCGGAAAGATGAAGCAGCTTTCCAACAATCTCGGAGACCTGAAAGAATCACTCGGCAATCTCACCACCAATCTCGCCGCCCCCTTTGTGTCCGCGCTGAATGTGATCGTCGTGAAACTGACACAGGCGGTGGGGGCTCTGTCCCGCTTCACGGCTGCCATGCTGAAAATCAAATCCTTCTCCTTCCTCGGTCTGGGGAAATCAGCCGATGAAGCGTCCGGCAGCATGGACGGCATCGCCAAGAGCGCCGCGGGAGCCGGGAAGGCGGTTGCCAAATCTCTCATGGGCTTCGACCAGCTCAACCGTCTGGACAGTCACGGCGGCAGCGGTGGGGGAGGAGCGGATGAAGAATCCCTTCCGTTCTCCGGTCAGGACGTGGAGGAACTCAACGAATTTGCCGCAAAGGTAAAGTATATCAAAGTCCTTTTTGCCGAAGGTTTTAAAATCGGATTCGCGTCCGCAGATCTGCAATCAATCAGGAATCACGCGGAGTCGGTCAGGCAGGCGCTTGCCGGAATTTTCGCCAAAAGCGCGGTGACTCACTCAGAAGCAGCATAGCCGGACTGTTCGACATCCGCACGGAAATTGCAAACACCGCCGGAGATTTGTTTGCCGCGTTCGGTGAAATATTCAGCGCGTGGAAGAGTCAGGGCGGCAAGGAAATCACCGCCTCAGTACTGTCGGTATTCACCGACATGAAGCTGCACATCACAACCACTTTTTCAAAGTTCGGGAGGGATGTATTCGGCGCTCTGGCAAAGCCATTTATCAAAAATGCCGCTTCCATGAAAGCGACAGCCGAGAAGGTACTAAAGCCCATCGGCGACATTTTCGCAGTCATAGCAGATGCCTATCATGAATTGTGCGGCGTTTTCCAAGCCAGCTACGACGCAATTATTAAGCCGATAATTGACGCGCTGGGCGACGCACTGAGCAAACTGTGGCAGCAGCATTTACAGCCCATGTGGGAGAAAATAGCCGGATTCCTCGGGCGTATAGGCGAACTGCTCAAAGTGGCGTGGGACAAGGCGCAGCCTTATCTCCCGCTCGTTAAGGCGATTATTGCGCAGCTTGGCAAACTCTTTGCACCGCTTGCAAAGATCATCGGGAAAGAAATATTGTCCGGTTTCGGCAGGCTTTTTGACGCAATCGGCATGATTTTCGACGTAATGAGCGGACTGCTGGACTTCGTTGTCAGCGTATTTACCGGCGACTGGGGCAAAGCGTGGCAAGGAATAAAGAATTCCGTTTTAGCGGTCTGGAACTGGCTGAAATCATCCTTTTCACCAGTGGCAAGCATGTTTTCTGGGCTGTGGCAATCTCTGAGAAACGGCGCTTCCGCAGCGTGGAAGGGCATTCAATCCGTCTTTTCCTCGGTCGCATCCTTCTTTGAACGCATCTTCAAAAATGCGTGGGAAAGAGTCAAGTCAGTATTCTCTACAGGCGGCAAAATCTTCTCCGGCATCAAGGACGGCATAGTGTCGGCTTTTAAATCTATCGTCAACAAGATCATCAGCGGTATCAATACGGTGGTGGCCGTGCCTTTCAACGGCATTAATGCGGCTCTCAAAAAGATCAAGGGAATCAGCATTTTCGGCTTAAAGCCGTTTTCTTGGGTCAGCACCATCGGTGTGCCGAAAATTCCCATGCTGGCGCAGGGCGGCTACGTCAAAGCCAATACGCCCCAGCTCGCCATGATCGGCGACAACAGGCGCTACGGCGAAATTGTGGCTCCCGAAGATAAAATGCTGGAAATGATTCTGACAGCGCTGAAAATGTTCAGTCAGCAGAATCCGCCCCCAAAACCGCATGACAATGAAGAAAGTCAGCTCATTGAACTTGTGGTTAATCTCGGCGATGAAACACTGATGAGAAAAATCATCAAACTTCTGCGCGAAGAACAGCGCCGCGGGAATTATGAATTTTCGATATAGGAGGTTTTTTTAACAATGATAACACCGATCACCGTCAACGGGACGGCGATTCCGTCGCCGGACATGCCCTTCAAATGGTCGCTGAATGATATATCCTCCGAGGACAGCGGACGCGATCTGAACGGGCTTATGGACAAGGACGAAGTCGCCAAGAAGGTGACACTCGACTGCACATGGTCGCACCGGACGGCTTCAGAGATTTCCACATTGCTGAACGCCGTCAAGCCGCATACATTTGTACAGGTCAATTACCCTGACCCGATGGCCGGAGAGTATACCACAAAGACCTTCTACACCGGCGACGTATCCTGCGAGATGGATGTCAGCGA
>ONDC01000146.1 GCA_900316495.1 uncultured Eubacteriales bacterium
CGTCCCGTCGGTCAGCACCTTTGTCATTTCGCAGATGCTCGGCGGCGGAAGGAATCCGCTCATCGGCGACGTCATCGAACGGCTGTTTGTCGGCGCGGCTCCCAATTACAATGTCGGCGCGGCGCTCTCCCTGGTGCTGATGGTGCTGATTCTGATCAGCATGGCTGTGATGAAGAAATTTGACGACGGCGAGGAAACAGGGGGGTTGATGATGTGAAGATTTTATCAAGAATTTACACCGGTATTATTTTTCTCTTTTTGTATGCCCCTATTGTGGTGCTGATCGTTTTTTCCTTCAACCAGAGCAAAAGCCGTTCGGTCTGGAAGGGCTTTTCACTCCGGTGGTACGAGAATCTGTTCAGGGACAGCATGATACTCGAAGCTTTGCGTACATCGCTTGCAGTGGCGGTCATTGCCGCGATTGCTTCCACGATCATCGGTACCGCGGCGGCTGTCGGACTGAAAAAGATGAACAAGGGACTGCGTTCCGTCATGCTGACGCTGAACAATATCCCTATGGTCAATCCCGATATTGTGACGGGTATCTCCATGATGCTGCTCTTTGTGGCGGTGTTCGCAACAACCGGACTGCTTCGCCCGGGATTCGGTACGCTGGTGATAGCGCACATCACATTCTGTATTCCGTATGTGGTGCTGTCGGTCATGCCGAAGCTGAACCAGATGAACCCGAGCATCTATGAAGCGGCGCAGGATTTAGGCTGTCCGCCCTTCAAGGCTTTTATGAAGGTGGTTATTCCGGAAATCATGCCCGGTATCATTACCGGAATGATGATGGCGTTTACCTTGTCGCTCGACGACTTTGTGATCAGCTACTTTACCAGCGGTTCCACCGCGCAGACGCTTCCCATGGTGATCTATTCCATGACCAAGCGTAGGATCAATCCCAAGATCAACGCGCTGTCCGCCCTGATGTTTGTAATCGTACTGACGCTTCTTGTGGTGATCAACCTCCGACAGATCAATGACAGGAAACGGCAGAAACAGGAAAAATTCTGAAAAAGAAAGGATTTTGATAAATGAAAAGAATACTTGCACTTGTGCTTTCTGTGGCACTCATGATTTCCGCGCTTTCCGTGCTTTCCGGCTGCTCCGGTGAGGAAGCCGCTCCCAAGACCGGCGAGGTCGTCTACGTCTACAACTGGGGCGAATACATCTCCAACGGCGACGACGGCACGATGGACGTCAACGCGCAGTTCGAGAAGGAGACCGGCATCGAGGTCAAGTACCTCAACTTCTCCAGCAACGAGGAAATGTACGCGAAGATGAAGAGCGGCGGCATGACGGTGGACGTGATCATTCCCTCCGACTACATGATCGCGCAGCTTATTCACGAGAATATGCTGGAAAAGCTCAATTACGACAACATTCCCAACTACGGCAATATCGACGAAAAATTCCGCAAGCCGGCGTTTGACCCGACGGGCGAATACTCCGTGGCTTACACCTGGGGCTGCACCGCGATTTTCTACGATTCCACGCAGGTAGACCCTGCCGACATCGACGAGAATACCTGGGACCTGCTCTGGAATGAGAAGTACAGCGGCAAAATCCTCATGTTCAACAACCAGCGCGACGCATTCGGCGTGGCGGAGGCAAAGTTAGGCTACTCCCTCAACAGCGAGAATCAGGAGGAGCTGGAGGCATGCTATCAGGAGCTTGTGAAGCAGTGTCCGCTGGTGCAGGGCTATTACGGCGACCAGATCTTTGACAAGATGGAGAGCGGCGAGGCGATTATCGCCCCCTATTACAACGGCGACCTGCTCATGTTGCAGGACGGCAATGAAAACATCAAGGGCTACATCCCCAAGGGCGCGAATACCTTCATCGACTCCATGTGCATTCCCACCTGCTGCCAGAACAAGAGCGCGGCGGAGAAGTACATCAACTTCATGTGCCGCGAGGACGTGGCGCTTGCCAATGCCGAATATATCGGCTACGCTTCCCCGATCTCCGCTGTGAAGGAGGAGCTTGACGAGGAAGTGACAACCGAATTCTTCTACCCGTCAGACGAAAAGCTCAGAAACGACTGCGAGGTCTTCAACCGCCTGTCCGACGAGACCAACACCTACATCTCTACCAAATGGGAGGATCTCATGAAGGAATTCACCGAAAAGACAAGATAGCGTTTTCCTGCGTAAATCGAGTAAAAGAAACCCGCACAGCGTCATACGGACTCCGTAAAAGCGCTGTGCGGGTTTTGCTTGACTTGGAGAAAACCGGAGGCAGGAGGAATGACAGATCAGCTTTCGTCCATGGTCTGCACCTTTTCATCCTCCGGCGCGGTGGTGATGGAATCGGGATTAATCACCACGTCGTCGTAATGCTTGGTGGAACGCAATACAACGGTAGTTCTGCCGGGAAGGTGGAGCTTGCCGTTTTCAAGCGTGGCGACGGCTTCCTTTTCCTCCGCAGCCGTTTCCTCCTGCGAGGAGGTCTGACCGAGGACAGGAGATCCGTCCGTTTCCTTTTCACCTTCGGCATTCTTGCTGACGACATAGCCTCTCAGCTCAGTGAAATCGGAATACTCGGTCGCGCTGAGATCAATGTCGGTATCATCCAGACTCAGGTTGTGAATCACCATGACGGCTACGCCGTCATAGATGCTGGTGTAGGAGCAGATCGACTGCTTGCCAAGATCAACCGCGGTGACAGTGCCGCGGGCGATCTGAGGATTCTGATTCTTGAGCTTGAGCAGCAGGCGGTAGTGGGTGAGAAGAGAATCCTCATCGCGGAGCTGTTCCTCAACGCCCTGAATGCTTTCCTGGCTGAGCTTGGAATCCGCGCCGGGAGGATTGATGATTTTGGAGCCGTCGTCGGAAGCGGACCATTTGATGGCGGTGCGGGCGGTGGGATCCTTTTTGGAGCTGTCGGAGGTGCTGCCCTTCATGCCTATTTCCTCACCGTAATAGATGAAGGTGTTGCCCGGCATGAGCAGATACAGGCTCGCCGCCATCTTGCGCTGGCCGTCGGTGGCAAAGTATGCCGAGGAGCGGCTCATATCGTGATTGGAGAGGAAGGGCGCGTCGATCGCGTCGGAAGCGGAGACGAGCTTGAGCTGATTGTTCCAGTTCTGGAGCTTAGCGCTGAAAGCGGCGCCGTCCTTGGATTTGACGGTGGAGGAAATGATGCCGGTGGAATTGCCGAACGTAAAATCAAAGAAGCTGTCGAGGGTGCTGTTGTAGTATTGCTTTACGATGCTGTTGCCTGTCCATGCCTCGCCGACCGTATAGAAATCGGGCTTCTTGGATTTACAGTAATCCGCGATTCTTTTAAGCGCCTTGTTGTTGTTGTTGGTATCATTGGCATAGAGCCAGATCACCGCGTCAAAGCGGAAGCCGTCCACGCCCTTGCCGATCCAGAAATCGCAGATTTTCCCGACCTCTTCCCAGACGTACTCGCTGTCGAAATTCAGCTCCGGCATATCGTCGCTGAAATTACACTCGTAATAGCTGGAGCTTCCCGCAATCTTCTGGTATCGTTTGCCGTTGCACCTGTAGTAGGTATATCCGTCTTTGGTGATAGCCGTGCCGTCCTTTTCCATTTCCTCGGCGGTAACGTAGGAGTAATACTCGGCGTATCTGGCGTCATATTCGCTTTCCATGCCCTTTTCATTCCGGCGGATCAGCTCAGAAAATGCCTTGAACCACTCGTGCTCCTTGGAGGTGTGGTTGAGCACCATGTCGATAATCACGGATATTTTGCGCTCATGGCACTTCTGGACGAGGTTTTCAAAATCCTCCATCGTGCCGTACATGGGATCCACCGCGCAGTAATCCGAGATGTCGTATTTGTGATAGGAGGGGGAGGGGCAGATCGGCATGAGCCAGAGGGCGTTGATGCCGAGCGATCTGTCGGAAGCCGCGCCGGAGGCGGGCTTGAGGTAGTCGAGCTTCTGGGTAATGCCGTTAAAATCGCCGTAGCCGTCGCCGTCGGAGTCCTTGAAGGAGCGCACGAAGATCTCGTAGAAATTCTTGTACTTGTCGTCGAATTCGACGATGGTCTCATCGGGC
>ONDC01000056.1 GCA_900316495.1 uncultured Eubacteriales bacterium
ACAGACTTGCCGAAGGGATGAACGGCTTTTTTGACCGCGTGCTGGTGGACGCTCCCTGCTCCGGAGAGGGTATGTTCCGCAGAGACCCGCAGGCGGTAGCGGAATGGTCACCCGAGCATTCCGCTGCCTGCGCGGTGCGTCAGCTGGCGATCCTGGACAGCGCCGCGAAATGTCTGAGGGAAGGCGGCGTGCTGGTCTATTCCACCTGCACCTTCTCCTTCCGGGAGAACGAGGATGTTGTCGCCGCGTTTCTGGACAGTCATCCGGCATTCAGCCTTGAACCGTGCGGCGTGGACTTCGGACGACCGGGCTTTGACAGAAGCGACAGATTCGATCTGACCCTGACGCGCAGAATCTTTCCGATGGACGGCGGCGAAGGACATTTTGCCGCAAGGCTGCGAAAGTGCGGAGAGAGCGTTGACACGCCGGTTCAGAACGCAACGGGAAGGCGGCATGATGAGAATCAGAACGAGGCGGAGAAGCGCGCGGACGCGCTTTTCTCCGAGTGCTTCGGCGTTTCTCCCTACGGCAGAATCCGTCAGATCGGGGAGAGCTGTTATCTGCTGCCGGACGGCATGCCGGAGGTCAAGGGACTGGGTGTGCTTCGCGGAGGCGTTCTGCTGGGCGATGTGATGAAAAACCGGATCGAGCCATCCCACGCGCTCTTTATGGCGGCTAAAGCGGAGGAATGCAGGCGCGTGATCTCGCTCCCGCACGATTCTCCCGAACTGATGGCCTTCCTGCACGGGGAGGAGATCGCGGCTGACGGCTCTCTCAGAGGATATACGGCGGTCGCGTGTGAGGAAACGGTTACCGGCTTTGGCAAATGCTCCGGCGGCAGACTGAAAAATCGCTATCCCAAGGGCTTGAGAAGACTTAACTGATTTGCCTTACGATTCAATAATAGAAATAACAAAAACACAGAAGGGATGATCACAATGAAGCTGAAGAGATATACAGGATTGTTTGTATGTGTTGCTGTATTGCTTTCCTGCACCTCATGTGCAAGTCTGCTTTTCCGCCACATGGTTTCCAAAGATGACGACGTTTCGTCAGAGGCATATGATGTGTATTCAGATGATCTTTTTTCATCAGAAGAGGAATCCTCACAGACGGAGCCTGCCATTACTGAATACGGCAACGAAACAGTGGGATGGTTCCAGCTGGATGGCACCTTCCTCAAGTGGTATACCCCTGGCAATACCGAGACTTGCGTGCAGTTTGCGCAGTCGCCGACGGAGATTCTCACGATGGATGTGTTTGATTGTGCGGAAATGAAGGCGCTGACAGGCGTTGATTTCGATTCAAGGATAGCGGCAAATACGAAGATGTACCAGTTGGAAGAAGCATCCAAGACCGAAAACATCGAGAAGCTGACAGGCGCAAGGGAAGCGCTGGGCAATTATCCCGCTTATCAGGTGTATTGCTACTATCCCGACAGCGACCAGTATCTTGTCACATGGTACATGGATTCTCCCGACAACACAAAGGTTTATTATGTGGCGGCGGAATTCAGATCGACCCAGATGAGCTTCTTTAATTATGCCCAAACCTACAAAATGCCGGACAACTGAGTATAAGCATCGTATGACCTCGGGCTGTGAAGGATTTTTTTCCTTTGCCGCCCGATTTTTTTCCGTCATATTCGATTAGCATATTGACATTTTTGACGATTTCAAGTAAAATATACCTTAAATGATTTTTGAGGCAGGAGATTCATATGCATTGGTCAGAAGAAATAGCACAGCGCATCATCGAGCGCAATCCTGATAAGGAAGAATACGTCTGCGCCGCGGGCATCAGTCCCTCCGGTTCGATTCATATCGGCAACTTCCGCGATATTGCCACCAGCTACTTTGTGGTCCGCGCCCTCAGGGCGAAGGGCAGGAAGGCGCGGCTGCTCTTTTCGTGGGATGAATTCGACCGTCTGAGAAAGGTGCCGGTCAACGTCGCCAAGGTGGACGGAGATTTTGAGAAATTTATCGGTATGCCCTATGTCGACGTCAGAAATCCGTTTGCCGATTCTGACGCCAAGACCTACGCGGCATATTTTGAAAAGGAATTTATGGCTTCCATCGAGAAGTTCGGCATTGAGATGGATTACCGCTATCAGGCGGATATGTACCGCAGCGGCAGATATACCGATTACATCCTTCACGCCATCCGTCACCGCAGGGAGATCTTCGATATTCTGGACAGCCACCGCACACAGGATGCGCAGGAGGGCGAGAGGGAGGCTTATTTCCCCGTCGGCATCTACTGTCATGAGTGCGGCAAGGATACGACCAGAATCGTCTCCTTTGACGAGGAAAGCATGACCGCTGAGTACGAATGCGCGTGCGGTCATCACGGCAGCTTTGATTTCAACCACGATCACAACTGCAAACTGGCGTGGAAGATCGACTGGCCGATGCGCTGGAAGTTTGAGGGCGTGGATTTTGAGCCGGGCGGAAAGGATCACGCCACCGTCAACGGCAGCTACGACACCAGCAAGGAAATATCCAAGGCGATTTTCGACTATGAGCCGCCGATCTTCCAGGGCTACGAATTCATCGGCATCAAGGGAACCACCGGGAAGATGTCCGGCTCCTCGGGACTCAACCTCACGCCCGACGCTCTGATGAAGATCTACCAGCCGGAGGTCATTCTCTGGCTTTACTCCAAGACCGAACCGCTGAAGGCGTTCGACTTCTGCTTTGACGACGGCATTCTGCGCCAGTATTTTGAATTCGACAAGATGTACAACGCAGTGAAGGACGGCACCGCCGACGAGTATGTGAAGTCCATCATGTACAACACCACCATCGGCGACCGCACGATCGAAACGGTTCCCATGAGCCTTCTTGTACAGCTTGGCTCCGTTGTGGATTTCAATATTCCCATGCTGGAGACGGTCTTTGAGAAAATCGGCACGCCCTATAAGTACGAGCAGTTTGCCGACCGTCTCGACCGGGCGAAGTACTGGCTGGAGCAGTGCGCCCCCGATCAGGTGAACAAGCTCCGCGCCACCCGCAACTTTGACGTTTTCAACACGCTCTCCGACGAGGAAAAGAAGGAAATTGAGCTGCTTCACGCTTATCTCTCGAAGGGCGGCTACAATCTGGACGAGCTGAACACGCAGCTCTATGATATTCCCAAGCAGGTTTTTGACGTGACGACCGTCACCGACAAGGAGCTTAAGAAGATTCAGGGCGCGTTCTTCAAGAACGTCTATAAGCTGCTCATCGACAAGGAGAAGGGTCCGCGCCTGTACCTCTTCCTGTATGCCATCGAGCCGGAGCGCTATGTGGGACTGCTGGATTTCTCCTATCCTCAGACCGAGGAGGAAAAGGAGCTTGACAAGCCTCCGGTGGAGGAAGAGGTTCTTCCCGAAAAGGTCTATGGCGACCCCGATCCGGTTGCGCCCGTCAAGGAGGAAATTGACATCGATGCCTTCGGAAGGATCGACCTGCGCGTCTGCAAAATTCTGAAGGCACAGGAGATCCGCAAGTCCGCCAACTGCCTGAAGCTGACGCTCTTCGACGGACTGAAGGAGCGCGTCATCGTATCGAGCATCAAGCACGACTACACCCCCGAACAGCTGATCGGCAGGAAGATCATTGTCGTCGCCAACCTCGCGCCCGCCCGCTTCTCCGGCGTGCAGAGCAACGGCATGCTCCTGGCTGCCACCAACAACGCCTGCGGCTGTCAGGTTATCTTTGTGGATGACATTGTTCCTGAGGGCACGGCGATAAAATAATAGAATAAATGCGCACGGATTTTTGGGTTAATAGAAAAAAATTTAAAAATTCGTGCGCTTTCTATTGTATAGCAGTCGTTTATTTGCTATAATATTACGGTTAAGGAGTGCAGGGGCATGAAAAAACACAATCTCATTGTGATAGAGGGTCTTGACGGCAGCGGAAAGGGTACGCAGACCGCGCTGCTCAGAGAAAGGATACTGTCGGAGGGACATGCCGTCCGGCACATCTCCTTTCCGAATTATGAGGAAACCTCTGCGGCACTGGTCAAGAGCTATCTCGCCGGAGAATTCGGCAGCACGCCCGATTCGGTCAACGCCTATGCCGCCTCCAGCTTCTACGCGGTGGACAGATACGCCGCCTACAAGAAGCACTGGGAATCCGATTACCTTGACGGCGTGAATATTTTGGCTGACCGATATACCACCTCCAACGCGGTGTATCAGATGACCAAGCTCCCGCAGGAGAAATGGGACGACTTTCTGCAATGGCTGAGGGATTATGAATACGGACTTTTGGAACTGCCCTCGCCCGATGTGGTGCTTTATCTGGACATGCCGCCGCAGGTTTCGCAGCGGCTAATGTCGGGACGTTACAGCGGGGATGAATCGCGCAAGGATATTCACGAGGCAAGTCTCGCCTTTCAGGAGCAATGCCGGCGTTCGGCGCTTTACTCTGCCGATCAACTCGGCTGGCAGGTCATTGCGTGCAGCGACGGGGAGAAGCCCCGGCGCATAGAGGATATTTCGCGTGAAATCTGGCGTGCCGTTTGCGGCAGTCTTATCTGAGAATGGCAGGATGTTGACGTATGCTTGACTTTCATGTGCCCACGCTTGAGGACAAGCGATGGATCGACGAGATTTTTGAAGGCACCGGATACTTCGGCTGCTTCTGCACCTTTGCGACGCTCTGGCTCTGGAGGGAGCGTTACTTCACCGAGGTCGCCCGCTTCGGCGACTGTCTGCTCATCCGCGGAGTGGATGACGAAAAGAGACTGTATTATATGTATCCCATGGGAAAGCGCTACGACGTCCGCGCGGCGGTAGCCGCGCTTCGCGGGGACGCGGCGGCGAACGGAACGCGGCTGCTGTTCTACTGCGTCGAGAACTGGCAGTGTGACGAGTTGCGTGAGGCGTTCCCCGGGGAATTTGAATTCAAGGAGCAGCGGGGAGATTTTGACTATCTCTACCGCTCGGAGGATCTGATCCGGCTGGGCGGTAAAAAATACCACGCCAAGCGCAACCACATCAGCAAATTCATTCGGAGCTATCCCGACTGGAAATACGAGAATATTGACAGCACCAATATCCCCGCCTGTGTGGAATTCCTCTCCGCGCAGTTGGAGAGAGCCATTGCCGGACAGGATGGGGAAGAGGTGACAGAGCTTTGTTTGGAGAATACCGCCATCGCCAACGCGCTGAAGAATTTTGACATTCTGAAAATGGAGGGCGGATTGCTCCGCGCGGGGGGACGCGTGATCGCCGTTACCATCGGCGAGCCGCTCAACCGCCGTGTGTTCGTGACGCACTTTGAAAAGGCGGATACGGACTATGACGGCGCCTACACGATGATCAACCAGCAGTTTGCCCTCAACCGGCTCTCAGGCTACGAATATATCAACCGCGAGGAGGATATGGGCAAGGAGGGACTGAGGAAGGCAAAGCTGTCCTATTACCCCGTGCTTCTTCTTGAAAAATTCAGCGCGGAAGATGTCGCGGGCAATACATAACTTTTCCGATAATCAGGGGGAACAGGGAGCATGATAGTCTATCCGCAGGACAGTATGAAAAGCGATCTGGAACGCCTTTGGCGTATGTGCTTCGGAGATTCGGAGGCGTACATCCGCTATTTCTTTGAAAACAGATATATCCCGGAGAACTGCCTTGCCTATGTCGATGAATCGGTGCGCCGACCGGTCGCCATGCTTCATCTGCTTGACGTCAGCATCGCGGAGGACGGGGGACTTATTCCTTCTCAGTATATCTATGCCGCCTGTACCCGTCCGGATTACCGCAGGCAGGGCATTATGCGCCAGCTGATCGAAACGGCGCAGAAGCTCGGCGCGTACCGCAAGCTGAAATACACGGTTACTGTGCCGGCGGAGCCGAGGCTTTTCAAATATTACGGAAGATACGGCTTTGAAAAATGCTATAAAAACCGCGTGGTGTATATGGATCGCTCCGATCTGATGTATCTGAGCCGGAACGCGACGGAGATTCCCGACAATATCCGCGAGACGATGATGAAGCTCAGCGAGGTCTGCGCCTTCCGGAGGGACATGCTGGTGGATCGCGAGGGCTTCGTCATATGGGACAGCAATGCCCTCCGCTACGCTGTCAGCAGTCACGAGCACGACGGCGGTCATGTGATCACGCTCTCCTACGGGGGAGACTGCGGCTATGCGTTCTGCAGCGAGGAATCAGAAACGGTCAGGGTAACGGAATTTATCGTCAAGGAGCATTTTGCCTCCGCGCTTCTCTACAGAATACTGAAAAGCTATCCGCGTGCCAAAAGATTTGTTTTCAGACTGCCTGTTTACGATTCCTTTTTTGAAAAATATGGCGAGGTGGTGGATTATGCCATGATCTGTCGCAACGACGGGAAAAGCCCGGTCTCCATTACCACGCTTGACGGCTTGAGAACGCCCTATCTCGGACTGGCGCTCGACTGATTTTTTTTGTTTTTCCGTTAAGAATTAAAATTTTGTTTATTGCTAAACAGAATTATGATGCTATAATATATTATATTGACATACTGAAATAAGGGATGATTGAGAATATGGTATATGTAATGCTGGCAGAGGGCTTTGAAGAGGTAGAGGCGCTGGCTCCGGTGGATATGCTCCGGCGCGCGGGCGTGAATGTGATGACTGTCGGCGTCACCGGCGAGGCGGTGCGCGGATCGCACGGCATTGTTGTCGCCGCCGACATCACGGCGCAGGAAATGGACATGGCGGGAGCCGAAATGCTGGTGCTTCCCGGCGGAATGCCCGGCACGCTGAATCTTGAAAAATCCGAATACGTGCAGGCGGCTCTCGAATACTGCTGGGAAAATGGCATTCACATTGCCGCGATCTGCGCCGCGCCCACTATTCTGGGACACAAGGGCTATCTCAGGGGCAGATATGCCATCTGCTTCCCCGGCTACGAGAGTGAGCTGAACTGCCGCAAGGTTTCGGAAAAGCCGGTCATCACAGACGACGGCATTACCACCGCCAAGAGCGCCGGCTACGCGGTCAACTTCGGCTGCGAGTTGGTCAACGTTCTGCTCGGTCCCGAGAAGGCGACAGCCGTTTCCAACGCGGTGTACCAGCCGTGAATCAGAATATGAAGGAAGACATACGACGCGTCAAGACAGGGCTGCGGCAGGAAATCAAGCGGATACGTTCGGAGCTTGACCCGGAGGTCAAGAGACAGATGGACGAGTGCATAACGGACGCGTTTTTAAGAAGCACGTCCTATACCAAAAGCGATGTGATTCTCACTTATGTTTCCACTCCCATCGAGGTCAGTACCGATAGAATCATCCTGACTGCCCTGAACGACGGCAAGCGGGTCGCCTGCCCAAGATGTATTGACGGCAGTCGCGAAATGGAATTTTACTATATTGATTCTCTTGAGATGCTCAGACCGAGAACCTTCGGTGTGAGGGAGCCGGAAGCGGACAGTGAAAGGCTTTACGATGGTGCCGGACATCCGATCTGTATCGTGCCGGGGCTGTCGTTTGACCGATGGGGGTACCGTCTGGGCTATGGCAAGGGCTATTACGACAGGTTTCTGTCCCGCTACGGCGGTTGGACGGTGGGACTGTGCTACAGCGTATGCGTGCAGTATAAGCTCCCGCACGGCAGATTTGACAGACCGGTTGACCGTCTGATTACCGAAAAATATCTGCGTCTTTGCAATGAGCTTCGTCCGGGTGCGGGCGGGAAGAGACGCAAGTGATACCAGGGAGGCAACAAGAATGAGTGACAACTTCAGAGGAATTGACAACGACGGAGCGTACAAGAGCCGTCATACTTCCCCGGGGACGGGAGGACGCTCCGGGAGAAGCACGTCGCGAAGCTCCGGAGAGAGCGCGTCTCGTGCCGACTCACGCCCGTCTGCGGGACAGAGCCGGAATGGCGTGCCCGGCGGCACACAGAGAAGCGGGCGCTCCTCTGCCGTCGGAAAATATACCGGAGAGAGCAGTCAGGCTGAGCCTCGTCAGCCGGAAATGCGTTCCGGCAGCTTCCATGTCAGCATTTCTGAGGACGACTACTTCGATGAGGAGGCTGCCAGAAAGGAAATGAGCGCCGCCAGAAGAGCCACCGTGCAGCCCCAGCGCAGCAAGGTCGGATCTCCCGCCACCCGCAGGCGTAAGCCTGTGGAAAGCCGCAATCCCGCGACTGCCAAGAGGGTTGTCACCGGCAGCATGGGCGACACCTATCAGATCGAGGACGACAGCGTGATGGCACCCAAGCAGATCCGCAGCAAGCAGAAGTCCATCCGGAAGCGCAACCGCGGCTGTATGATCGCACTTGTTTATTCGGCAGCGGTGCTTTCCATTTCCATTTTACTTTCCTATTATCTGATCGTCGGCGTGAACGATATGTTTGCGCTTGTCAAGGACGAGACGGATATTGTGGTGGACGTTCCGAAGGGCGCGGATCTCAATGAGGTCACCAGAATACTGGATGATAATGATGTGGTGGAATACCCGTTCTTCTTCAAGACCTACGCCAGATTTTCCAAGAAGTCCACGGGCTTCAAGGCGGGCACCTTCACCATCAATTCCAAGTCTGACTACAACCAGATACTCCAGAAGCTCAGACGTCCCGCGGGCGCGGACAAGAGCACCATCACCGTCACCATCCCCGAGGGACTGAATGTCCAGCAGATCGCTCAGATCATGGAGGACAACAGCGTGTGTGACGCGGAGAACTTCCTTAAATCCGCGCAGGAGGTCAAATTCACCCAGAAGTTTATGTCCAAAGTCGATACGAAGAACAAGAAGCGCACCTACAAGGTGGAGGGCTTCCTGTTCCCCGATACCTATAACTTCTACCTGAACGAAGGCTCTGTCAACGCCATCAACCGTCTGCTCAATGAATATGAGAGACACTGGACGGCCGACTACGAGACGCAGGCAAAGAAGATCGGCATGAGCATGGATGAGGTGATTACGCTGGCGTCCGTCGTAGAGCGTGAGGCGAGCAAATCAGATCAGAGAATGATCATTGCTTCCGTGTTCTATAACCGACTTTACGGAAGAAATAAGGACGGCATTAATCACAGGCTGCAATCGGACGCTACACGCTGGTATCCGTATGCCACCAAGAAGGAGCTGCTTGCCTCCGACAAGCTGACACAGGAGGAGAAGGACGACTGGATCAACAATAACAAGGGCGTCTGCGATACCTATCGCGTCAAGGGACTTCCGCCCAGTCCGATCTGCAATCCGAGTATCGACTCCATTGAAGCGGTGCTTTACCACGATAAGACCAATTACTACTATTTCTGCTCCGACGCGAAGGGCAACTTCTACGCGGCAGCCACTCTTGGCGAACACAGCAGAAATCTGAAAAAAGCGGGACTCGCGTAAATCCTTGTCATTTTTTGAAATTGCGGCGCATATGTCTGAAAAAACAGCGTATGCGCCGTTTTTTCTTTCTTTTTTTGCATCATGTACTTGCAATATGAAAATGTGTTTGCTATAATAGATACCGCGTCACGCCGAAAAATCATCTCGAAAGGGATTAACCTTCGGGAGATGGAAGTGATGTGTTTTTTATGTCTTTTGAAACATAAGGTGGTTGTAAAATGGTGTGTCTGAAAAACACAAGAAACGCAAAAAGTGAAAGAAAAACCCGCTGGGGAATCGTGGGCACCGGCAGAATGGCTCACACCTTCGCGCGCGCGCTTGCCATGACGGAGAACGCAGAGATCACGGCGGTCTGTTCCCGCACGCTGAAAAAGGCGCAGAAATTTGCGAAGGAAGTGAAGGCGGCCGCCGCCTATGACAGCGTCATGGAGCTGGCGTCAGACGAAAGGGTGGATGTAGTCTATATCTGCACGCCCCACACAGACCATGCCGACAGCTCTCTCGCGGCGATTGCCTGCGGCAAGGCGGTGCTCTGCGAAAAGCCGATGGCGCTCAATTCCCGTCAGGCAAAGGCGGTCATCGACGCGGCAAAGGAAAAGAACGTGTTCTTTATGGAGGCGATGTGGACGCGGTTCATTCCGGCGGTGGTCAAGGCGAAGGAATGGATCGACGAGGGGCTGATAGGCGACGTCAGGGAGGTTCACGCCACCTTCTTCGGCAAGACAAAATACGACACTTCCGACCGAGTGATCTCGTTTGAACTGGGCGGCGGCGCGCTGCTTGACATTGGCGTGTACAATATCTTTCTCGCACAATGGCTGCTGGGCGGCAGACCGGGCGACGTCAGATCGCTGGTCAACCATTGCGAAAACGGCATAGATTGGGAATCGGCTGCCGTCATGAAATTCTACAATGGCGGAACCGCCTCGGTTTCCTGCGGGTTTGAATACAGCGCCAATCACGCGGAGATCACCGGCACCAAGGGCGTGATCATGATTCCGGAATTTGCATGGGCGAATTCTGCTTACGCGGTCAGGGACAAAAAGATCATCCGCGAATACAGCGATTCCGACAGCAACGAAAAGAAATACGGCTGCGAGATACGTCATGTGATGGAATGCCTTGACAAGGGACTGACGGAATCTCCGCTGTACCCCACATGGATGTCCTTTGACATTCTTGATACCTGCGACCGGCTTCGCGCCGATTGGCACCAGGTTTATCCCGGCGACAACCATATTCCGACCGTACCCGAAAGACCGGTCAAGCCTTCCGCGCCGGAGGCGGAAGAAGTCTGCAAGGAGGAAAAACAAGTGACTTCCGTACAACAACCCAAGCTGCCGGAGCTGCCAAAGGCGGCGACATGGAGCAAGACGCCGGATTGGTACCGCGACGCGGCGTTCTATCATATCTATCCGCTCGGATTCTGCGGAGAGAACCGTTCCAACGACTTTACCTCACAGCCCACCGGCAAAATAAGGAATCTCATTTCCTTTGTCAGTCACATCAGAAGATTGGGCGCGAACGCCGTCTATTTCGGACCGGTGTTTGAATCCACCAGGCACGGCTATGATACCGCCGATTACCGTGTGATCGACCGCCGTCTCGGCACCAACAGGGATTTTGCCGACGTCTGCGCCGAGCTTCACAGGAACGGCGTCAAGGTGATACTTGACGGCGTGTTCAACCACGTCGGCAGGGACTTCTGGGCGTTTCGGGACGTAAAGCAGCACAAATGGGATTCCGCCTTCAAGGACTGGTTCAACGTCAGATTCGACGGCAATTCCAATTACAACGACGGCTTCTGGTATGAGGGCTGGGAGGGGCATTACGACCTTGTCAAGCTCAATCTGCGCCATCCTGACGTTAAACAGCATATTTTCAGCTGCATCGAGGGCTGGGTCAACGAATTCGGCATCGACGGGCTTCGTCTCGATGTGGCGTATTGCCTTGACCGCGATTTTCTGCGGGAGCTGCACGATTTCTGCAAGGGAAAGTGGAACGGCTTCTTCCTTCTGGGCGAATGTCTGCACGGAGATTACAACAATTGGTGCAACGACGCGATGCTTGATTCTGTCACCAATTATGAGTGCTATAAGGGACTGTATTCCTCCTTTAACTGCGCCAATATGCACGAGATCGGCTATTCCCTCAACCGGCAGTTTGCCGATGAGCAGTGGACGATCTACAAGGGCAAGAATCTCTATTGCTTTGCCGACAATCACGATGTGACGCGTATTGCCTCGATTCTCACCGACAAGAGCAATCTGCCGCTGGTGTATTCGCTGCTCTTTGCCATGCCGGGCATTCCGTCGGTCTACTATGGAAGCGAATTCGGCATGGAGGCGCAGAAGAGCCAGGGCGACGACGCGCTGCGCCCCGAATTCTCCGAAAAGCTGGCGCGGAAGGCGTGGAATTCCCTTTCCGCGCATGTCAGTCGGCTGTATTCCGTGAGGGAATCGTCTCCGGCGTTGTGTCGCGGAGGCTACAGGCAGCTTCACGTCAATTCAAAGCAGCTTGTTTTTCTCCGTCAGTCTGAGGGGGAGAGGGTGATCTTCGCGCTCAATATGGACGACGCTCCCTACACCGCGCGTTTTGACGCGGGGGCGGAAGGCGGCGCCGATCTCATCAGCGGGCAGCGCGTCAGCTTCGTCGGCGGTCTGACAATTCCCGCCAAGACCGCTTATATCATCCGACTGTGATTGTGTATAAAATTATCCTTGACCGTCCCGGCTGCCTCCGCCGCCGGACGGTCGCTTTTTTCGAGAAAAAAAGCGGGGAAATCCCTTT
Organism: uncultured Eubacteriales bacterium; assembly: GCA_900316495.1. GTDB lineage: Bacteria > Bacillota > Clostridia > Oscillospirales > Acutalibacteraceae > RUG762. Next base: position 12,114 of record ONDC01000056.1, read on the forward strand.
TCAGAGAATTCCCCGCAGGAACATATATCGAAAAAATTGACCATGGCTTCAGGCGTTTCGCCCTTGAGGGAGGATTTGATGGAAACAACAGGCTCGACTACCCTGACATTCTTCATGCCTTCAAGCTGTGCCTTCATCAGTCTGGCTGCGGCGGGAGCCCATGTGCCGTTTTCCATCAGACCGACGGTGCGCTTCTGGTAGTCCTTTGCCCTGAGCTGATTCAGGAATCTCTCCATCGGCGGGAATATGCCCATATTATAGGTCGAGCAGGCAAGCACCATCCTGTCGTAGCGGAATGCGTCCTCGACAGCCTCGGCAACGTCGTCGCGTGAAAGGTCGGTGATTGCGACCTTCGGCGCGCCCTTGCTTTCCAGAAGTGCCTTAAGCTGCATGGCTGCGGCAGCAGTATTGCCATGGATTGAAGCGTAGGCGATGAAAATCCCCTTATCCTCCGGCTCAAAGCTGCTCCATACACGGTACTTATCGAGGTAATATCCGAGGTTTTCTGTAAGATACGGACCGTGGAGCGGACAGATGACAGAAACATCCAGTGTGTCGAGCTTATTCAGGACAGCCTGCACCTGAGAACCGTATTTGCCCACTATATTGAAATAATAGCGGCGTGCCTCACATGCCCAGTCCTCGTCGGTGTCGAGCGTGCCGAACTTGCCGAACGCGTCGGCGGAGAAGAACACCTTGTCGGCGCTGAGATAGCTCATCATGACCTCCGGCCAGTGAACCATGGGCGCCATCGTGAATCTGAGCGTATTGGCGCCAAGCTCAAGCGCGTCGCCTTCCTTGACGACGATCTTTCTGTCGGAGATGTCGAATGCAAAGAACTGATCATAGAACATGAATGTCTTTGCGTTTCCGACGATCTTCATGTCGGGGAAC
>ONDC01000066.1 GCA_900316495.1 uncultured Eubacteriales bacterium
CCTCGGCATGGACGGGAATGGCGCAGACCACCGCTGCAAAAATCAGCAGGGCTGACAGCGCGGTTCTGAATACTCGAATGCTCAAAAAGATACCTCCTTAGCTGTGTTGTTATAGCACAAAGCGTTATAAGTTAAAAAACATTTTTAGGCAAAATATTTTTTTATCAGAAGATTTTTTGTTAAAAATGGTGATTACAACACATACACTTCACTAAGTTTAGATTACCACGTCGAACCCAGAAAGTTAATACTCTCTGTCAATTGTTTACAATAATATAGAAAAGTTTTGAATAATCAGTAAAATATGTTGATTTTTATTTTGTTTTTTGCTACAATAACAATACCTCATAAATTCGGAGTAAGGGAAAGATGAAGAATGATTAAAAACAGGATATTGTCTGTCGCATTGCTCGTATTATTTTGCGTTATTTTGACGTTTGCCTACCTGCCGTCATAGGCGTGACCGTGGGATATATCACCATTCTCAGAAAAGGTCATTCCGGTCAATGAACGCAATAACTGGTTTTTTGAAGGCGATGGCACCGTTTATGGCTGCCGCTGTTGTTTGCTGGGGATTGGCAAGAGCGGTCTATTTATGGATTAAAAAACAAAGTGTTAATTGGTATCACGAGACAGCGCTGCTGCTTTACCTTGTATTCATAGCGGGACTGGTTTCACAGACAGTTCTTCCTCCGTCTGTATCCGGTCTTGACGGGGCAGGCAGGAGCCACGAGACCTGGCTGATTCCCTTCCGGTTTGTCTGCTATACCTACGAGGATATGTTCGTCAGACACTCCTCCTACAGTCTGCTGATCAACGTATTGGGGAATATCGTGATGTTTATTCCTGTCGGCTTTTTTCCGCCGCTGCTTTGGCGACTATCCGGCAAATGGGCGGTAGCTGCCGGTTTTTTCAGCTCTCTCTTCATTGAGCTGATACAGCTGATGCTGCCGCGTTCGACGGATATTGACGATGTGATCCTCAATACAGCCGGTACGGCGCTGGGATTTTTTATTTATTGGCTTATCAATGGACATTTCGGTAATTTTTCGGAGAAATTTAAAGTGTAGATACCACACGTCCGTTCCCGATAAGGGGGAACGGACTTTTTTGATACTGTTTTAGGGAAACGCTGAATCGACTTATTCAGTGGTTCCTCAGATTTCTTTTTTTATTTTAAGTATCTTTAAGTTAAGTCGGATATAATCATGTCAGAAAACAAAGAAAGGGAGGGAATCCGGATGGGAAGCATAGAGAAAATATTCATCGCGCTGGGGACGGTCAATCGGATCACTGCGCGGTTTGACGGGGATCAGCGCGACCCGGCGCGGGAGGCGCTCGACAAAGCTGAGGAATACATCGAAGGCATGGACGACCGTCTGTCTGTGTTCAAGCCGGAGAGCATGGTCTCTCGGCTCAACGCCAACGCGGGAAAACGCGACACGCTTCTGGACAGGGATACCTTCGAGCTGCTCAGGCTCTGCGTGAGATACGGCGAGCGGACCGGCGGTCTGTTCGACGTGACCACCAAGCCATTGAGCGATGGCGCGGAGGAGAGCGCCAAGGTCGATTACCGCGACCTGATGCTTGACGAAGGGCGGCTCTCGGCGCGCCTGAGAAATACCGGACAGGGGATTCACCTCGGGGGGATTGCCAAGGGCTACGCCGTCGACCGTGTCGCGGAACTACTGCAGGGGCACGGAGTGAAAAGCGCGGTGATCAACTTAGGCGGTACGGTGCGAAATATCGGAAGAAGCGAAAGGGTTGGCATCCGCAATCCCTTCGATCCGGAGAAGATTGTGCTGTCACTTGACAGCGTGGACGAAGCGGTGGTGACGTCAGGGCTATACGAGCGGGGAAACCATATCTTTGACCCCGTTTCGGGCAGACCTGCCGTCAGCGATCTTGCCTCGGTCACGGTGGTGGGGAAGGACGGCGCGGCAGCCGACGTCGCTGCGACAGCCTGCATGGTTTCAGGCTCCCTGCGCGGGATAAGCCTGCTGCGTTCCATGGGACTGGAGGGCGTCTTTATTCTCCGCGACGGCGGGATTTTCGCCACCAAAAATATCAGAGAACGAGTAAAGCCAATTCATACAAGGAGAGAAACGTTATGGAAACAAGACAATTAGCCATCCTCAACAAAAAGGAAAAAACATTACTCGGCAGCTTAAGCCTGACGCAGGCAATACGGCACGCCTTTCAGATAGCGGGATTCCTGCTCATGCCGGGACTCTTCATTTTAGCGCTCGGCTCCTTCAAGGGCTTGTGGCAGGCGGTGCTGGGCGGTCAGTTCACATGGACGGCAATGGGCGCGCCGTTGCTGACCCTGTTAGCGATCCTTCCGATTACAGCGCTGTGGGGCAGGTTCTTCTGCGGCTATCTCTGCGCGTTTGGCGGCATGCAGGAGCTTGCGGGCTTCATCGGCAAAAAGCTGGGGATTACCGGATTGAAAATCACGCCGCAGGCAGACAGGATCATGAGAAAATGCAAGTACGGCGTGCTTGCGGTGCTGTTCGTGCTATGGACATTCAGTATTTCCTATGATTTTGTCAGTCCGTGGAGCGTATTCGGTCAGTACGCAAGCTATAAGGGTTGGAGCGATCTCACCGGCTGGATCTCGGTGGGCGGTCAGTTCCTGATCGCGATCATCCTCTTCTCACTCTTTGTGGAGCGCGGCTTCTGCCGCTATCTCTGCCCGCTGGGCGGCATATTCAGCCTGATTTCCCGCGGCAGACTCTTCAGGGTCAAGGGCAACGGAAAATGTGTCGGCTGCGGTCAGTGCGATGCGGAATGTCCGATGGGCGTGCATGTCTCCCGTGAAGCCGGCGGCGCCATCCCCGGCGGCAGTGTGAATTCTTCGGAATGCATCGACTGCTTCCGCTGCACGGAGAAGTGCGGCGCGAGGGCGTTGTACACCTCTCCCCGCGAAGCGGTTGCCGGAAGCGCCGCCGCGCTTGCCATTACCGGCGTCTACCAGATCGGCGCGATTACAGTGGATTCTCCGATCATGAGCGTTTCCGGCAATACAGCGGTGACGCAGGGACAATATATCGACGGCGCCTATGAGGGCAGCGCACAGGGCTACCGGGGAGAGATCAAGGTCAGGGTCAGGGTTTCCGGTGGACAGATTGCCTCCATCGACGTCGAAAGATACAGCGACGACGAGCAGTTCTTCAGCCGCGCAAAGAACACGGTTATCAATGAGATTCTTTCGGCACAGTCAACCGACGTTTCGACGGTCAGCGGGGCGACCTTCAGCAGCCGCGGCATCATTCAGGCCGTTGCCAACGCCCTCGGTATCACGCTCGGGCAGTCGGACAGCACGGAAGCGCTCCCTCATCAGCATGGCTTCGGCGGCGAGGGAGAGAACGGCGGCAGAGGTCACGGCTTCGGCGGTGAAAACGGCGGTGAGAGAAGAAAGTCCGACGACGGCGAGAACGGTGGACACAAAAAGAGAAGGCACAACGGCAGCAACAACGACGGCGACTCCTCCTCCGACAGGAATTCCGACCGATCGACTGAAAGCAGCATAAGCCTTGATTTCAGCGACCTTAAGGACGGTACCTACAGCGGCACCGGTCAGGGACGCAACGGCAGCATTGAAGTGACCGTCAAGGTCAAAAAGGGCAAGGTCACGTCTATCACCATCGAAAGCTCCCGCGAGGATTCGCAGTATATGAATCGTGCAAAGGACACCGTGATCGGCGAGATCATCGACGCACAGTCGCTGAATGTCAAGACCATCAGCGGCGCCACCATGAGCAGCAACGGCATCCTTGAAGCCGTCGCCAACGCGCTCGGCATGGAATACACCAATGCCAACAGCAGCATGCATGGCGGCAGGGGAGGTCACAGGGGATAGTGATCGAGAGTTAATTCATTTGATATGAAAAAGCACAAGAAAATGACGTATCCGCACACCCTGCGGATACGCCATTTCCGTTTGAATCCAGAGAACGATGAAGAAGGCGATTCAGCGAATTCCTAATTCTTTGTTTTTTCCGACCTCCATCTTTTCAGATCAGAAATCAGCAGTTCGGTTCTGATTGCAGTTCCCTCCTCCGTCAGGTGGGCATTCGTGTTGTAAAACAATTCGCAAGGAAAGAGGTAATCGGTGAAATCGGAAATAAGATCACAATCTGTCTTTTCCTCCAGTTCCTTCTGAAAAGCGATAATATCATCATTGGTGTAAACGGAATAATCGCTGAAAAGAATCGGGTAGCTGGCAATCACCAATTCGGCACCATGAGAGGCAACGTATCGGTTGTAATCGTTTATTGCGGCAGCCTGTTGGTCACTTACGGTTGGTGGGGGATAATTGTATTCCGAACGAGAAAAATCAAGCTGACTGATAGCGGGCTTAACAATGACATCGCCATACTTGTTGAACGCGTTTCTTGAATAGCTTCCGCCGTAGTCCAGGTTGCCTTTATGAGAAATACGCAGATACAACGCTTTCTTTAAATATGTCGGATAGGAGGAAAGAAGTCCGGCGTAATCCTCCGGTCTGAAGATTCCCAAATACTCCAAATGATTGTCTATTGTAATCCACGCCAGAGTGTAGTCATGAATTTCATCGTCATCGTCATCCCCGTAGCTTGTCTGACACAACACGACAATGTCGTCTTTTCTTATGTTGTATTTTGCCATGTTCCGATGAAACGCGTTGCCCAGACCGCCGTGAAGACCCAAGTTAACAACCGGCATTCCCATAGAGTCCTGAAGCTTTTGCGAGTCTATCCCAAAGGAAAGATTGGAATTGCCGACCAATATGATTTTAGGCTCGTCAATACTCTTCAGCCTTTCAATTTTATCCAGAAAGGCCGCCTGATAATTCTGATTATACTGGCTGCCGACAAAAAGAAATTTTGCGGTTACTGTCAGCAGCAGGGCGGAAGCAACCAGAAAGAGCAGTAAGCCTGTTTTTTGTAAGAACAATTTCATTCTCTTTTCACCCGTTAAAACTGGAAATAAATAAAGACAGAGTTGTTATCGGGAACTACGTTAAAGTATATCCATAACAGAAAAACGACATAAACCGTCCATCTGATCACTTTCCCGCGAGAGGAGATGGCGGAGATCACGTCACCCTTGAGGGAATAATAGTCATATGCAAACAAGAGGATAAGCGAGAGTATCAATCCCGCGTCATAATTGTCAAAGATAGAAAAGCCCTTTTCAATGTAGCCGGAGAAATCAGAGATGCCGTCGAAGAGATGACTGATAATGTAGACGGCGTCGTGTACCGATTTAGAGGCGAAAAAAACCAGCGCAAGCGTACAGAAGCCGAATACCAACGTCACCCGGAACCAGCGCAACAGTCCCTTTGAAGCGCTTTTCTTTGGCAGCAAATAATTCTCGATTACCTGCCCCAATCCGTGAATTCCTCCCCACAGGATATAGGTGGTATTCGCCCCGTGCCAAAGGCCGCTGACAAGGAATGTGACCATCAGATTGACGGAATGACGCAGCTTGCTGCAACGGCTTCCACCCAACGGGATATATACATAATCCCTGAACCATGTGGAAAGCGAAATGTGCCATCTTCCCCAGAATTCACGAATGGACTGTGAGAAATACGGACTTTTAAAATTGCACATCAGGTCAATACCAAAGAGCTTTGCCGTACCGATGGCAATATCGGAATATCCGGAAAAGTCACAATAAATCTGAATCGTAAACATTACGGCGGCAAGCACAAGAGAAAAGCCGCGGTAATATTGCGGATTATTGAAGATAGCGCGGGTATAAACGCCCATGACATCTGCCAGCGCGAGCTTTTTAAAATATCCCCACGCCATCAGCTTGAGTCCGTAAATGGCTTTTGCATAATCAAAGCTGTGTTTCTTATTGATCTGGGGCATGAGATTATTGGTGCGTTCGATGGGACCTGCAACCAACTGGGGAAAAAATGAAATAAACGCGGCGTATTTGCCAAAGTGAAGCTCTGCCTTTGATGTTCCCCTGTAGACGTCAATGACATAGCTTATTGTTTGAAAGGTGTAAAACGAAATTCCCACTGGCAGGATTAGTTTCAATACGAACGGATCCGGTCTTACAGTGAATAATCCAATAATATCACAGATAGAGCGGTTAAAAAAATCGAAATACTTGAAGAAAAAAAGAATACCGATGCTGATTGCCGCTGCTGCAAACAGTATCAGCTTTTTCACCTGACCTTGTTTATTTTGCATCATGATGGCGGCAAAAAAAGATACTGCTGTCGTTGCCAGTATCAGCATAACATACTCTATTTTCCAGCTCATATAAAACCAATAGCTGGAAATCAAAAGAACCACCCATTGATATTTTTTGGGAAGGATCCAGTATGCGGTAAAAACTACAGGCAAAAAAACGGCAAATTCGATGGAATTGAACAGCAAGTTATCACTTCTTTTTCGTCAGATTCCTTATAACGACATACAGTACAGGCGTACTGTATGATTGCGGGCATAAAAATATCATACCACAAAAATAAAAAAATGCAATCTATAATTGTTAATTGAGAAAAAAACGGATTGTCATTCGGGTTAAGTGAGGCTGTCATCGTATCGGAGGCTCATTATCGTACAATTATTCTTCCCGGAAGCAGTATTCTCCCTCAACCAGGGGGATTTTTCTGACCGACATTTGTTCGATCTCCACGTACCGTCCCCTTTCAATCGCCTGAATGACCGCGTCGATCTGCTCCTCGGTTCCCTGAATCTCCATGGAGACGGAGCCGTCGTATTCGTTGCAGACCCACCCTGTCGCGCCGACCGCGTCGGCGGCGTGACAGGCGCGGTACCGGAACCCTACGCCCTGTACCGCTCCCCGGAAGATGATGTGCTTGCGCACCCTTTCCATTGGCATTCCCCCCTTTCCTGCATTGTAGCACAGGCGGACGTCTCTGTCAACTCAGTCTGTCAGCCCCTCACCTAATTGGCTCCCCTGCATATACTGTTAATGAAAGCATATGTCAGTTTACCAAGAACGCTTTCAGTAGGAGGTTGGAATATGAATGACAGCAGATGCGGCAGAATCGACTGCGGCGGAAAGCCCGCCGTTGTGGATATGGATCGCCTCGCAGCATGCAACAGGAATTACAGGACGGTGCTTTGGACGGGCGAGTATCTGCAGGTGACGCTGATGTGTATTCCCGTCGGTGGAGACGTCGGCGCGGAGGTTCATTGCGACACGGATCAGCTCATCAGGGTGGAGAGCGGATGCGCCCTCGCGCTGACAGGCGCCTGCAGGAATCAGATGAACTGCCGCCGCAAGGTGACGGAGGGCTGCGCGGTGATCATTCCCGCCGGAACGTGGCACAATCTGGTAAATATCGGCAACACTCCGCTCAAGGTCTGTTCCGTCTATGCGCCGCCCCATCACCCGTCCGGCACCGTGCAGTGTACCAAAAGGGATGCGCTATGCGCCGGAAAGTGATGGCTCCCGTCCCCGGATGATATGATTGCCGGAGAGGTCTTTTTGTGAAGGGCTTCTCCGGCTTTATTATTTTCAAAAAAGTACTTGACAAATATATCGGATAGTGATATATTTAATTTGTAATTACGGAATCCGATATATCGCATTGCGTAATATATGACCTGCCTATCGGCAGAGAAAGAGAGGACGTCTGTGATGTCAATTACCAATCAGAAGGCGCGGGAGATTTTTGAGAATCATCCCACAAGGTTTACCAAAAAGGAAAAAACGGCGCTGAGAAGCACGCTCCGGTCGGAGCTGACGCGAATGGGCTATCCGGAGGAGGCAATCGCCGAAATCAGACAATCCGGCACGAATCTGCTTGTCGGCGACCCTCACGCGGAATACATGTTCACCGCCCATTACGACACGCCCGGCAGAACCGGCTGGATGCTGAAAACCGCCTCCCTCTGGGGACAGACCGGCGCGAATATTTTTCTCATTGCGATCATGTGCCTGTTGGGATTCACGGTACCGCTGTCAGGTGCGCTGCTGTTTCCCGAAGCGCCGGGAGACCTGCTCTTCTGGTCGGGAGAGCTGTCGATCCTGCTGATCCTGCTGATCATGTTGATCTCCATGGTCATCAAAAACAAAAACAACCGCAACGACAATACGAGCGGCGTGCTTTCGCTGCTTTCTCTCGCGGAACAGATCGCCTCCGATGAGGAGATGAAGAAGAAATGCTGCTTTGTGTTCTTTGACAACGAGGAATGGGGGCTGCTTGGCTCCGCAGGTTTTGCAAAACACTGCAAGAAGAACGGCATTGACTTAAGCGGGACAAAGGTCATCAATTTTGACTGTGTGGGCTGCGGCGACGTGCTGACCTTCGCCTACACCAAAAAGTCCGGGGTGGCGGATGCGCTTGCGAAGGCATTCGGCGAGGCCGGACAGGAGTCTGTCAAAAAGCACAGCGCGATGATCTTCCTCAGCGACCACGCCAATTTTATGAATTCCGTTATGGTCAGCTACACGAAAAAATCGCGTATGGGGCTGCTTTATCTGCCGCTCATTCACTCCGGCGCGGACAAGGTCTGCGATATTGACCAGATCAACAGGCTCACGGGAGACATCTTCTCCTTCGCGAAGGAAGGAAAAATATAAGCCGTTATACAGGGGTGTTGAAGTATGAACGAAAGCAAGGGCGCATTGACTGAGGCAGTGTATTACATACTCATTTCGCTATATACGCCGCTGCATGGCTACGGAGTGATTCAGAACGTGGAAAATCTCAGCGGCGGCAGGGTCAGGCTGGGAGCGGGAACGCTGTACGGCGCGCTGAACACCCTTCTGTCAAGGGGCTGGATTGTAGAATGCGGCGATTCCGGCGACAGGAAAAAGGAGTACATTATCACCGAGTCCGGCAAACGCGCCGTTCACGATGAGATTGACCGCCTGCAGGAGCTTCTGGAGAACGGAAGAAGGGTGCTTGAAGCTCTGAAAGATCAGTAAAGGAGAGTGAAGCGGAATGAAAAAGAACGAAAAGAAAAAGCAGACTACCATCAGATTCCGCGCCTACGCCACCATTGACCGCGAGGAAATATTTCTCAATGAGATGTGTGAGCAGGGATGGAAACCGGTGAGTATCTTCTTGGGAATATGGTTTAAATTTCTAAAATGCGAGCCGGGCGAATACATAACGAGAATTACCACCTGCGTTGACCCGAAGGGAAGCAAAGCGGGCAGACAGCGCAGAGAACAGATTTCTGAATTCCTGACCGAATCGGGAGCCGAAATCATTCCCGAAACGAACATAGACGCGGACACCAGAATTTATGCCGTCCGCAGAGCCGATATGGGAGATTTTCAGATCAACACAGACATTGATTCTCTCATCTTGGAATACACCGGCAGACGCCGGTATCACCTCACGTTTGGAGCGTTGTTACTGGCGTTCTTTGTAATATGCGTTCTTTTAGGATGCGGCATGTTACATGACCCCATGCCGTCTGCCGATGAAAGTTTTTATCATTCTTCTGCCTGCGTTGAGTTTGTCTGCGCTGCCTTGGAGCTTCTGTGCGCCGTCGTGCTGATGATGCCGGTGCCGGGATACTGCAAAAAGATAAAAGAGCTTAGAAACCGGCGGGAGATAGAGGAATGATTTTTTTGAGTCTGTTTAGTATCTCCACGTGTGCGGATGGCTTTTCCCAAGGCAGCCGGAACCGCAGGCGATCCTTTGTGTGATTCACTATGGAAACAATCGTTTCCATTGGATTCTGGCAAATATTGCGGAAAAGACGCCGGCTGCCAAAGGCAGCGTGCCAGACGCGCGTGGAGAGCTACGTCAGCAGACTTTTAATAACAAGCCATAAATTTTATATTGTTTTTATAAATTTTCTATGATATAATAAAAATATACCTACCGATTGACGAATAGAATGGCTTTCGGAAGAAGAAAGGAGCAAAAAAACACATCATGGATAACAATTTAACCCCACATCAGACGGGGGAGAATGTCACGCAGCAAGCATCTGTCCCGCAGCAGCAGTACGTTCCCTCACAGCCGCCGTACATCCCGCCACAGCAGTATGTTCCGCAGCAGCAGTACGCTCCGCAGCAGTCGCCGTACATTCCGCCACAGCAGTTTGTCCCGCAGCAGCCGCCTTACATCCCGCCACAGCAGCCGTTTACGCCGCCGGTGCAGCCGACGTTTACGCCGCAACCGGCCGCTCCGCAGGGCAATCAGCCGATGTATCAGCGAATCGACAAGCGGGTCATCAATCAATGCCGTCACAAGGCGGAAAGACACTGGTATGTCCGTCTATTTATCCTCAATATTCTCATCATCGTTGTGGCCATCGCCTACTTCTTCTATTCGATGGACGAAAACAGGAAGTATTATGACAACGTTGTGGATTACTACACGTCGGTCATAGAGGAAGCGCAGGCGGAAGCCGAGGAGGGCGGAACGCAGTCCTCCGACAGTGAGTCGGACGGGGAAAAGGAAGACAAAAAAACGCTTGAGGAGGAGGTCGGAGAGCTTCCCGAAAACATAGAGTATCTGGTCATGATCATCTTTACAGCGATTGCCATTCCCTTTGTGGTGAGCTACGCCTACGCGCAGTACCGCAGCATGTCGGTGAGAATCACGGAGAAAACCTACCCTGAAATCTACGCGATTGTGGAGGAATTTTCCCAGAAGCTGGGTATGAAGCGCGTCCCCAAAATCTACATGATACAGGGTGACGGCGTGCTCAACGCGTTTTCGTCGTTTATTCCGTTCCGGCAGTACATAGAGATTTACGCCGACCTTTTGGAGGTCGCCTACCGCGAGTATCATGACATGGACACCATACGGTTCATCATCGCGCATGAAATGGCGCACATCCATTACAAGCACGCCACGATGCATTATTATTACGGCATGATGTTCTCTCAACTGATCCCCATAATAGGGCCGACAGCCTCCCGCGCAAGGGAATACAGCTGCGACCGTCTGGCGCAGCTTCTCTCAGGGAGCGACGGCGTGGACGCGATGATGACGCTGGTTGCCGGAAAGCATCTCTACAAGCAGGTGGATAAAGCCGATTATGTGCAGCACGCGCTGACCGTCAAGGGATTTTTCGTGTGGTGCTATAATCTTGTGAGCAGTCATCCGGTCATGTCCAAGCGCGTCATTGCGCTGGTTGACCCGATGCGTGGCAGCGGAAAGCTGTACTGATACAATCAGAAAGGATCATAAATATGCTGACCAACATTAAAAAAACATTTACTCCCAAACCGGCGATTCTCGCGCAGGCGGTCGAGGGCAGACAGGCAAGGTGGAATATTTTTCTTAACGGACTGGCCGCTTTTGGCGTGGGAATCGGCTCGCTTCTTTTCGAATCGTTCGTCATTATACCGCTTGTTTTCATCTATAT
>ONDC01000040.1 GCA_900316495.1 uncultured Eubacteriales bacterium
GAATGGGGATTGATGTGCTCCATGAAATCCATGTCGGCGGCGTCAGGATTGGGAACGTCAAAGAGACGGTCAAAGAGACGCACTTCTCCTTCCACGCAGTCGGCGGCGTTGACCCAGTGAATGGTGCCCCTGACCTTTAAGCCCTCCGGCGGATTGCCGCCGCGGGTGGCGGGGTCGTATTCGGCGTAGACCTCCACGACCTTGCCGTTTTCGTCCTTCTTGCAGCCGGTGCATCTGACGATATACGCGCCCTTGAGACGCACATAATTGCCGGGGAACATCCTGAAATATTTCTTGGGGGGATTCTCCATGAAATCGTCGGCTTCCATATACAGCTCGCGGCTGAAGGTGATGTTGCGTTTGCCCTCCAACTCGTTGAGCGGGTTGTTTTCAATCTCGAACGGCTCCGATTCGCCCTCCGGATAGTTGGTGATAATCAGCTTCACCGGGTCAAGAACCGCCATGGCGCGGATGGCGTTGGCGTTCAGATCCTCGCGCAGGCAATGCTCCAAAAAGCTCCACTGCACGGTGTTGTCGTTCTTGGCGACGCCGATTCTCTCGCAGAAATTGCGGATGGAGGCGGGGGTGTAGCCCCTTCTGCGGAGGGCGGCAAGGGTGGGCATTCTGGGATCGTCCCAGCCGGAGACAATGCCTTCCTCCACCAGTCTTCTGAGCTTGCGCTTGCTGAGTACCGTGTAGTCAATGCCCAGACGGGCAAATTCGATCTGTCTCGGCTTGGAGGGAGCGGAGATGTTGTCGATGACCCAGTTGTAGAGCGGGCGGTGATCCTCATATTCCAGCGAGCAGAGGGAGTGGGTGATGTGTTCGATCGCGTCGCCGATGGGATGGGCGAAGTCGTACATCGGATAGATGCACCACTCGTCGCCGGTGCGGTGATGAGTCACATGCTTGATGCGGTAGATGACCGGGTCGCGCATATTCCAGTTGCCGGAGGCGAGGTCGATTTTGGCGCGCAGGGTGTACCTGCCGTCCTCAAATTCGCCTGCCCGCATTCTGCGGAAAAGGTCAAGGCTCTCCTCGATGGGACGGTCGCGGTAGGGACTTTGCGCGGGCGTGTCGTGCGTGCCGCGCATTTCCTTCATCTGTTCGGGGGTCAGCTCACAGACGTAGGCAAGCCCTTTTTTGATCAGCTCCACCGCGTATTCGTAGGTTTCTTCAAAATACTCCGACGCGAAGTGGTATCTGTCGCCCCAGTCGTAGCCCATCCAGTGAATGTCGTCCTTGATGGCCTCCACAAATTCCTCGCGCTCCTTGGTGGGATTGGTGTCGTCCATGCGCAGGTTGTAGATGCCGCCGAACTGCTCGGCGGTGCCGTAGTCGATGCACAGCGCCTTGACGTGTCCGATGTGCAGACAGCCGTTCGGCTCCGGCGGGAAACGGGTGTGTACCGTCATGCCCTCAAACCGTCCGCCGGGTGCGATGTCCTCCTTCACAAAATCGGTGATGAAATTGCTTGGCTCAGTTGTTTTTTCAACTTCTTTTGTTCCATTATTGTCAGCCAATGTGACTCCTCCTTACTTTTTTCTTTATGCAAGTAATTGATCAATCCAGATTGAATTGAAAAACGCCATTACGGCATTCTCCTTCCGTCTCAACGATGATGTAAACCGTGCCGGTATCGACGTATCCTCCGTAGGAAGCAAGCTCCTCGCCGCCGCTGACAGAAAACAGTTTGGATTTAGTTCCAAGATAATCGTAATAGACGGTGGCGCTTCCGGATTCCAGCTTGGCGGAATATTTCAAATCGCCTTCGCCGGAACTTTTGAGCTTGAAGACCATCCGCCCCTCAAAGGTGTAAAAGTTCATATATGCGGAAGATAAATCGTTGGAATGAACGAAACCGACCGCTTTGTATTTTGAATGATATTTGCTGCAGCCAACCAATGTCAGTATCATAAAGACTGCAACGAATAAAGAAACGGTTCTTTTCATATATCTTCCCTCATCTCACAAACGGTAAGTGAATACCCGTACTCACCGATTTGTTTTTCCCATTCATTCATTCTCTGCTGAACCGATTTTGAGAAAAACTTATCGAAAAACTGGATCATCACAGGGTGTGGAGAACAGTAGAACATAAAACTGCCGTCGTCCCTGTCATTTTCTCCTATGCAGTTTGAATCGGATGTATTTCCGATATGATAGTGGTAATTCTGAACACATTCTTTAAAAATAATCTTCCTGCCATCAGACAATTCGATTCCGTCAGGCAGAATGCAGACTACACTGTCCTCTGAATAAACGTCATAATCGGCAAAATAATCATCCGTCATGCCTGCGCTCCTTCTATCTCAAATGCAACATCCCGTCTGTACTGACCAGACCTTTTCTCGATAATTTTTCGGGCAGCTTGATTGCCGGTCTTTCTTTTTAATGCTTCAAGCCGTCTTTTTCCCAATCGCCTGTCGGCTGCTTTGAGAATATTGCTCAGCCCCCAGCAGTCGTTTTCAAAATGCTTTGACAGCAATTCACTTCTCGGCGTGTCAATGTATTCCCGAATCAAGTCCGAGATGTCGGAAATGTCTGTCTGATAGGGATAGCGCATTTTGTTGCCTTTGAGATTTTTAATAAAACAGTGTCCGTTTTCGAAGCATACAAACTGCTTTGGATAATCAAAAATGATTTCTTTGCCCAATGTGATCCAATATCTCGGCAGTTCTGTGGAACCGTACTGACTGTCCATTCGATACATTGACAGGTGAATCTGAAAATCAATAGATTCATCGACAATTTTATACAGTTCCCGTTGCAAAGAACTCCATCGTTTGCCCTTGTAGAACATGTCTATCTGACCTTTTCCAGTCCGATCTTAAGCCTGCGCAGCGATTCTTCCCGTCCGAGGATGCCCAGCACCTCCACCGCGCCGCCGGGGGTGACGGTTCTGCCGGAGGCGGCGATGCGCACCGGCCACATGAACAGCCCGTTCTTGACCTCCAGACTTCTTGCGGTGCCGATGAGACATTCATGGAGCGCCTCCTGCGACCATTCCGGCAGCGCTTCCAGCGCGGGAATGGCGGCTTTTAGCATGGTCTTGCTGCTCTCGATCGTGGATTTGGATTTTTTATTGATGAAAAGCTCCGGCGAATAGTCGTCGAGGGCGTCGATGAAGTCGATCTGCGGTCCGATTTCGCCTAAAACCTCCGTGCGCTGGTGCAGGCATTTGGCAATGAGTCCGGTGTCGGCGGTATCGGATTGCACCGTCTGCCGGATGAAGGGCAGGGCGGCTTGGTAAAAATCCTCGTCGCTCATGGCGCGGATGTATTCCGCGTTGAGCCAGCGCAGCTTTTCGGGGTCAAAGATGGCGGGGGATTTGGAAATGCCGGCGACGTCAAATACCTGTGTCATTTCGGCAAGGGTGAATTTTTCTTCTTCTCCCTTTGGACTCCATCCCAGCAGCGCGATGTAATTCAGCACCGCTTCGGAGATATAGCCCTTGGCGATCAAATCCTGATAGCTCGCGTCGCCGTTGCGCTTGGAGAGTTTATTGTGCGCGTCCTTCATGATCGGGGAGCAGTGGACATACACCGGACGCTCCCAGCCGAACGCATCGTACAGCAGGTTGTATTTCGGTGTGGAGGAAAGGTACTCGTTGCCGCGCACAACGTGGGTAATTTTCATCAGGTGATCGTCGATGACGTTGGCAAAGTTGTAGGTCGGGTAGCCGTCGGATTTGATGAGAATCTGATCCTCCAGCTCGGCGTTGTCGATCTCCACCAGACCGAACACCGCGTCCTCAAAGGAGGACGTGCCTTCGCGGGGCATTTTCTGCCGGATGACAAACGGCTCTCCCGCCGCGATGCGTTTGTCGGCTTCCTCCAAGGGAATGTCACGGCAGTGTCCGTCGTACTTGGCGATGCCGCCCGCCTCGGCGTGAAGGCTTTCCAGCCGCTCCTTCGTGCAGAAGCAGTAGTAGGCGTGTCCCGCCTCCACCAGCTTGCGCGCGTATTCGAGATAGATCGGTTTGCGCTCGGACTGCACGTAGGGACCGTAATCGCCGCCCACATCGGGACCCTCGTCCCAGAGAAGCCCGGTTTCCCGCAGCGTCTTATAGATAATATCCACAGCGCCATCCTTGAGGCGTTCGCGGTCGGTGTCCTCGATGCGGAGAATAAAGTCGCCGCCCTCCTTTTTGGCGATGAGGTAGGCGTAAAGCGCGGTGCGCAGGTTGCCGACGTGCATATAGCCGGTGGGGGAGGGGGCAAAGCGTGTTCTGATGGTGGCCATTTGAAATGATTCCTTTCTTTTCTATCGACATGATTGCGAATGATAGGCTTCAGCGTATAATGAAGAATGTATAATACATTATATTTTAACTCTTTGACTGCGTAATGTCAACAGATTTTATTCCAAAGAATCCGACGATTTTTCGATTTTTTCAAAAATTCTACAAAATAAGTATATTTTGCAAATATTAACAAAATTCTCTTGTAATTTATGGCGCAAATGTGCTATGATCTATTTGTTACAGAATTCATGCAAAGGGTGAGACAATTGGATGATTCCGAGCTTGACCTTGAAAAGACACAAAAGAATTATTTAGATATATGTACGGGCAACCCAGATCATTCAGAGGGACTTCGCATAGCGGACGGATCGCACGGCGTCGTTTTTCACACCGTTGACGGTGACAACGAGAAAACACACGGCGTCGTTTTTCACACCGTTGACGGTGACAACGAGAAAACACACGGCGTCTGTATGCCTTCGCCGTGCGCACTGGGCTGCTCCTTCGACAGGGAGCTTGTGCGCGAGGTGGGCAGAGCCGTCGGCAGCCTTGCCATAGAGGGCGGCTACGGCGCGCTGCTCTCGCCCGACGCGGGCGTGGTGCGCAGTCCGCTTTACGGCTCGCTGGCGGATCGCTTCGGGGAGGACCCGTATCTCTGCGGCACTCTCGCGGCGGAATGGGTGAGCGGCGTGCAGTCGGAGGGCGTTGCCGCCGTGCTGGACAATTTCGCCGGGAGCAATCAGTCCACGGGTAAATTTACCTGTGACAGTATGATCGACAGTCGCGCGCTGCATGAAATCTATCTGAAGCCGTTTGAAACCGCCGTCCGGCTTTCCAAGCCCAAGGGCGTGCGCTGCGGCTTCAATAAGATCAACGGGCTTGCCTGCTGCGAAAATCATGTGCTGCTGACCGATATTCTCAAACGTCAGTGGCATTTCGAGGGGGCTGTTCTTGCCGACATGAGAACCGCCGATCCGGTCGAGGCGATGGCGTGCGGCGTCGATCTGTCCTATCCGCCCGGCGGGTACAGCGTCAGACGCCGACTGAAGAAGGCGCTGAGAGACGAGCTTCTGCCGCGGCATTATCCCAAGGCGGCCGCCGCAAGAGTCCAGAATGCCTCTGAATTTCCGGTCAGCGATTTTTCGGAGCCGCTCCGGGAGGAAGAGTGTCATGAGCTGACGGTGAAGGCCGCCGAGTCCTCCGCGGTGCTGCTCAAGAATCACCGCGGGACGCTGCCGCTGCCGCTGGGCGGCTCCATTGCCCTGATAGGCAGACAGGCGCGGGAGCTGCGTTTTCAGCGGGGAGGCATCAAAGCCCTTGCCGGTGTGCGCGCGCGCAATATGCTCAATGTGTTCGACGACAATCAGATAAGGTATAAATTCTGTGAAGGGTATGGGGAGAATTCCGCCCACGACAGCGCACTGCTTGCCGAAGCGGTGCAGTGCGCGTCGGAATCGGAATTTGCGGTGATATTCGTCGGGTTTGACGATGTGTATGACAACGCCGCGTCCGACCGCTTCACCAACCAGCTTCCCAAATCCCAGACCAAGCTGATCAGCGCCGTTGCGAAGGTCAATCCGAATACCGTGATCGTGGCGGGGGGCAGCGCCCTTCCCAAGATGAACTGGATCGGCAGGGTCAAGGCGGTGCTCTACCTTCCTTTAGGGGGCGAAGGAACCGCCGACGCGCTTTACCGCCTGCTTTTCGGTATGACCAACCCCTGCGGCAGACTGCCGGTTACCTATTCGCTCAATGAAGCGGATATGCCGTGCGGCGACACCTTCGGCCAGGACGCGGAGCTTTCGCAGTACCGTGAGAGCATCTACGTCGGTTACCGCTACTTCAACAAGGCGGGGATTTACGCCGCGCTGCCGTTTGGCTACGGTCTGAGCTACACGGAATTTGAGTATTCCCGGATGCGGGTGAATTCCTGTGCCGAGGGATGGGAGGTCACGGTCGACGTAAAGAATGTGGGCATGCGGGACGGAGCGGAGATCGTTCAGTTCTACATTGAGCCGCCGAAGGGGGACAAATTCCGCCCGGCGCGGGAGCTGAAGCAGTTCCGGAAGGTTTTTCTCCCCAAGGGGGAAAAGCGGACGGTTTCGGTGGTGATTCCGCACGGCGCGTTTGAATATTACAGCGAGGCGTTCGGCAAATGGCGCACGGCCGGCGGAAGGTACAGAATCTGGGCGGCCGCGTCGTCCGTGGATCTGAGAACAGAGGTGTGGGTGACGGTCAAGGGCGAGCATGTGGAACGCTACGCCGTGCCACAGTGGTACAAAAAGCCGACCGGAAGACCCTCCGGGAGCGATTTTCTCTCGATCTTCGGAGAAGCCACCACCAAAAAGGCGCTGCCCGGGGAGCAGGTCTATTCCACGGAAAACACCCTGCATCAGCTTTATCCGATCGGACTTTTCAAACCCGCCGTGAAGCTGATCCGGCTGCTTGCGGATAAAATCATCAGAGCCGACAGCCGCAGGGAGCCGGCATACGCGGAGCGCATTGACCTTGTGCTGAACATGCCGGTCAGCCGGCTCAGCGGTCTTTGCCGCGGCTTTTATCCCATGAGGCTGACGTGTCTGATGATTGCCATTGCCAACAGGCGGGGGAGGAAACGCAGATGATTATCACCGATATTCGCAAGGATTCCCGGAGCGGACTGTCTTTCGGAAAAATGCGTTCGACGCTTTTCGGAAGGGAGATCGACGTGGTGCTGTATGGAAACGACGGGGAATACCTGCGGTACGCGGAAAAATGCGCGGACTATTTCAACCGCATGCCGGAGGAGCTGCTTGACCAGCTCAAGCGGTTTTCCCTGCGATACTGCGAGGATATGAGAGACTATTTCGCTGCCGGTTCTCCCGAAGTGCCGGAGGGCGTCACGAAGGACGAGGTGCTGCGTTATGCCCGCGCAAACTGCCTGATCATCGAGAAGCCGAAGGACAGCGGTGTGATCGGTTTCGGGGTGGAATTCAGCTGCGATTGGGAGCGTGAGCATGGCATGGAATGGACGGTGCGCGACGGAAGGGCGCTGTATGTCGGGGACTTCATGGGGATCAGCCCGTGGTACGCCGACCGGGTGTATGAAACAGAGTGCCGCAGCTATGTTTACGAGGGCTTTTCGCTCTGAGCATTTTCCAAGAAAAAACAAAAGACACAGACCGTGCCGGAAAGCCGTGTCTGTGTCTTTTTTTTCCGGTCTGAAACAGCCGGTTGTGCGTTTATCAGCCCTTGGAGGGGATGTAGGGAATGATGGAGGAGGCAAGGCTGCTGATCGGCATGGACTGGAGATACACCTTGCCGGGACCGGTGATGACGGTGTTGAAAAGACCCTCGCCGCCGAAGAAGATGTTCTTGACGCCCTTGATGCGCTGAATGCTGATCTGGCAGGTCTCGCTCATCGCGGCAAGATAGCCGGTGTCGACGATAATCTGCTGACCGGGCTGCAGATCGTATTCCACCACCGAGCCGTCGATCTCGGCAAACGCCATGCCCTGACCGCTGAGCTTCTGCATGATGAAGCCCTCGCCGCCGAAGAAGCCGGAGCCGATTCTCTGCTGGAAGAAGATGGAGAGCTGTACGCCCGCTTCAGCGGCAAGGAAGCCCCTCTTCTGCACGACAATGCTGTTGGTGGGGGTGATGTTGAAGGGGATGATGGAGCCGGGGAAGCTGGAGGCGAAGGCGATAATGCCCTGACCGCCCTGCGCGGTGTAGATGTTCTGGAACATCGACTCGCCGCTGAACATTCTGCCGAATGCCTTGCCGATACCGCCGTTGGTGCTTGTTTCCATGAGCATGTTGGGGCTCATCCAGCACATCGCGCCGCTCTCGGTGATCATCTTTTCACCCGACTGAAGTGTGCAGGTGACGACCGGCAACGGGGTTCCTACGATTTCATAAGTCATAAAACGTACCTCACTTTGATATAGATTGAGAAACTATCCGCCACATGAATCAGGCGGATACCCCTGTTTCCATTATACAGCGGATTTATATAAATTTCAATAGAAATTTCAATAGATTTTTTAATAAACTGGCGCTAAAATGTGCCATCTTTGATAAATCCAAGCTCCTTCAGCCTCTTGACCGCGCTTTCGCTGCCGTTGTCGGCGGCGATGCGGTAGAAGCGGTAAGCCATATCGGGATTTTTATCGATGCCAAGTCCGTTTTCACAGCAGAAGCCGATGTTGAACTGCGCCGCGACGTTACCTCCGCGCGCCGCCTTGCTGTACCAGCGGACCGCCTCGGTGTAATTGGCGGGAACGCCGGTGCCGCTCATGTAGCAGTTGGCGAGCGCGTTCTGCGCGTCGGCAAAATTCTGATTGGCTGCCGCCAGATAAAGCTGCAGGGCATGGGAGAAATCCTTCTCCACGCCGTCGCCGAATTCAAAACAGATGCCGAGGTTGTAAATGGCGGCGGCATTGCCCTTCTCGGACGCCTTGACAAACCACTTGACGGCTTCCTCCGGGTTCTGATCAGTGCCGCTGCCGTTCCTGAGACACAGTCCGTAGCGCAACTGGGCGTTGGAATGTCCCTGTCCGGCGGCTGATTTGTAAAGCTCCGCCGCTTCGCGCAGGTTTTTGGCCACTCCGAGACCCAGCTCGTACATGTTGCCTAAGTTGTATTGTGCATTGGCGTTGCCGCGATTGGACGAGAGGATATACCAATGAGCCGCCTTGACATAATTCTGTTCCATGCGGTCGCCGTGTTCATAGCTCAAACCTAACTTGTACTGCGCGTCGGCGTTGCCCTGCTCGGCTGCCTTGATGAGAATCTGGGTCTTGATGTCGACCTGCTGCGGCTCCTCCTTCTCCTTTCCTTTTTGCTCGTTGGAAGCGATGAATTTTTCGTATGCCGCAAATTCATCTTCCTCCGTTCCGGGGGCGGAAGCCGCGCAGGATTCCTTTTCCTTCGGAGCTTCCGCGTGAAGGGCGGCGCCTCCTGAATAATTGACTTCTCTTACCGGCTCCGGCTCGGGTTCGGGTTCCGGCTCTGAGAAGAAGCTCTCTCCGTTCCACTGGCTGTCGCTGTCCATTTCGGAAAGCACGTTTTGTGTGAAATATTCATATGAGTTGAGCTCCGGCTCCGGCTCGGGTTCCGGCTCGGGTTCCGGTTCGGGTTCCGGTTCGGGTTCGGGTTCCGGTTCGGGTTCCGGTTCCGGCAGGGGCACAGGCTGCGGTTCCTCTTCTTCCGGCATTCTCACCGTGTTAACTGTGAACGGATCGCTCACCTCGGTCTGCGGGTCGCTGACGACGATCGGCAGCACTTCCGAAGGGGGCGGATTGTCTGTGAATCTGGGGGCGTATTCCGCGTTGCCGTGTTCCCGGAACAGCGTTCTTGGTCCGACCGGTTCGGGCTTGTGCGTGATCTCGCTGATATTGATCTCAGGCGCGCTTTCCGGCTTGATTTTTGAAAGATTGATCGGCGCGGGAGCGGGTGAGTATTCGGGAACATCCTCGTCGGTGGGGTAATGGATGGTGATTGTCTCGATGGTGTCGTCCTGGGGATAGGTCAGCTCGAGTGAGGAGGAAGAGGGAAGAGGGGGTTCCTTACGTTCTCCGGCTCTGATAACGAATTTCTGCTTCTTTACCGCGCGGATGTGCATTTTTCTTCGCAGGTCGTTCCAGAGCATTTCAGCGTTGTCAAGCTGCTCTGCCTGTGCGGGTTCAGGTTCCGGCTCCGGCTTGGGTTCAGGCTCCGGCTCCGGCTCGGGTTCAGGTTCAGGCTCCGGCTCGGGTTCAGGTTCAGGCTCCGGCTCGGGTTCAGGTTCAGGCTCCGGCTCGGGTGCGGGCACAGGCGCCGGCTCGGGTGCGGGCACAGGCACCGGAAATGGCAGCGATTCGGGAATCTGCTTAAAATAATCCGGAAGAGTGGGAATGTCGAAGCCGCCGTCCTCCTCGTCGTAATCATCCGACATCTCGAAGTCGGGGAATGCCTCGGGAGCGTCGGGCGAAAGCTCATTGACTTCCGGCAGCGTGTTTTTCTGCGCGGGACGGTTCGCTGTCTCCGACGGAACGGGAGACGGCGGCAGCCTGAATTCCGGGCGGACGTCAGCCCGTGGGGACGCCTCGGAAGGCGCGGGAATGACAGGCGGTTCTTCTTCCGTCTCCCGGGCTTCCGGCTCGGTTGCCGCGGCTTCGCGAGGCGCCTCTTCGTCCGGGTGTTCTTCGGTGATGATCTGCGGAGCTTCTGATGTTTCCGCGATTTCCTCCGGCTCGTCAAACGTCCCGGAATCGCTGATTTCCTGCAGCTCGTCCGCGTCGTCGGATTCTCTCAGCTCCCCGTGGACAGACGAGCGGCCGTAGGAATACGCCGGCATGTTGGGAAGGAGATACACCTCGATCAGCGGCCTGAGAGCGTCGATGATTTCGTCGGTGGTTGTTTCCTCTAAAATAATGTAATTTTTCTTGAGATCAGAGAAGGAAAAGCCGAATTTGGTGTCGTCGAGACAGACGCAGATTTTTTCGAGATTGTACATAGGAACGGCAAATCTGACGCATTCCTTTATCAGCCGGGATTTTGCCGCCGACCTTGAATAAAAGAGCAGAAAAGCCGCCGCCTGTGTGATCTGCTGAACGTTGAGATAGCGGTATCTGTCCTCTTCGCCAAAGTTTTTGTCGAATACAACATTGTAGTTTCTGGATTTCAGCGCCTTGATGATGGGAATGACCCTTTGGGCGTCATCGTGTGAATATTGTATGTAAATATATGGATAGGGGTTGTATCCGCCGTAATAATTTTCCATACCGCGCCTCCTGCGATATTTACTTCGGCAATGGGTTTGCCGTTTTCGTACTATTATACTATGATTGAATTTAGTCTGTCAACATAAATAAATATGAATTTACGATTTTGTTGCAAATTACATATCAAAAATGAATCTTACAAATAATAAATTAACTGTCATGCGTTTAACCCGAAGATGTGAGCAAGCTATTATTGCGTGGACAATTTTAAAAAAATCAACATGATTTTGTCACGTCCGCGCAAATCCCGAAAAGGAGGCATCTGTGAAATGTACAGGGGAAAAAGGGCGTTTGGGCTGCTTGCGGCGCTTGTGGCGGGCGTTGCCGCCGCCGTGATGCTCACAGTGAGGCAGCTTCCCGATGAACTGATTGTCCATCGCGACGGCAGCGCGCAGCTGGCAACCATTCTTCCTGTTTCGGTGGAAATAAATGACAGCCACGCCGATTCGGCGAGGGCGAAGCTCTTTGGCGTGGTGGGCGTGAAGGACGTGGGTCTGCGCAGGGAACGTCCCAGAAAGGTGATGCTGGCGGGGACGCTCTTCGGTCTGAGGATGTACAGCGACGGCGTGATGGTGGTGGGGCTGTCCGATTTTGAATCGGACGGCAGACGGGTCAACCCCGCAAAGGAATCCGGCATTTCGACGGGCGACATGATCCTGTCGGCAGACGGCAGACGGGTCTATACCAATGAGGAATTTGCCGAGGCCGTGATGAACGCCAGGGACGGACTGACGCTTGAACTGGCGGACAGGAACGGAGGCACCCGGCGTGTCAGGCTGATACCGGCGGATTCGGATGCCGACGGCTGTCTCAAGACCGGAATGTGGGTGCGGGACAGCGCCGCCGGTATTGGCACGCTGACCTATATCGACCCGGAAAACGGGACGTTCGGCGGTCTGGGACACGGTATCTGCGACTCGGACACTCATCAGATCGTGCCGATTCACGAAGGACAGATCGTATCTGCGGGCATCAGCAGCATACGGCGGGGCGTGCGCGGCTCGGCGGGGGAACTCAGAGGGTATCTCAGCGGGGAGGAGCTTGGAGTGCTGGAGAGCAATTCTCCCTGCGGCGCGTTCGGCAGATATACCTCCCCGCTTCCGGCGGGGAAGGAATACGAGACGGCGGTGAAGCAGGAGATACGGCAGGGAAACGCCAAGCTCCTCTGTACAGTCACGTCCGACGGCCGACCGGCGCTTTACGACGTTGTGATCAAACGCATTAACTACGGCGGCGATCCGGCGAAGAACATGATCGTCACCGTGACCGACGAGGGCTTGCTGGAGAAAACCGGAGGCATCGTGCAGGGGATGAGCGGCAGCCCGCTGATTCAGAACGGCAGGTTCATAGGGGCGGTGACCCACGTCTTTGTGAACGATCCGACAAGCGGTTACGCGATATTTGCCGAGAACATGCTCGGACAGCAGCAGACGGCGTAAAAAAAAACGCGGTGCGCGTCCGACATGACGGATCGCGCGCCGCGCAATATTCTGAATTCAATGGAATCTGTCACAGCATGGACGCGATGACTTCTTCTCTGGTACGGGCGGAAAGATCGACAGGGGCGATGTCGAACACGGTTTTACAGCCCTTTTCGCCGCGCTGTGACATTCTGTATGCCGCTCTGGCGAAGGCGATGAGGACGCTCGCGGTGAATTCGGGGTTGGAATCGAGCTTCAGGCTGTATTCGATCACATGCTTGTTTTTGCCGTCCACACCGGTGCTGCCGGTTCTGATGACGAAACCGCCGTGGGGGATTCCCTTGTGGTCGCGGTCAAGCTCCTCCTGCGAGATGAAGTGAACCGTGGTGTCGTAATCCGAAAAGTACTTGGGCATGGTGACGATTTCCTTTTCGATACGCGCCCTGTCAGCGCCCTCTCCGGCGACCACATAGCAAAGGCGCGTGTGCTTCTCGCGGGTGGTCAGCTCGGGATTATCTCCGGCGCGCACGCTGTCGAGCGCCGATTGAACGGGAATCGTGTACTGTCTCGCGTCAAGCACTCCTTCAATGCGGCGGATCGCGTCGGAATGTCCCTGGCTGACGCCCTTGCCCCAGAAGGTGTAGTCCTTGCCCTCGGGGAGAATGGCATTTGCGTAAAGACGGTTGAGCGAAAACATGCCGGGATCCCAGCCCACCGAGATGATGGCGACCTTTCCGCCCCTTGTCGCGGCGTCATCGACCGCCGCGAAATGCCTGGGAATATCCGCGTGGGTGTCAAAGCTGTCGATGACGTTGAAGTCCGAAGCGAGCGAGGGGGTCATTTTCGGCAGGTCGGTGGCGCTGCCGCCGCAAATGATCATCACATCGACGTCATCCCTGTATTTTGCGGCGTCGTCGGCGGGGAAGACCCTTGTTTCGGGGAAGACGGGGTGAACCGTCTCCGGACTTCTTCGGGTGAATACGCCGAAAAGCTCGGTGTCAGGGTTCTGCCTGACCGCGGCCTCCACGCCTCTGCCGAGGTTGCCGTAGCCGTAAATCGCGATTTTCATATCATTTCAGTTCCTTCCGTGTTGGTTTGGGTAACATGACTGCCCTGTGCTGTCAGCTCATTACATATCATAATAATTTCGCGGCAGGTTGTCAATGATTTTTTTGTGACAGAGAAGTGATGAATTGTAAAATTTTCTCTGCATGTGTTTGCAAAAGGAGATAATAACGCCGGCGCAGATGAGGCATAATATGATAAAGGAAGGCACTGTCGGCGGCGGGACTGTACGGCGGGGCTTCCCGGATCAACAAATGCAGCTGTTTCTCTGTTTGTCCGGCTTCCCGAAAGCCTGACATGAAACCGTACCAACTTTTCCTGCCGCAAGGGAAGCCTGCCGTATTTGTTAAAATTTGTCCCCGACCGCAGCGCCTTTTGTGAGGCGTTACGGTTGGGGACGTGATATTTTATCTATTTTTTTATCAGCAAAATTGTTAATTGTGGAAAAAGAGTAAAAAATCTGATTGACATTTATTTATTCGTATATTATAATTTAGGATAGGATGATTGTTTGGGAGGTCTCTTTAATGAAAAGAAAGCTATCCAGATACATAAGAAACAGAAGACTGATGGCTGGTCTGGCTGCGCTTTTGTTTGCTTTGGATCTGGTAATTACCATGATAGCGAGCACGGACGGATGGATTCAGGCGGATGCAGCCCAATCCATGTCTCTTTCCAGTATGCGCGCAAGAGCAGAGGCGATTGTCAATTACGAATGGGTGCCTTCGCGCAATATGGCTACCTGGAATAAAGGCTTGTACGAAGGATCGACTGTTTTCAAAGCAGGAAAAAAGGTGAAGGGAATGCCCTTTACCCTCTTTACTTCCGAGGTTGTCAAACGGAGTCTGGTAACCTTGAGCGAGTATAAGCAGTTGGCGTCCTCCAATTATTCCACAACGGCTATCTGCAAAAGCAGAAGGGAAGAAAGAACCGGCCCGGTATACGGCTCATGCTGCGCTTCGTTTGTCAGCGAGGTAATGGGCGGCTATTATATGGGCAATAATGTTTCCTCCATCGAAAACTGTAAACACGCCAATCATAAAAAGAAGGCGCGGGCAAGGGATGTCAAGCCGGGCGATGCCCTCAACAAGAGCTCCCACGTCATCTGGATCGGCGACGTGACCGACAAATATTATGTCATTTATGAGCAGACTCCCCCTGTCGCCAGGAAGGTGGTTATTGAAAAAAGCTCCGTGATTGACTCGGATGGATGTTTCTACTACAGAGGAAGCACATACGAGAGTCTCACGAGATACAATGTGACGGATACAGCCTCCATCAGCTCTGCGCCTAAAGCCTCGACGACTTACAGATACTACGCGGAAAACGCAAATGTCCCCGTCAAGTGGAACACGGTTGAAAACGCGAGCTATTATCTGGTGGATGTGATCAAGGACGGAGAGACTGTCGTTTCGGAGGAGGTAGTTACTTCCAATTACTACTATGTTAATAAAGGAAAGGGTAACTATGTGGCTTATGTTACCGCCGTCAGCGGAAACATAAAGAAAAAGAGTTCGCGCGTTTTGTTTTCCATCGGTTATCTCGATACGCCTGTTCTCGAAAACACCGACGAGGTCTATCCTCACGGCGCAACAATTGACTTCACCTGGAACAAATGCGTTGGTGCGACCGGGTATCGCTTCACGATGAAAAAAGACGATACGATAAGCTACTGCGATACTGTTCTGAAAGACACCACGTACTCCGTGTCTCCTGAGGACGGATATTACGAGGTGACGGTTGAAGCCAGAAACAAAAACGGCGGCTTACAGACGGCTACGTCCCAGACTTACGCATTTTTTGTGGGAAATAAACGGCGTATCACGATTGATTCTTCTGAAACTTATTTCGCGCATGACGGCGAGGTCAATGTAAAATGGAACGATTGTGAGGGCGTTTCGGATTATACGGTCTGCATCACATCCGATGGTACGGAGTGCTTCAGGAAGACGGTTTCCGGGAAATCGTCTTATGCGGTGAAAGACCTTCCGGACGGATATTACAAAGCGGTTGTTTCCGCTGTTGAATCAAATGGTGAGTATGACTGGATGCCATCCAGAGAGTATGCCTTCTATGTAGGAAAGCTGGATCAGCCGGTTGTGGTACCGGAATCCAAATATGTCTCCTGTAATTCCAGGACGGGTGTGAGCTGGAAGGCATGTACGGGGGCGGTCGGTTATCATGTTGTCATCCGGTCGGGTGACGCTGTGGTCTACGAAGATAATCTGAGCGGCACCTCATGCAATTTT
>ONDC01000228.1:0-1202 GCA_900316495.1 uncultured Eubacteriales bacterium
TTTCTCTACATGACCTCCGACGGCGATGTGGTGGTGGGACCTCTCGGTCCCTTCTCCGGAGGCGGAGGAAGCGGTGGAGGCGGCGGTTCTTCGGGCAACAACGCCAAGCTGACGCTTACCAACAAATCCGGCTTTCTCTCCCGCACGATTGCGGACGGAGATTCCCTCCCGGTCACCATCAACTGGACGTCGCTGGAGGACGATATTCCCACCGGCAACGGCACCATGAAGATCACGGTCGGCGGCGCGGTCAAAGCCGTCACCGACATAGCGCAGGGCGATGTGACAATCGACCTTGCGCCTTTTTTGTCGGTCGGCTCCTCCTCCGTCAAGCTCAATGTGTCGGACGTTTACGGCAACAGCCGCACGCTGAATTTCTCCATTACCGTGGTACTGCTCACGCTCACTTCCTCCTTTGACGACGCCGTTGCCTACACCGGTCCGGTCAGCTTTCCCTACGTCCCGACCGGCAATATCAGCAAGACGGTGCATTTCCTTCTGGACGGCGGCGAGATCGGCACGGCGGTCACTTCGGTTTCGGGGCGGCAGCAGTCCTTCACCATCCCGCAGCAGCGGCACGGCGCGCACACCTTCTCCTGCTGGTTTGAAGCGGAGATCAACGGCGCGTCCGTTCGCTCCAACACGCTGTACTATGAGCTGATCTGCGTCGAGCCGATGAACCTTGCGCCGATTGTCACCTGCTCCTTCACGGAATTCACCGTCCGCCAGTACGCGACGCTGCACATCGGCTATTCCGTCTACAATCCGGCGTCCATGAATGCGGAAGTCACGGTGAAGAAGAACGGCGCGCTGCTTTCCACGCAGACGGTCGGCAGAGGGAGACAGGACTTTTCCTGCCGCATGGACGAAGCGGGCGATTTTAACTTTGAAATTTCCTCCGGCGGCGTGAGCAGAAGCGTTTCCATTACCGTCACGCCTTCCGACATCGAAGCGCACGCGGAAACGGACGCGCTGGCACTCTGCCTGAGATCCGAGGGCAGGAGCAACGCCGAGGAAAACCGAGCCGAATGGGTGAGCGGTGAAATTGCCGCTGAACTGACGGGATTCAATTTCAAGTCGGACGGCTGGCAGCATGACGGCGAGGGCATCACCGCGCTGCGCGTTTCGGGCGACGCGAGGGTGACTATTCCATATAAAATATTTGAAAGCGACTTCCGCACGACCGGCAAGACGATAGAACT
>ONDC01000228.1:1227-3545 GCA_900316495.1 uncultured Eubacteriales bacterium
ATTTGAAAGCGACTTCCGCACGACCGGCAAGACGATAGAACTGGAATTTGCCACGCGGCAGGTCATGGACTATGACGCGGTGATTCTCAGCTGTCTGTCAGGCGGCAGAGGACTTTTGGTCACGGCGCAGAAGGCGCAGCTCACCTCCGAGCAGTCGGAAATTGCCATGCAGTTCAAGGAAAACGAACACGTCCGCGTCAGCTTCGTGGTGGAAAAGCGGTCGGAAAACCGGCTGATCTGCTGCTACATCAACGGCGTGATGTCGGGCGCGGTGCAGTATCCCGCCGGAGACGATTTTTCCCAGCGGGAGCCGGCAGACATTTCCATCGGGAGCAGCGATTGCACCGTGGATATTTACGCCATCCGGGTCTACGACAACGACCTCACGAGGGGGCAGATTCTCGACAACATGATCGCCGACACGCAGAATATCGACACGCTGCTCTCCCGCTACCAGCGCAACCGGGTCTACAATGCATACGGCAGTATCGTCAAGGAGCAGCTCCCGGGCGACCTGCCGTATCTCATTCTGGAATGTGACGAGCTGCCGCAGTACAAGGGCGACAAGAAGACCGTCTCCGGTTCCTTCACCGACCCGATCCACACCGAGCGCAGTTTTACTTTCACCGGAGCGCAGTTTGACGTGCAGGGTACTTCCTCGCAGTATTACGAGCGCAAGAATTACAAGGGCAAATTCAAGGGCGGCTTTGTGATGGCGAACGGCAGCACCGCCGAAAAATACTGCATCAGAGAAAATTCCATCCCGGTGTCCACCTTCTGCTTCAAGGCGGATGTGGCGTCCTCCGAGGGTGCCAACAACGTGGAGCTTGTCAGGCTTTACAATGACGCCTGCCCTTACAAAACGCCTGCCGAGCGGCAGGATGACCGCGTGCGTCAGGGCATCGACGGCTTTCCCATCGTCATTTTCTGGCACAACACCGCGACGAATGAAACGGTCTTCATGGGAAAATACAACTTCAACAACGACAAATCCACGGAGGAAGTCTTCGGATTCCAGCCCGGCGATGAATCGTGGGAAGTCCGCAACAACACCTCCGACAGGGTCATTTACAAATCCGCCGATTATTCGGGAGACGATTGGCAGGGCGATTTTGAGGCGAGATTCCCGGACGAGGAACCGCCGTATTCCGACCCGGCGCAGCTGCGTGAATTTGCGGAGTGGCTTGTCGCCACCGACACCGAGAAAGCGACGAACAGCGCACTTCCTTCACCTGTTACGTTCGGGGAAAACACCTACGACCGCGACACCGCCGCCTACCGTCTGGCGGTGGACTCCCGGGCAAAGAATATGTTTCCGTCATTCATGGGAGGTGACGCTGCGGAATGAGAAAAAAGATTGTCTTTCTGCCTTACGACTTCGACACTGCCATCGGCATCAACAACGAAGGGGCACTTGTCTTCGGTTATGACCTTGAGGATATCGACACGACCGAAGGCGGCGCGGACGTATTCAACGGGCAGCAGTCGGTGCTGTGGAAGAATATGCGCGCGGCGTTCTTTGACGAGATGAAAGCGATGTATCAAAGGCTGCGCTCCACCGGCGCGCTTTCGTATGAAAAAGTGGAGCGGATGTTCGAGGAGCATCAGGGCAAGTGGCCGGAGGCGATTTTCAACGAGGACGCATGGTTCAAATACCTTGCGCCGCTCGTTGAGAAGGGCAACGCCTCCTATCTTTCCATGCTGCAAGGGTCAAAGGCGGAACAGCGCAAGTGGTGGCTCTACAACCGTTTCCGCTACATCGACTCCAAATACAACGCCGGCGACAGCCTGTCGGACGTCATTACCCTGCGCGGCTACGCCAAGGACAACATCACCGTTCAGCCCTACGCCGACGTGTATGTGTCGGTCAAGTACGGCTCGTATCTGGTGCAGGAACGCTCTGCGAGAAACACACGCACCACGCTGACCTGTCCGCTCGACAGCGTGAACGACACGGAAATCTACATCTATTCCGCGTCCCAGCTCGCCGATGTTGGCGACCTTTCGGGGCTGAAGGTGGGCTACGCGGATTTTTCCAAGGCGGCAAAGCTGCAGCGGCTGAAATTGGGTGATGGGTCATCGGATTATGCCAACGGCAATCTCACCGAGCTGTATCTCGGCAACAATGAACTGCTACGCACAATCGATATCCGCAACTGCCCGGTGCTGACGCAGGCGGTCGATCTCTCCGGCTGCGGCAATCTCGAACACATCTGGTTTGACGGCACCTCCGTCACGGGTCTGGAGCTGCCGGAGGGCGGCGTGATCAAAACGCTGCATCTTCCTGAAACGGTGACAAGCCTGTCGGTTATCGGACA
>ONDC01000082.1 GCA_900316495.1 uncultured Eubacteriales bacterium
GGCAAAATGAGCCAAATGCATCTACGGAAAAACCTTGCCGTTTTTTGCCCCCTAAAACCACGAAAAGCCCCGAAAATCGGGGCTTTAGGGGAGGTGCATCTTTTTTGTTCACCGACTTGGTGGACGTTAACGGAATCGAACCGCTGACAACCTGCACGTCAAGCAGGTGCTCTACCAGCTGAGCTAAACGTCCGAAGGATTGAATTGTTGCGACTTCCTCAAAGCGCTTAGTTATTATACTATAGCCGGGAGCGTTTGTCAAGTGTTTTTTTAAAAAAAATTGGTCGGATGAAGAAAAAATATCCAAAATGAAATAGTCCTGTCCGGGGGATTGGGACAGGCACAGGAAAACGTCTGTCAAAGCACATGTGTTATTGTGTCGGGCAGCTCGGATATGGATTGAAGGATATGTTCGGCGGCGATGTCCTTGCCGAAGCCGTAGCTTGCCCAGATAAACGGAATACCCGCTTTTTCCGCGGATTGTTGATCAAGCTCCGTGTCGCCGACGTATACGGCAGAGACAAGGCTGTTTCGCTCGATAACCAGCCGGATATTATCATGCTTCTGTTTGTGCGTTCTCCCGTAGGTCTCACAGTCGTCGAAGTACCTTCGCATTCCGTGATAGTCGAGAAAAATGTCGAGATACTCCTCGTTGCAATTGCTGACAATGGCGAGGAAAAAGCGTTTCTTAAGCGCTGACAGCGCTTCCTCAATACCTTGATAAAGAACGCCCCCATGCCGTTCAAGATACCTGTCCTCCTCAACCACACATTCCGCAAATACACGCATGGCTTTCTCATGAGCAATATCCGGCAGCATCATGGAGGCGATCATGTCGGGGGTTTTCCCCATGAAGGAATTCATCTGCTCCACGGTAATGAGCGGTAACCCCTTGCGGAGAAGCACCTCGTTCCACGCGGGAACGATCTGCGCCGAGGTACTCCACAGGGTTCCGTCGAGGTCAAAGATAATGCCCTTTTCTCTCATGCCACACGACCTGATAACCACAAGATGTGGAAGGTGAGTACCGTGGCGAAGGCAAGCAGATAAATAATGGAAATGATAACGTCACGAAGGCGACCAAGCCTCACGGATACGGTGATTTTCTGAACGGCAAGCGTTCCGAATAAAACGGCACACATGCCGTAATTACCCCCCTTCCCAAGATAAACCTGAAGGAGGTAAAGCGCTAACAGTAAGATCATACCCAAGACGGCGGCTAATGAATAGGAATTCACTTCGGCTCGGAGTGCTTTTGCCTCTTTTTTGGTGGATCGCAGAGCTTCCTGCACGGGCGAACTGTTATCTGAGGGCTTGACCGTATTCAGCCCGGCGGATTCCAGCATGGATGAAATTGAATTTTCTTCCTGTACAGTGTTCCAGAAATCGTTGTTCATTCTGATAATCTCCTTCTAAGACGAGTTGCCAAAGGAATTAAGTCCCGATGTCAGTTGTCATTATAGCACTTGAAATAATAAAAGTCAATTGTCTGAGAAATGCATCATAGTAAGTTGGATAAAAATATTAAATATTCATTGCATATTTGGTTATTATATGGTATAATAACATAAATCCGGCAGGTCTGGCTGATCGGATAGTAAAATATATGGGTATTTTAAAGGAGTTTTGCAAAATGGTACTTGTCAACACGGATTACATTACGGGACAGAAGCTACAGACACTCTCTATCGTCAGGGGCAGCGTGGTCATGACCAAGCATATCGGCTCTGACATCGGCGCGTCATTCAAAACGCTGGTTGGCGGAGAAATCAAGGCGTATACCGATATGCTCAACAACGCGCGTGAGATCGCCACCGCCAGAATGATGGAGGATGCGGCAAGATTCGGCGCGGATGCGGTCGTGAATGTGAGATACACCACCTCCTCTGTCATGCAGGGCGCCTCCGAGATACTGGCTGTCGGCACAGCAGTCAAATTCATTCAATAATATTTTTTCGGAGGGTGACTTATGTCCGATGAAAAAAAGAATGGAATGCGGGAAAGAATAAAGAAGATCGTGACGGGAGAGGTTTTTTCCTACCTGTTTTTCGGAGTTTGTACGACGGTTGTCAATATCGTGGTTTTTCAACTGTGCTGCTCCGCGTTCGGACTTCACGCTCTTATTTCTAATATCATTGCATGGATATTTGCTGTGATATTTGCGTATGTTACAAACAGAATATTTGTATTTCACAGCCAGGAGAATTCTCTGATGGGAATTGCCCGTGAAGCGGGTTCGTTTGTAGGCGCGAGGCTTTTTTCGCTGCTAATAGACGAATTCATTATCTGGCTGATGGTGGACGTAATGGGCTATATCGCGATCGAGCGTCTGCTCGCCGGGATCCTGAATTGTCCGCTGAAGGACGCCAAATCGCTCTTTGCCAAGCTTTGCTCAAATGTTGTGGTCGTTATCATGAATTACGTTCTGAGCAAGCTGATCATCTTTTCCAAAAAGGAGAGTAATGAATGAATCAGAACTTTGATAACCAGAGAGCCGTATCAGACCGCGACGGCAATGTGGATTATTCCGCGGGAAATACTGTTCCCGCCTTTTCGGGTGCGTTTGACGATGACAGCGTCCGTCCGACAATGGGTACAGACGGACAGACGGTGCAGCCATTCGTTCCCTCCATGTATGGACAGCCCGTGGGACAGTACGCCCCGCCGATGTATGGACAGCCCGTGGGACAGTACGCCCCGCCGATGTACGGACAGCCCGTGGGACAGTACGCCCCGCCGATGTACGGACAGCCTGTGGGACAGTACGCCCCGCCGATGTACGGACAGCCCGTGGGACAGTACGCCCCGCCGATGTATGGGCAGCCCGTGGGACAGTACGCCCCGCCGATGTACGGACAGCCTGTGGGACAGTACGCCCCGCCAATGTACGGGCAGCCTGTGGGACAGTACGCCCCGCCGATGTACGGACAGCCCATGTACGTGCAGCCCGTACAATATCCCGTTCTTCCCAAGGAGGTTGTCGACAAAAATCTCTTCCGCAAGCACTGCTCCCGTATCGGATGGATGCTGATGGCGGATTACGGATTGATGTTCGGCGTGCAGTTGGTCGTCGTTCTTGTTGCCGTCATTGTGATCGCGATAATCGGCGCGGGAGGATCAGTCAATCTGAGGGATCCCGAGCAATTGACTGCCTACCTTCTTGCTCCGGTCATGTTTGCCGGAGGTCTTTCCGCGATTGTAGGCAATATGATTCCGTCTTCTCTTCATCTGCGCAAGTGGAAATACAAATTCACCGCCCCCTTCAAAGGGGACAAGCTGAATCCGTTCTTTACGCTTGCGGCGCTCTTTACCGCGCTCGGACTCAACACCGCGTGGTGCAATACCTATTATTATCTCAAGGACTGGTTCGGAGCGTTCATGGGCTATGTCCCCGAAAACACAGAGAAGCTGTATACACCGGAAAGTATGCCGCTGGTGGGAATGATCTGCTACCTTGTCTGGGTCTGTATCATCGCGCCTGTGACGGAGGAATACATCTTCCGCGGGGCGATGCTCCGCACGCTTTCCCATTATGGCTCCGGATTTGCGATTGTTGCCTCCGCCTTCGCGTTCGGACTCATGCACGGCAATATGCTGCAAACGCCCATGGCATTCCTGATCGGTCTGGTGATGGGATATGTCGCGGCGAAGTCGGGCAACATCAGACAGTCCATCTTGATTCATCTGATCAACAATATCATCGCCTCTATTCCGCAGATACTCAGCTACTTCCTGCCGGATTGGCTCGATCCTTATGCCGAGTATGTCACGTATTTTGATTATGCCACCATGATCTTTGCGGGAGCGGCGCTGCTGTACTTCATCATCACAAGAGCGACAGGTCTGAGCGCACGCAAAAGACGGGCGTCTTCCGGCGGAGAACATGTGTCCGGCGCGGAACGCTCGTGGCTCAGACTGGAGATTCCGGATGAGAGAAGACTTCCGAAGCTCGATTCTGTCAGGCATAAATTCTGCCACTTTGTCACATCGGGCGGCATGATCTTCTTCATTGTCGTCTGCCTGCTGAGTGTATTTTTCGTCAGCTTCCTTCCCTATATTCTGAAGCAACCGATTCCCGGCGTAGGAATATAGCGATCAAAGGACGGTTCATGAGATGATGAAAAAAATAGTGGCGGTTTCATTTCTGGTGTGCTGCGCGGCGTTTTTGCTTCTGACAGCGGGCTGTTCGACAGACGGTTCCGACCCGCAGCAGGGCGGAAGCTATATCGACAAAATGAACGAGGGACTTGTTTCATTTACCGACTGCGCGAATGCCCTCTGCGATTCGCTCGACGATATTGCCGACAGGACGTACGCGCCGTCGGACAAACAGCTTGCCGATATTCAGGAGAAGCTGGACAGGCTGCGGAACGCCTGTTCCCGTCTGGCGGGGCAAAATGCCCCCAGGCGTTATTCCGAAGCCCAGAGCGCGCTTGACGAGGCTATGCGGGATTACGCCGACGCTTTTGACAAATGCGATGCGCTTTTGGAATTCTACGGAACCTATGACGAGTTGTTCCGCCAGTACAAGGACCCCGTGGAGGGCAGCGCGGAGATAGAAAAGCAGGAGCGCGCCCTCTATGGCGAATTTGCCGGAGCAATGCGCAAGGCAACCGATTCCTTCCGCACGGCGTGCGGAAAATTCGACAGTGTGAAGCAGTAGAAGATGCTTACGTGCTGCTATCCATAATCAATTCAGGGGAGTGACAATTGTGTCCGAAATAGAGGAAAAGAAGGAAGCCGAAAAGGCTGCCGACGGAAACGACAGCGCGAAGGAAAAGGCTGACGCGAAGAAGAAAAAGCCCGTAAAAAAATACAACCTTCCGCGGCACAAATTCTGGTTCGGTATCGGAAAGCCTCTGACAATGGCTTTTTTGAAGGTTAAAGCGAATTTTAAGCGCACAAAAAACGATCTTACCGAGAGACCTTACATGATCCTCTGCAATCACGCCTGCGATCTTGACCCGCTGATGGTGATCAACTCGGTGCCGGGCGTGGTACACGCGCTGGCGAGCGATCATCTTTTCAAGCACCCTGTTTTCGGCAAATTTGTCGCGCATATCGCAAGCCCGATTCCCATTGTCCGCGCCCAGATGGATCTCAAATCCATTCAGGAGGCCATGCAGGTCAGGAAGGACGGCGGCAGCCTGCTGATATTCCCCGAGGCAAACTGCTGTTTTTCTTCCAAGACGAGCTATATTGCGCCGGCTATCGCCAAGCTGGTCAAGAAATTCAAAATGCCGCTGGCGCTCTTCAACGTGAGGGGCAGCTATCTCACCAAGCCGCGCTGGAGCAATTCGTGGCGCAAGGGCAGAACCTCCTGCGTGCTGGTGCGTGTCATTGAGCCGGAGGAGCTGGCGAAGATGTCGGTAGACGAGATCTACGACGCGATCTGCGAGGCGCTGAGCTTCAACGAGATGGAATATCAGCGGGAGCATCATTTTACCTTCAAGGGTCACGACCTGATGGACGGCGCGGAGAGGATGCTCTACCAGTGCCCGAAGTGCGGCAAAATGATGGTCATGAAGAGCGAGGGCGACAGCATATTCTGCACCGAATGCGGGTACAAGGTGACGATGAACCGCGAGGGCTTCTTGGAGGGCGACGACGTGGTGTTCGATTCCTTCGACCGGTGGGACGACTGGCAGCGCGAGCAGGCGGTCAGGCTGGTGAGCGAGGGACATTACGACGCGACGGGCAAAACGCCTGTGATCATCACGCCGGAAAACGAGCTGTACAAGGCCAAGCGCGCCGAGAAGAACGTACTGATGGGAGAGGGCAGTTTTGCGCTATACAGCGACAGATTTGTTTTTGACACGCCAAACGCTGTAGAAACCGACGAAGAAGGAAACACCGTCGACCTCGGCCCCAAGCAGTTTGTATGGCACTTTGACGACATCACCAAGCTGAGCTGCGTTCACAAGAACCGGATTCAGATCGCGGTGGGGGAGAAGGAGTATTTTGAGATACATTCCGCCAATACCTACCGCTCGGCGTATGCCTACATGATCTACTTCTACTGTCTCAAGCGCCACGCGCAGGGCAAGGAACTGGATTTCTTCGGCATGTAGTTTTTCAGATACGGCGTCATCATTCAATCATCCCCGGACAGAAGGCTTCATTTGGGTTGGAGCGATGTCCGGGGATTTTTGTTGATGACTAAATGATTATTACTTAGGAAACCTAATTTAAAATCATAATATTTTCCTAAATTGTTTTCTTATTCTTTACAAATTAGTAATTCATTCTTTTTCGCGGAGGTATATAATACAATCGCTCAGAAAATACAAATCGACAGGGGGGCTTGACATAGCTGCGGGAAATTTCAAAAGCACCTTCAAGCGCGGCGCCACGGCGCTGCTTGTGCTGACGTTGCTCCAGGAACGGGACATGTATGGCTATGAGATTATTCAGACGTTGATCAAGCGGAGCTACGGCAATTTTTTCATTCCCGAGGGAAGCCTGTATCCGTCGCTCTACAAGATGATCGAAAACGGATTTATCAGCAGCCGTGAGGTGCAGGTCGGCAAAGCTGCGACGCGCGTGTACTACCATCTGGAGGAAGCGGGTCGAGAGCATCTGAAGCAGCTTCTTTCGGATTATTATTCGGTCAGGAATGACATTGAAACTATACTCAGCAGAAGTGGAGAAAACGCGGCAGATGAAGAGTAAAGAGAATCAAAGAGAAAAGGACATCAGACAATACCTGCGCAACGTGGCAAAGGCGCTGCCGCCGAAGGGAAGAAAAACGCTGCTTCCCGGCATCCGATCGGGTGTGGCGTCCTATCTGGCGGAAAAACCGCAGGCAACCATGGAGGACGTTGCTGCGTATGTGGGAACGCCGGAGGGTATTGCCAATGAATACTACGCGAATCAGGATGGGAGAAAAATCACACGGAAAATCAACGCGAGCCGGCGCAGACTGACGGTCTTCTCCGTCCTTGTGCTGGCAGCGCTGGCGCTCTTCATAGGCTTTTTGCTGTTTGAGCTTGCGAAGAGTGTTCTATGATTTTCACTGTGTTCAGAGCCTGCCCTGACTCATAGAAGCCATCCGATTTTCATCAGGAAAGGAAAAGTGAAAGAGCCATGAAAAAACAAATCATTTCGATCGCGCTGATCTTCGTCATGCTGGCGGCGTTCCTGCCGGGCGCGGGCTTGGCCGCGTTTGCCGCGGACGGGGATTTCACGATCAAAAACGGCGTGCTGACCAAATACAACGGCAGCGGCGGCGATGTGGTAATTCCGGAAGGGGTCACCTCCATCAGCGATTTTGCCTTTGGACTGAACAGCACCATGACAAGCGTGACGATTCCAAAGACCGTCACCGCGATAGGGGAGGACACCTTCAGCACATGCAGCGGCCTGACGAAATTCGTTGTCAAGAGCGGCAATCCTTCTTATTCCAGTCAGGACGGTGTGCTATACAACAAGGACAAGACGCTTCTCATGCTTTGTCCCGCCAAAAAGACGGGAACGCTGTCCATTCCCGATACTGTCACGTCGTTGGGAGACTGGGCGTTTGAACTTTGCGCGGAGCTGACCGGCATTACCATTCCGAAATCCCTTACTTCCATCGGCAGATTTACCTTTGGCGCGTGCCGAAGCCTTACGAGTATTTCTGTTGACAGCGGAAACCCGGCATTTTCCAGTCAGGACGGCGTTCTGTATAACAAGGACAGGACTACGCTTATTATGTGTCCCGCAAAGAAGACAAGTGTGTCGATAGCAGATTCCGTTACAACCATCGGAGAAAAGGCTTTTTCCGGTTGTGGGAAACTGAAAAGCATTTCGCTTCCCGCTTCCGTCACCTCCATCGGAAACAGCGCCTTTGTGGGCTGCAGCGGTTTGACGAATCTGACGCTGCCAAGTTCCGTAAAGACAGTCGGAGCATACGCTTTTCAATACTGTACGGCGCTAAAAAGCGTTTTCGTGCCGAAGTCCGTCACTTCCATCGGAATGTGGGCGTTTATAGACTGCGACTCACTTGCGACGGTCTATTACGCCGGCTCACGGGAGGAATGGGAAGCGCTTCTCACGGACGAATATGGCGGCAGCGTTACGCTCCACCCCACGTTTGAGAATGTCAGCGTGTATTACAACTACACGCGGGTATTGAAAATTACAGCCCAGCCGACCGATCAGAATATCAAGCTCGGCGACACAATTAAGCTCAACGTGAAAGCCGAGGGCGAAGGGCTTACTTATCAGTGGTATTTCAAGAAGGCGGGACAGACCTCCTTCAGCAAGTGGAACGGACGTACCCATGCTACGGAAACCGTCACGCCTAACGCCACATGGAACGGGATTCAACTGTATTGTATTGTCAAGGACAGCGCGGGCAATACGGAGCAGTCCAACCCGGCAAAGATTACCGTTACCGGAACGCCGAAGATCACACGTCAGCCGGTCAGTCAGACTGTTGCGCTGGGCGATACGATTCAGCTTTCCGTGAAGGCGGAGGGCGTGGGTCTTACCTACCAGTGGTATTTCAAGAAGGCGGGACAGACCGCGTGGAACAAATGGAAGGGACGCACGCACGCCACCGAAACCGTCACGCCCAACGCGACATGGAACGGGATTCAGTTGTACTGCGAGATCAGGGACGCGGCGGGGGCGAAGGTCAGTTCTTCCACGGCAAGGATTACAGTGAGCGGCGCGCCGAAGATCACCGTGCAGCCTGTCAGTCAGACAATGGCGCTGGGCGATACGATTCAGCTTTCCGTCAAAGCCGAGGGCGTGAGTCTTACCTACCAGTGGTATTTCAAGAAGGCGGGACAGACCGCGTGGAACAAATGGAAGGGACGCACGCACGCCACGGAAACCGTCACGCCCAACGCGACATGGAACGGGATTCAGCTGTATTGCGAGATAAAGGACGGCGCGGGAGATTCCGTGAAGTCGGATACAGTGACGGTTTCTTTCAAATAAGCGGCAGAAAAAATGCATTTCCAAAATAAAAACCGCCCCGGAGGGGTTTGCTTCGCAAATGAATGGAAGCGCCCTCCGGGGCGTACTGTTTGTCACTATTTTTTCTCAGCCCTTGAAATTATACGAATCCTTCAGCTCGACGGAGCGGTTGAACACAAGATGCTCCGGGGTGGAGTCCACACTGTCCACGCAGAAATAGCCGAGACGCAGGAACTGGAAGCCCTCGCCGGGCTGGGCAAGCTGGAGACACGGCTCCAATTTGCAACCGGTTTTAGCCGTGAGAGAATGGGGATTGATGTGCTCCATGAAATCCATGTCGGCGGCGTCAGGATTGGGAACGTCAAAGAGACGGTCAAAGAGACGCACTTCTCCTTCCACGCAG
>ONDC01000018.1 GCA_900316495.1 uncultured Eubacteriales bacterium
GGCTTTATACCGAGCTTTCCGAAAGGATGAGGGAATTTGGGAGGTCTGCGTGAGCATTTTAATGCCGCCGCAAGCGGCTATGCCATTCACCGCGCCACGCTGCGGGCGGAACGCCTGCCGGCATGCTGCCGGACGGGACTTTCCGACTCTGGATGCTTTATCCAATCTCTCGGAGCCGGGGGCGAGGAGGCGCTGTATCCGTTGCTGCAATGCGCCGTGTGCGGCAGGTATTTTGCCCTGTGCGGAGAGAAATATCTGCCGGTGGAAAACCTGATGCGGTATGAAGTGATCCGTCGTTAGCTTTTGCCGTTCATGAGACGTCGTCAGCCGTCTGTTTCAATCATTTGCCAAAAAGCCGGACAGGGTTTTTTCCCGTCCGGCTTTTTTGAATGGATTTTCCCCTCACGTTTCACAGAAAGAGCCTGACCGTGAGGGCGGCTACGATCATGCCGGTGAGGTCGGCGGATGACCGAGGCGATCCTTCCTGCGGCGCTGTCCGGACCGCTGGAGGAAAGGATGCTCTGCAGGACGGCAAGCGCGCCGCTTCCCGAAATGGGACGTAT
Organism: uncultured Eubacteriales bacterium; assembly: GCA_900316495.1. Classification (GTDB taxonomy): domain Bacteria; phylum Bacillota; class Clostridia; order Oscillospirales; family Acutalibacteraceae; genus RUG762. Next base: position 564 of record ONDC01000018.1, read on the forward strand.
CAGCATGAGCGGCAGCGTTTCCGGCGGGATGCCCGCCATGCCGATGACAGGCGCGGCAAGCTCCCCCAGCGCCTCCACCGCGCCCGAAGCCCTCAGTGCCGAGACGCATAGCGTCAGCGCGGTGAGGGCGGGAATGATTCCGACTGCCGTGCGCAGGCCTTCCCGCGCTCCCTTTAGGAACGCGTCGAAGATTTTTACCCCTTTCAGAAGACCAAAGACGACGATCCCTGTAATTGTGAAAATGACTATATAGCTGCCCGTTTTCGCGACCTCCCTTCTGATAGCCTGCAATCGCCCTGTTGTTTGTACCGTCCCAGCGCTTGGCACATCAGCAGTCCGGCAGCGAGCGCGCATGCCGATGTAATCCACACGCAGGGCAGTATGCCCCCCGGGTCGTCAGAACCAGCCGCGCTGCGGAGCGTCATTACCGTCGAGGGAATGAGCTGCACCGAGGCGGTGTTCAGCACGGCAAAGGTCACCATTTCCCGGGAGGGTTTTCCGTTGAGAGAACGGTTTTGCTCCGCCATGGCCTTCATGGCTCTGAGACCGGGAGGGGTCGCCGCGTTGCCGAGACCGAGGATATTGGCGGAGATATTCATGCAGACGTATTTTTCCGCGTCGCTCCCTTTTTCCAGTTCCGGCATAATGACCCTCAGCAGCGGGCGTATCACGCGGGTGAGCAGGTCGGTCAGCCCCGATTGCTCCGCGATCGCCATGATGCCGCTCCACATCACCATGCCGCCCGCGACGGTCAACATCAGCTCCGCCGTCCCGATTCCGCTTTTCAGCATGGCGGACGAAACCTCCGCGCTGTTTCCCGAGGCGACGCCCCACACTGCCGCAAGAAGCAGAAGGGCGGCAAAGATGTCATTCATCATGTTCTTTTCCTCCGGCATTTTCTGAGATGATTCTGAAAAAATTATTCAAAAATGATTTACTTATAACTATGAGTGTGCTATCATAATTATTACGAATCTTTAGTGGAAAGGAAGATAGGCTTGCCGGATTTTGACAGATTCTGCAATGTAGAGGACGGTGCAGACCTTGGAAACCGTTTTGACGACGGCTTTGACGACGGCTTCGACGATGATTTCAGCGACGATTTCGGCGGCGGATCTGCCGACGATCCGGATGACGGGCGGAACAAGGGCTTTGATGAACCGACGGATGAGGAATTCCATGACGGGACGGTGTTTTTTGACGACAGCGTCCGGGTCTCCGATCAGTCCGGCGGCGAGGCGGAGAGCGATTGGCGGTCCGGGTCCCGTGCGGGAAGGGAGAAGGCGGATCTGAAGGACGCCTTCGCCTCGCTGTTCAGGTCGATTGCCGACCGCTTCACCGGCAAAGGGAAGCATGTGCGCGCCACCGGACTGGACGGGTCTGACGCCTCCTTTGCGAGTGAGTTTGACAGCGCCGTGGACGAGGGGTTTGCCGCTCCGCCGTCCGACCCGGTTTATCCGTCCGACGCCTACGGAGAACCGTTTCCCGAAGCGGGCGGGACGCCGGACGCGCCTTTCCGTGACGAGGTGGCGGAGGCATACCGGCTCCCGCCACAGGAAGAACGGCAGCAGCCCTGCTACGACGGAGAATATGCGCAGGCGCCATTCTCAGCCGCGCCGCAGGAGAGCTATGACCTTCTGCCGGACGATGGGGATTTTATGCCGGAACAGGGGAGGGAAGCGTGGGACAACGCGCCTGATGAAGGTGAAATTGAGTCCCCCGACGGCGTGGAAGAAGCGCTGCCGCCGGATGGCAGCGCGGGAGGAGTGTTTGCCGCGTTGGCGGACGCGCTGAGAAAATTCTGTCGCCGGCTCCCGAGCTTCCGCCCCAAGGTCTACGTGCCGCCGGAACCGGATTATCATCCTGAGGACGACGGCATCGGGACGCCTTCTCTGGCGTCGGACATTACAAGGCTCCTGGAGGAACAGAACAAGCCGGGTGAGACCGAGCAGGAATATGACCGGATGAGACAGTACATCAGCACGGTAAGCACCGATACCCGCATCCGTCCGGGCGACATCCGGCAGCCGGACAATATCGAGGAGGTTCGTGCCGCTGAGGACGAGCTTTACAGTCTCATCGCCTCCATCAGCGATACCAACGAGCAACAGCGCCGCAGAATCGGAGTGTATGAAAAGCCGCCCGAGGAGGATCCCTACAATTATCGCGGCATCAATGATGACAGGCAGTATTTTACCGATATGGAAGCGTATTCGTTCAATATGAATTCCCGGTACGGCTTTGAGTCGGAGGAAAAGGTGGATCCCCGCAGGCAGCAGATCGAAACCGAGTACAGCCGGGTCTACAACCGCGCCGTCTCGCAGCAGCCTTATGACGGCGGCTTTGACGACGGCTTTGACGATGATTTCACAGACGATACGGGCGGCTTTTCCGGTCAGGCGGACGGCGGCTTCGACGAAGGCTTCGATGATGATTTCACAGGCGATACGGGCGGCTTTCCCGGTCAGGCGGATAGGGGGGATGGCAGCTTCAACGACGGCTTCGACGATGATTTCGACGCGCCAGCGGAGAAGCCGCAGCCGGAAACGAGGGGAAGCCGGGTCAGGGTGAGACGCTACGCCAACCCCGACGCCAACGCTTCCGTCAGAGAAGGCTTTTCCCACTACCGCGCCAAGCGCTCGACAGAGCGGAGAAACACCCACAGGAGGAGAAACGGCTGACGCCGCCGAAATTGTGGATTTTCGGTAAATTTTTATGGTGATTTGCAATTTAGCCTTGAACCTGTACGGCTTTTGTGGTATCATACATTTGTATATCCATGCGTGTCGGCTTATGCATAATTTTATTATTGAGGAATGATCAGCTTTGAAAGGCAACAGACAGATTGGTCTTGACGGCAGAATCTTTATCAGCGACTGCCTCAGCGACGGCATTTTCTTTGTTTACAGCATAATACTCAGCGGCATACTGGGCGCGATCGGCGACGTTCTGAAGCTGGTTGGCAAAAGCAGCTATGTGATGAATCCTCTCACCAACGGATTGATTGTCATGGATCTCGCCTGCTGTCTCGGACTGGTTCTGGTGGCATATTACGTCTATTTCATGAACTGCGGGGAGAACATGCCGAGACTCGGCATCAAGCCGCTGATCTATCTTGAATATGCCAGACTCGCCTATTACGGAATGCTTATCTACGATGTGCTGTACCGTTTCGCCGATGAAATACTGCACACGGGCAAATACCCCGTCGCCATGTCGGTTTTTTATGTGGTGTATCTGGGATGGCTGATTGCCTGCGCGTTTGCCGCCATGTTTATCCTCACGGTGCTGAATCAGAACATGATCCGCCGCAGCTACTCCGATTCGTTCAAAATGCTTGCCCTTGTAGGACTTGGCATCAATATCGTCATGCCGATCGTCTTCTTTGTCACAAAGATCTGGGTCAAGGGCGCGGGAGACGGATTCTACAGCTCCGGTCTGTGCGATTTTATCCGGCTCGGCATTGCTCCGATTTTCTATGCCGCGCTGTGGTTCCTTTTCCTGAATGCCATCGACCAGGTTGACAGGGTGTTCAATGAGGTGGACAACGCCATCAGGGACAAGAATTACCGCATTGAGTTTGAAGAGGAGTCCGAAACGCCCAAGAAGAAAAAGAGCCGGACAACAAAGAACGGCAAAAAGAAAAAGAGCGGCAAAAAAACTGACGCCAAAAAGAGCGGCGACGATCAGGAGTGCAGCGGGGAAGAGACGGAATCCGCATCTCCGGAGGAAGCCGATGCGCCTGGCGTTTCTCCCGAAATAGCGTTTGAAACCGCCTTTGATGCGCGTGAAAAAGCCGACGATAAAGAAGCCGAGAGACGGCAGGAGACGGGAAAACCACGGACGCGGCGCCGGCGGACAAGTCGGAGAATGCCGCGGACGGTCAATCAGTGTAAATGTGACAAAAGAACAACGTCAGTGATCTGATATTCAGCAAAGCTCTGTGTATGCGTATTATCCTGACGTTGTTTTTTTACAGAACCGGAGGAATGAACCGATCATGGACAACAACTACAGCAATATCATCGCGCCGTCGGACGGCGTGAGAAGATTTCTCTGCAAGACATCCGTGCTGATGGTGAGCCTTTTGTCTGCTGTATTCTGCGTCTGTGCCTTCCGCATGAATATGCTGGAGGCCAATACGCTTGGCAGCACTTTGCGCAGCAATATGCTGTATGCCGGCTATATCATGCTGCCGCTCGGACTGCTGACGGCTGCGATTTTTGCCAGAATCAAGTCGATGGGGCTTGCCTTCAGCATGATCAGCCTGCTTTTTGCCACCGCCGCGGCGTTTATGCTGCTGCTGAATTCCTTGGCTTCTCTGCTGCGCGAGGGAAGACTGCTGGGAATATCCGGAAGCCTGTTGGAATTTCTGACATTCGGCGCGTTTTTTGCGCTGCTGGTGAATCTGGTCATGTCCTGCATGGAATTCAGGCTGCGCCCGGTCATTGGTACGGTGGGCGCTCTCGCGGCGGCTCTTGCCATGATCGTGACCTCCATCAGGACGCTGCTTTCCTACAGCGCCTTGAGCTTCGCGTGGAAAAAGGAATTTGACTGGTCGAATCTCGGCAAGCTGGTGGATACCGACAAGCTGCGCTATCACGCCGAGTGGATCTTCAGGAGCATTCCGAGGGATAACGGAAAGGCGCTTCACGCCATGTTCGGACTGAGATGCTACGAGAGAATTTCCGCGTGCTTCTTTTACGCGTTGGTTTTGATGATCTTCCTAAAATTTCAGAAGGAAATGAAGGCGTTCAACAAGCTGCTTGCGCACGCGGGCGAATATGTGGACATTCCCACCGCCAGGATTTATCAGAGCATATTCGGCTCCGGCGCCAGAAACGATGTGCAGCCAGAGATTCAGACTTCCAAGCCGCGTTCGGGCGGTTCCGTCAGAAGCCGTCTGCGGGAGCTTTCCGATATGGCGAAGGCGCGGGAAAGAGGCATGGATATTTCCGATATGGCGGATGAATATGATACCCGGAGAGAGTCGGAGAACGAAGCAGACCGTTATTCTCCCGAGCCGGATGCGATGGATTATGCGGATGACGCCGAGCTTACCGAGGAGGAACGCTATATCATGGAAAAACGGCGGGCGTTTACCCGTTCACAGGACTCTTCCGACGAGCGCCCGGCACGTCGCAGAAGGGACGAATTCGGAGAGGACGAGCGCCCGGCACGTCGCAGAAGGGACGAATTCGGAGAGGACGAGCGTCCTGCACGTCGCAGGAGGGATTCCGGCGGGGAGGAACGCCGGGAAAGGCGTGACGTGCGCCCCGAGAGAGAGCTGACCGATCAGGAAAGGTATCTCATGGAGGAACGCCGGAAAAGACAGCGCAGGATGCATCCTGAGAACGCCATGGACGGGCGCGGGAGACCGTCTTCAGGGCGGAACTGAATTCTGTCATATCTGAACATTTCCAAATATTTAAATTTATTTAAAAATACGGTTGAAAAAGCAACCGGAATATGCTAAAATATCAAGGTGATATGACATCTTGGAAAGGTTTGAGGTTTGTGAATACTGCAAACAGTGCAAATATTACTGACAACAAGTCAGAAATCAGCGAAATGCAGCCTTCTGATGAAAAAAAGAAGGAGACAAAAGCGGACGGAAAGCGCAATCTGCTGCTGATGACGCTGCTCTCTCTGTTGATCATGTTTTCGGTAGTGGGACTGATTTACTATTTTATTCAATCCGATCCGGAGCTGGTTCATAAAAACGATCAGACAACGGCTGTTTCGGAGAGCGAAGGCTTTGTCAATCCCGATTCCATTCAGAAGCTGGAGCATGACACCAAAAACATTACATTGAAGCCCGTGGAGAATTCGACTGCTTTCATCATCTGCGGGGGCGTGTTTATGGTGGTCATGGTGGGTGCCTTTGTATTTGTCAAGGTGGCTGAGCACAAAGAGGATAACTGATGCATTAATGAAAATCGCACTGCACAGATTTTGACTGGCTTCAATCCATGCAGTGCGTTTTTGTTATTTATCTGATAAGCGCTATTCCTGCGCGGCAAGAAGCGCCTGCCGCGTCAGCTCTCTCATGTCGTTCAGCGTGCGCAGTTCGCCGCACATCACACGCAGTCTTGCCGCGCCCTTGATGCCCCGCATGTACCACGCGGTGTGCTTGCGCGCCTCGCGCATGCCCACATTTTCGCCCTTGTATTCGCAGAGCTTCTGAATGTGACGGTTCATGACGGTCATTCTTTCGTAGATGCCGGGCGGGGAAACGGGGCGTTCCGACTCGTACTGCGAATTGATCTCGCGGAAGATCCACGGGTTGCCCAGCGCGCCTCTTCCCACCATTACCAGATCGCAGCCGGTCTGCTCCATCATGTTCATTGCGTCCCGCGCGGTGTAGATGTCGCCGTTGCCGATGACGGGAACGGACACCGCCTTCTTCACGGCGGCGATGATCTCCCAGTCGGCGGGGGGCGCGTACATCTGTTCCCGCGTGCGTCCGTGTACCGCGATCATGGAGGCGCCTGCCGCTTCGCAGATTCTGGCGACCTCCACGGCATTGACGCTGTCCGCGTCCCAGCCCTTCCGGAGCTTGACGGTGACGGGAAGGCTGACCGCCTTCACGATGGCCTCCACGATCCTGCCGCACAGCGCCGGATCCTTCATCAGGGCGCTGCCGCTGTGATTGCCGGCGATTTTCGGCGCGGGACAGCCCATGTTAATGTCAATGGCGGCGGGGGAATGCTCCGCGGCGATTCTGGCAGCCTCCGCCATGACCTCCGGCTCATAGCCGAAGAGCTGCAGCGCCATCGGGCGCTCGCCTTCGGAGATTGTCAGCAGCGCGGCGGTCTTGCGGTCGCTCATGATCAGACCCTTCGCGCTCACCATTTCGCTCGTGCAGTATGCCGCGCCGAAGCCCATGCACAGCTCGCGGAAGGCGCGGTCGGTCACGCCCGCCATGGGCGCGAGAACCGCCTTGCCCTTAATTTCGGTATTTCCTAATTTCATCAATATACTAACATCCTTGGAGTGATATTTTTTGAATACGATGGTCATTTCAGACCTTGACGGCACGCTGTTGAATTCCGGCGTGCGTCTGTCCGAATTTACCGTGAACGCCCTCAACTCCCTGATGAGCAGGGGAGTGAATTTTACCTATGCGACTGCCCGTTCGCTCAATTCCGCCCGGAAGGTGACGAAGGGACTGAAGGTCTCGCTGCCCGTGATCACCTACAACGGCGCGTGCATCAAAAGCCCGGAGACCGGCGAGATCATCGAAATTCAGGGGCTTGACGGGCGGCAGGTCGATCTGATACGGGAAACCCTCGACCGCTTCGGCATCAGTCCGCTGATCTACACCTACCTCGACGGAGAGGAAAAGGTGCTGTGGCAGCGGGGCACCGAGAGCGCCGGCTTGCAGAGTTATCTCGATTCGCGCGAGGGCGACGGGAGAATGCTCCCGGTCGACAGCTTCGACGACCTCTTCTGCGGGGAAATCTTCTATGTCACCTGCATCGAGGACACCGACGAGCTGCTTTCGCCCATCCGCGCCGACCTGACGTCGGAGGATTCGCTGAGCTGTATGCTGCAAAAGGACATTTATCCGCCCAGCCACTATTGGCTGGAGATCATGGACTACCGCGTCAGCAAGGCGCACGCCCTCGACACCATCAAGAAGCTGACGGGCATGGAGCGCATCATTTCCTTCGGCGATTCCATCAACGATGTGCCGCTCTTTGAGGTGTCCGATGAGTGCTATGCCGTGGCAAACGCCGTCGAGCCGCTGAAACGGGTCGCTGACGACGTGATCGGGTGCAACGACGAGGACAGCGTCGCCAAGTGGCTGATTGAGAATTTCAACCGGCTTGTGTGAGGGCGAGCCGAATGATGTTTTCGGTGGAATGTCCGTCGCAGCCGCCGCAGAGCAGCTCCTTCACAAGGGTCATGTCGGACGCGCCCGCCCGTTCGCCGAGTACCGCCGCGACAAGCTCCCGCGGGTCGGCAAAGGAGACGTTCGGGAACACCTTCAGGGGATTGACGTTGATGCCGCATTCGGCGGCGTAGCGCTCCGTGTCGGGGACGAAGAAGTACACCGGTCTGTCTAACAGCGCCGCTTCCGCCGCCGCGCCCGAATAGTCGGAGATCACGCAGTCGGACAGCAGGATCGCCTGCTCCGTGGTGAATTTTGTATCGGCAATAGCCTCGCCGCCCGTGACGACCGTCTGGCGGTCAAGCGGGTGGAGCTTTACCACCAACGCGTATGTTTCGCAGTCAAAGCCCTTCAGCATGCCGTCGCAGTCGATCGGGTAATCGCGGCGCATGGTCGGGAGCCAGACTGCGATTTTTTTGCCCTCTGCCTGCGGGTATGCCGCGTCAAACTGCCTGCGCAGTTCCTCCCGCTGTCCGGCGGAGGAAAGAAGCCTGTCGGCGACAGGCGTTCCGAGGGAGAGGATCCTTTCGACCGGCGTTCGCATGGCCTCGGCAAAGAAGGGGCGCATGTATTCGCTGCCCACTGCCACGAGGTCATAGCCCTTGTGCATATCCATGATGCGGGCGATGTCGGAGGAGGTTCCCTCCGGCATGTCCACCGTCTGCCAGCCGAATTTCTTGACCGCCACCATAGAATGCCAAATCTGTACGACGCGCAGCTGCTTCTTGTGGCGGAGAACGGAGACCGGGATGCAGTAGCTCTCGGTGATGCAGAGCTTCGCCCCGGCGAGCGCCCTCATCTGCCGCAGCATGAGCAGCGCGTAGGAAAGCCCCATCTCGCTTTTCAGCCCCAGACGGCAATAGAATTCGCACTGCGTCGAAGGCGAGACCCGCTGCAGCTCATCCCGCAGCAGCAGGAAATTCTCCGAGGGCTTATCCGACTGTCGGCTGAGGAACACCGCCTTGTCCCTCACGGGCGTCAGCAGCTTCATAAAGAAATAAAGGAATCTCATTCCGTATTTGAGCAGAACAAATATGATTTTTTTCAATCCGTTTACTCCTTAAAACTAAAATAAAAGAGAATAGATAATACCTGCCGTCAATGGCAGCGACAAAAGTGACCTTTACAAGGAAAAACGATTATCTGTTATCTATTCTCTATTCTTTATTCTCTTAGCCCGTCGGTTCTTTTGCAAAAGGGCAAAAGAACCGACGGGCACACCATGGTGCCGGTGACCGGGCTTGAACCGGTACGATGTTGCCATCACGGGATTTTAAGTCCCGTGTGTCTGCCAATTCCACCACACCGGCAGGCTTCGGATGACTCCGTGAAATGAATTATAGCATACAGTTCCCTCAAAATCAAGGCTTTTTTGGAATTTTATTTCATATTCTTTTGTGGGACGGAGAAAAGTTATTGATTTGTCGCGGCTTTTGTGGTATGATAAATGCAACAGGTTGGATGGCGGGGGGGAAAGAATATGTCCGGGACACGGATCGAGAAAAACCGCGTGGAGCTGCTTTCTCCCGCCGGGGACATCGAACGGCTGAAATGCGCGCTGCTGTACGGCGCGGACGCGGTGTATCTGGCGGGAACGCGGTTCGGCATGAGAGCCGGCGCGAATAATTTTACTCATGAGCAGCTTGCCGAGGGCGTGAGGCTGGCGCATGCCGCCGGCGCGAGGGTGTATGTCACCTGCAACACCATCCCGCGCAACGGCGAAATCGACGCGCTGCCGGAATTTCTGGAACGCACGGCGGACGCGGGCGCTGACGCCTTCATTATCGCCGACATAGGCGTGATGCGGCTGGCGCAGCAGTACGCGCCGGGCGTTCACATCCACATCTCCACACAGGCGGGTGTGGCGAACTACGCCACCGCCACCGAATTTTACAATATGGGCGCGTCAAGGGTGGTGCTGGCGCGGGAGCTTTGCTTTGAGGAAATCGCGGAGCTGCGGGCGAAGACGCCGCCGGAGTTGGAGATCGAGGCGTTTGTCCACGGGTCGATGTGCGTTTCCTTCTCCGGAAGGTGCCTGCTTTCAAGCTATATGACCGGACGCGACGCCAACCGGGGCGACTGCGCGCAGCCCTGCCGGTGGAAATATTACCTCACCGAGGAAAAGCGCGAGGGGCAGAAATTCGAGATCTTTGAGGATCACGGGACGCACATTCTCAATTCCCGCGATATGTGCATGATCGACTATATACCGCGTCTGATCGCGTGCGGCATTACCTCCTTCAAAATCGAGGGGCGCGCCAAATCCGCGTATTACACGGCGGCGGTGACCAACGCCTACCGGCAGGCGATCGACGGCTATTACGCGTCGCCCTCTCCCGGTTACATGCCGGACGGCGCCATCTCGGACGAACTGCGGAAGGTGAGCCACAGGGAGTATTCCACCGGCTTTTACCTCGGCGGGGAGCCGGGACAGGTGCTTTCCAACGGCGGCTACGTCCGCGAGTACAAGGTCGCCGGCATGGTGGAGGAATGCGGCGGCGGCTGGCTCACGCTGAGCCAGCGCAACAGGTTCCGCGTGGGCGATACCCTTGACGTGATGCCGCCGCGCGAAAAGCCCTTCCTGCTGAAGGTGACGGAGATGTACGACGGCGAGAACCGTCCCATCGAAGCCGCGCCCCACGCCATGATGACGGTTCGGATTCCCTATGACGGAACGCCTGTTCCGAGGGGCAGCTTTGTGAGAATAAGGGAGTGACGCGGTTTGAAAATCGAGCATGTGGCGGCTTATTTCAACGACCTTGAGGGCGCGAAGGCCTTCTTTGAGCAATACTTCTCCGCCAGCGCGGGCGAGTTGTACCGCAATCCAAGGACGGGCTTTTGCTCCTACTTTCTCACCTTTGACGGCGGCGCGCGGTTGGAGATCATGCAAAAGCCGGAGGTGGCGGAGATCGACAACGCTTTGCCGCATTCGGGTTATGTCCACACGGCGTTTGGCGTCGGCAGCCGCGAGAGGGTCGATGAGCTGACGGCACGGCTGCGTTCCGGCGGCTATGAGATTGTCAGCGGCCCCCGCACCACGGGCGACGGCTATTATGAAAGCGTGGTTGCCGGATTTGAAAATCTATTGATAGAAATAACCATCTAATAAACGAAAGGATCCTTGTGTATGTATCAATTTACGGAAAACAGCGACAAATTCATCAGCCTTCACGACTGTCGGGCAACGGGCATGCAGCTTGGCGACCGGCTTGTGTCCTTCATCTTCTCCGACGGCATCTGCATCGGCAAGAAGCACCCCCGCAACACCTACGGCAAGACCCTCCGCACCGACGCGGCGCAGGTGGATTTCAATCTCCCTGTCGGCACGCCCGACGAGAATGTGACCTGCTATGTCTTTTATGAGAAGAAGAACGGCAAGGCCGTCCGCAGACGGTTTACGATGGAGCGGCTCATGCGCCGGATCAATGAGAAGGGCTGTCCCCTGGAATTTCTCTATGCCTACCGGGGCGGCGATTCCGTGGTGTACAAATGCGAGCTGAAGAGGAAAAAGAAGTCCGGCGTCCGCGAATGTATTCTTGTCATCCGCACCGACGGCACGTCCTACCGCTGGAACGAGCTTTGTCCGCAGAAAAAGGTGTGAGCTTAATAGAGAAAGGTTTTGATTACCATAGCTGAAACAAGCAACAAAATACTGATGGCAGCTCCGTGTCAGTTCGGCGTGGAAGGGCTTGTGGCGGGAGAGCTGCGGCGGATGGACGCGGAAAACGTCGCCGCCGAAAACGGAAGGGTGCTTTTTGAGGGCGACGAGAGCATGCTGGTCAGGGCGAATCTGGGCAGCCGCTATGCCGAGCGCATCTGCATTGTCATGGGACGCTTTCGGGCGACGACCTTCGACGAGCTGTTTGAGGGCACCAAGGCGCTGCCGTGGGAGCGCTGGATCGGCAAATCCGACGCGTTTCCCGTCAAGGGAAGCTGTCTCAGCTCCAGACTCCATTCCGTTCCCGACTGTCAGAAGATCATCAAGAAGGCGGTGGTCGACCGCCTTTCCCGAAAATATGCCCTCAGCTGGTTCGAGGAAACCGGCGCGCCTCACCGCATTCAGTTTCTTCTCATGAAGGACAGCGCGCTGCTGATGCTCGACACCTCCGGCGCAAGCCTTCATAAGAGGGGCTATCGCCGCAACGGGGCTACAGCGCCGATACGCGAAACGCTGGCGGCAGCGATGGCGGATGTGGCGTTCGTGCGCAGCCATTCCCATGTCATCGACCCCTGCTGCGGTTCGGGCACCATCCTCATTGAATCCGCGCTCAAGGCGCTCAACGTCGCCCCGGGACTCCGCCGGTCGTTTGCCGCGGAGGATTGGAGCGTCATTCCCGCCGGGGTCTGGCGCAGCGAACGCAGCCGCGCGAAGGATCTGATCCGTCGGGACGCGGAATTCTCCGCCTGCGGCTACGATATTGACCCGGACGTGATCGAGCTGGCGCGGGAGAACGCCTACAAGGCGGGGATGTCCAAGCGCATTGTCTTTGAGCGGCGCGATATAGCCGACTTTGAGCCGGACGGAGAGAAGGGCGTGGTGGTGTGCAATCCCCCCTACGGCGAGCGCCTGCTGGATGTGGAGGGCGCGCGGAGCATCTACCGGACGATGGGCGAGAGATTTGTCCGCCGGGACGGCTGGAGCTATGCCGTCATCACGCCGGACGAACAGTTCGAGCAGTACTTCGGTCGCCGGTGCGACAAGCAGCGCAAGCTCTACAACGGCACGCTGCAGTGCCGTCTCTATCTCTACTTTAAGTAAGGCGGCTTATTCACGAAAAATTCAATCATTTTTCTATGAATTCTGTGGAAAATTGTTGTAATTGCGGGTGAACCGGTGTATAATAAAGTGTAATCCTACCGTGTTCCGGAAAATCCCGGACATGCAATTCCTTATGTTAGGAAGTGACGACGAAATGAACATCAGAGAATCCGCTGAGAACTACCTTGAAACGATCCTCATCATTCAGGAGCGAAAAGGCTCCGTGCGGTCGATCGATATTGCCAACGAGCTGAATTTTTCCAAGCCGAGCGTGAGCGTTGCGATGAAGAATCTTCGGGAGAACGGCTACATCAGCGTGGACGACAACGGCTTCATAACCCTGACCGACAGCGGCTATGAAATTGCCGACAGAATGTACGAGAGACACCGCACGATTTCGCAGTATTTCATGCTGTTGGGCGTTGACCCGGATACCGCCGTCAAGGACGCCTGCAGGATCGAGCATATTATCAGCATTGACAGCTTCGAGGCGATCAAGCGGGAATACGGGAAGCTGAAAAACGAAAACGGCGAACAGCCATAAATTCTTCGGCGGTCTGCAATATGTCGGGCTGCCGGTTTTTATTTTGAATGGTGGAGTTGATGAAGGATGCGCGCGGTGATTCAGCGTGTGACACATGCCTCGGTGACGATTGACGGCGTTGTGAAGGGCAAAATCGGGCAGGGCTTTCTGGTGCTTTTCGGAGCGGGAGAGGGCGATACCCCCGCCCAGGCGGAGCTGCTGGCGAAAAAGACCGCCGGTATGAGAATCTTCTGCGACGACGAGGGCAGGATGAACCGTTCGCTTGCCGACGTGGGCGGGTCGGTGCTGGTGATCTCGCAGTTCACCCTTTACGCGGACTGCCGGAGGGGGAACCGTCCGAGCTTTACCGGAGCGGGTGACCCGTCGGCGGCAAACGAGCTTTACGAATATTATGTGAAGCTGCTGCGCGAGACGCATCACATTGCCGACGTCCAGACGGGAGAATTCGGCGCTCACATGAAGGTGGAGCTGCTCAACGATGGTCCGGTGACGATACTGCTGGACAGTGAGGAGCTGGAACGTCCCCGCAGGGCGTGAGGATTTTTGCGATGCTGCTGATGGAGGTAGTACCGTCAGCTGACAGACTATGAGGAGGTAACAGAATGAGTGTCAAAAGAATATCGGTCGGAGAGCTTGGAACCAATTGCTATCTTTACCGGGACGACGCGACAGGCCGTTGCGCTGTGATCGACCCCGGAGATTTTGACGAAAGGCTTCGCGCCGCGATCGAAGCATACGGCTGCGATCAGTTCGATTATATCCTTCTCACCCACTGTCATTTTGACCATGTGGCGGGCGTGAAGGAGGTCAAGGAGCTGACCGGCGCGAAAATCGCCATTTTCCACAGCGACGCGCCGGGACTGCGGGATATGTTCGTCAATCTCTCCGCGCCCTTTACCGGCAGGGGAGAGGCGTATCCCAAGCCGGACGTCGAGCTGATCGACCGTCAGAAAATCAAGGTCGGCGAGACGGAATTCACCGTTATGCACACCCCCGGTCACACCGTCGGGAGCTGTTGCTTTATCACCGGGAGGCTTCTCTTCTCCGGCGATACCCTTTTCCGCAGGTCGGCGGGACGCACCGACTTCCCCGGCGGCAGTCTGACTCAGCTTCGCGCTTCGCTGCAGAAGTTGGCGGCTCTCGAGGGGGATTATCAGGTGTACCCCGGACACGACGACGTCACTACATTGGCGTTTGAGCGCATGTACAACATGTATCTCTGACGCTTTTTGATTAACGGTAAAGGTTTGAATTGGCTATGTACATTCTCACAGACGGCATTGCGTCGCGATATGAATATGAAAAGCTGGCGCGGGTGTTCTTCCCCGACCAGAAGATGAACGAGTCGGAGTCTGACGACCCCGGCGCGCTGCGGATCGAGGTGCGCTGGCGCGGACGGGCGCTTTCCTCACGGCTGAAGCTGAGGGAAAAGGAATTCTATGACGAGACGCTTGCGCCGGAGGAGCGCAGCGGGGACAAGAATTACTGCGAGCTGACGGTGGCGCAGCTTCTCTGCCGCCAGCTCATGAAGCTGACCGGCTTCACGCCCCCGTGGGGACTGCTCACCGGCATCCGTCCCATGAAGCTGCTGCGCATGCTCACACGCGAATACGGCAGGGAGGAGGCCGAGCGCCGGTTCCGGGAGGATTATCTGGTATCGGAGAAGAAGCTGGCGATCAGCCGGCGCACGATTGTCGGGGAGGACAAAATCCTCTCCCTTTCGGGCGACAATTCCTTCAGCCTGTATATCTCGGTGCCCTTCTGTCCCTCGCGGTGCAGCTATTGCTCCTTTGTCTCGCAGTCGGTGGAGCACGCGGCGAAGCTGATTCCCGAATATGTGGAGCTGCTTGTCCGCGAGCTGAAAATCACCGCCGACATCGCCTCGTCACTGGGGCTACGTCTCGAATCGGTCTACATGGGCGGGGGAACGCCTACCACCCTTTCGGCGGAGCAATTGGAACGCGTGCTGACCGCGACGACGGACTGCTTCGACGTCAGCGGCGTTCATGAATTCACCGTGGAGGCGGGACGTCCCGACACCGTGACCCCCGACAAGCTGAACGCAATCAAACGCTGCGGCGTGAGCCGGATCAGCATTAACCCCCAGACGCTTAACGACGACATTCTCCGCTCCATCGGAAGGCGGCACACCGTCGCGCAGGTCTATGAGGCGATGGACATGGCGAAGGCCGCAGGCTTCGACAATATCAACATGGATCTGATCGCCGGATTACAGGGCGACACGCTTGCGTCCTACATGCATACCATCGACGGGGTGATCGCGCTCGACCCGGCTTCGATCACGGTGCATACCCTCGCCATGAAGCGCTCGGCGCGCATGGTGACGGAGCATATCGCGCTGTACAATGCCGAAGGAGAGCTTGCCTCGCAAATGCTGGATTACGGCGAGAAGCGGCTCACCGAGAGCGGCTACGATCCCTATTATCTCTACCGGCAGTCGGGCATGGTGGGCAATCTGGAAAACGTCGGCTGGTCAAAGCCGGGCTTCGAGGGCGTTTACAACGTCTTTATCATGGATGAGACGCACACCATCCTCGCCGTCGGCGGCGGCGCGGTTACCAAGCTCAAGCAGCCGCGCGTCAACAACATCGAGCGCATTTTCAATTACAAATACCCCTATGAATATATTTCACGGTTTGACGAGATGATCGGGAGAAAGAAGGGAATCAGGGAATTCTATGATCAATTTTGTTGATTACTACATTCACTACACCGAGCGCCTGCGGCACATCAACAACGCGGTGCTCAACGCGCCCGCCGAGCTGATCCGCCAGATGGAGGAGCAGTATGCCAAGCGGATCAACGAGATCGCCGATTTTGTCATGTCCACCGGCAGCGGACGCAAGATGATCATGCTGTCGGGACCTTCCAGCTCCGGCAAGACCACCACCGCGAATATGCTCGTCCGGCGCGTCAAGTCGTCCGGCGCGAATGCCTTCTGCCTTTCGCTCGACGATTTTTTCAAGGGCGAGGGAAAAGCGCCGCGCCTCCCCGACGGCAAGTACGATTATGAATCGGTCTACGCACTTGATATTGAGCTGATGCAGCAGTGCTTCACCGAGCTTCTGGAGAAGGGCAGCACCATGCTGCCGCGCTTCGATTTTGCCGCCAAAGGCCCCGCGCCGGAGCGTTATCCGCTGCACGTCGGCGAGAACGACGTGATCATCGTCGAGGGCATCCACGCCCTCAACCCGATCATTTCGGACTGTCTGCCCTTCGACAAGATGGTGAAAATCTACATCAGCGTCAAGCAGGGCATCAAGGAGGGGGACGAGACGGTTATCTCCGCCCATCAGATCCGTTTTCTGCGCCGACTGGTGCGGGATTATCAGTTCCGCAACAGCCCGCCGGAGCGCACCTTTGAAATGTGGCCGCAGGTGCTGCGGGGGGAGAAGCTCTATATCTCGGCTTACAAGCGGCAGGCGACCGTCACCATCAATTCCATTCACATCTACGAGGTCAACGCCATCGCGGACAAGGCGATTGAAATCCTCGGCGGTATCCCCGGCGACAGCCCGTATTATGCCGAGGCGCAGGAGTATATCCGCAGGCTGGCGCTCTTTGAGAACCTTGACGAGGGGCTGATTCCGGAGGATTCCCTTATCAGGGAATTCATCGGACAGGGGCGGCTTTCCGACAGACCCACCTCCAGTCCCGCCGCCGACCGCGCCGCGCGTGTGATCAAGAATATCTCCTTCTTTGCCGAGACCTCCGCGGACAATCTTGACGACCGCCGCGACTGCGGGTTCTGCTGTCCCAAGACGGCGCTCGCTCCCACCCAGAGACTGCTTTACGCGCTGCGGGAAAAGAAATTCACCCTGCCGCGCATGGGAAAATTCGATCATATCTACATCAATTTTACCACCCGTATGCCGGAGGGACATTCCCAGCTGATTGGCGATCTGCCGGTTTACAAGGGGGATCACGACTGCTTCCGATACGTCGATGTGGGCGTGAGCCGCGAGACGTTTGACTCTCTGAACAAAAAGAGCGGCGACTGGTATCTGCAGACCGCCGTGAATGTCATCACCGCGCACTTCTGTCGCACCGAGGACGAGAGAACCGCCATTTACCGTCTGCTGGCAGACATTACCGCGCAGGGCAGCGCGTTTGAAACTCTCTACCGGGAGAAGGAAACCTCCAGCCTGACCGCCCGCGTGTCCGTTGCCGTCGCCGAAGACCTGACGGTGATTCCCTTGGTCAGCGTCACCGACAGGGAGGGAAATGTGCTGTTAGAGAAACGTCTGGCGCACATGGAGCCGATGGATTTTGTCAACCAGTTCGGCACGCTGCTTCTCAACAGCAAGCGTCTGACCATCCGTCCGAGAAGGAACGAACACGCCAGGGATATGGGGGAGATTATGCTGCCGATAGGGGAGGGGCAATAAATGTCATTTGCCGTGATCAACAGCCTCGGCTGTCTGGGAATCGACGCCTACGGCGTTAAGGTGGAGGCCGACACTGACGAAAACCTGCCCGGCTTTGACGTGGTGGGACTGCCTGACGCGTCGGTCAAGGAATCCCGCGACCGCGTGAGAGCGGCGGTTCACAACTGCGGATTTGAATTTCCGCCTTCACGAGTTACCATCAATTTAGCGCCCGCCGACATCCGCAAGGAGGGACCGATGTATGACCTTCCCATCTTCATGGCGGTGCTGCTTGTAACCCGTCAGCTTGACTATGTGCCGGAGGACAGCGCCTTCATCGGCGAGCTGTCGCTTGCGGGGGAGGTGCGTCCGGTCAAGGGCGTGCTTGCCATGACGATTCAGGCGCGCGATCTCGGATTCCGTTCGCTCTATATTCCTCTCGCCAATGCCGCCGAAGCGTCCGTGGTGGACGGCATCACGGTTTACGCGGTGGAAAAGGTGGAGGAAATTGTCGGTCATATCACAGGCAGGAGGGAGCTGTCTCCCGTCGCGCCGGACGATTTTCCGGAAAGGGAGTCCAATGCGGCGCCGCTGGATTTTTCCGACGTGCGGGGACAGGAGTACCCCAAGCGCGCACTCGAGGTTGCCGCGGCGGGAGGCCATAATGTGCTGCTCATCGGCCCGCCCGGCTCCGGCAAGAGCATGCTTGCCAAGCGCTTGCCGTCGATCCTTCCCGATATGACCTTTGAGGAATCCATTCAGGTCACAAAGATCCATTCCATTGCGGGAATACTGCCGCCGGATGTGAAGCTGATCCGTCAGCGCCCCTTCCGTTCGCCGCATCACAGCGCGTCGTCTGTCGCGCTGGCGGGAGGGGGACGGATTCCCGGACCGGGTGAGGTTTCGCTCGCGCACAACGGCGTGCTGTTCCTTGACGAGCTGCCGGAATTTGACAAGTCGGCGCTGGAAATTCTCCGTCAGCCGCTGGAGGATCATCAGATCACCATTTCCCGCAGCAGCGGAAGAATTACCTATCCCTGCGACTTTCAGATGATCGCGGCGATGAATCCCTGTCAGTGCGGGTATTTCGGACATCCGACGCGTCAATGCACCTGCCGGGCGGGGGCGGTCGCCAAATACCTGGGTAAGATCTCGGGACCGCTGCTCGACAGAATGGACATTCACGTAGAGGTGCCGCCGGTGGAGTACAAGGAGCTTTCCGACAGCAGACCCTCCGAAAGCTCGCAGCGCATCAAGGAGCGGGTCAACAAGGCGAGGCGGGTGCAGCAGGAGCGGTTCGCCGGAACCGGCATAAGATGCAACGCGCGCATTACGCCGGCGACGCTGCATGAATTCTGCCGCATGACGGACGATGCGTCCCGCGTGCTACAAATGGCGTTTGACCGTCTGAAGATGTCGGGACGTGCCTACGACCGCATTGTCAAGGTCTCCCGCACCGTGGCTGATCTGGACGGAGAGGACGTCATCAGCTCACAGCACGTGATGGAGGCGATCCGCTACCGCACGCTTGACCGCGAATACTGGCGCAACTGAATTTTTTCATCGTTTTACCGAATTTTCCACGACACGAAAACCACGTGCCGTGGATTTTTTTATTTTCTCTTTGTTTTCGACAGAGTGTGAGCATAATAGTCTCCCCTTGCATAATATAGTAATAGGTGAAAAGAGAGACGCTGACTGTGAATATTTTGAAAAACCTTGCCGGAAGGGTGATTATATGCGTCCGGCGTGGCAAAAATAGAATTGCGGAGAAAAGAAAAGTCCCTCCGCGTTACGAAGTGAAAAAAAGAGAGGACGATGACCGATATGATGAATGTAAGAAGAGGAGATATATATTACGCGGACTTGAGTCCTGTCGTCGGTTCGGAGCAGGGCGGTGTGCGTCCCGTACTTATCGTGCAGAACGATGTGGGTAACCGCTTCAGCCCGACTGTGATCGCGGCAGCTATTACCAGCCAGACCGAGAAATCCCACCTCCCCACGCACATCTATGTGCAGTCGGTGGAATGCGGACTCCACAAGGATTCGGTGGTGCTGCTTGAACAGATACGCACGCTCGACAAGCGCAGACTGAAGGAATGTATGGGACGTCTGGAGGACAGCACGATGGATAAGGTGGATCACGCCATCTCCATCAGCTTCGGTCTCGGTCAGAACGACCAGGACATCCGCCGCACCAACTGATTCTTTTGACAGAAAAACCGCCCTGCCGCAAAGTCGCGGCAAGGCGGAGCTTAGAGCCTGTTTAGAATCTCTCCACACGAGTCCGGCACGCTGCCATGTTTTGCCAGAATCCACGCTGATACACAAGGGATTGCTTCCTTGGCGAAAAATCTGACGGCGCATGACGCGTGATCCAAGAATCTGAACAGGCTCTTACATAAGATACGTTGAATAAAACACAGCGGCTTCCCTTTTCACGTCGGAAGCATCAGCTGCGGAGGGTCTTTTTCTTGACCTCGATGCGGATGTCGCTGCCGACGAACTGCACGCGGGTGTAGTTGCCCGAAATGCGGGAGGTAATGCGCTCGTCATACCTTGACTTCAGCCCGTCGATGCTGAGATTAGTGCTGATGATGGTGGGACGGCGGGTGAGCAGTCGGGTGTTGATGATGTCGTGGAGCGTGGCCGTGGTGAACTGGGTGACGAATTCCGTGCCGATGTCGTCCAGAATCAGCAGATCGCAGTCCTTCAGAAGATTAAGGGTGTACTGCTTGTCTTCGCCCCTGCCGAAATGCTCACTTTCAACGGTGTTGAAAAAATTCTGCGCGGAGCCGTAGATCACGCCGTAGCCCTTGCTGATCACCTTGGCGGCAATCGCGAGGGAAAGGTGCGTCTTGCCGAGTCCCACGCCCCCCTGAAAGAGCAGGTTGGGGGATTTCAGCGAGAAGGCGTTGGCGTAATCCCAGCAATGGCGCTTGACGCCCTCCATCACCCTGCGGGGGGAGAGGTTGGAATTGGTTGCCTTTTCGGGGTAAAAATCCAGCGAGAAGCTCTGGAAGGAGCAAAGCTCCAGCGGAGTGGTGCGGTTCAGCTCCTCGTATGCCATCTTGCGCAGTATTTCCTTGAAGCAGGCGCACATCCTGCCGTCGATGAAGCCGGTGTCGCCGCACTTCGGACAATGGTACTTCGGCTCGAGGTAATCGTCGGGGCAGCCGTTCTGACGCAGAATCTCGAGCTGACGGCGCTGCATTGCGAGATTGTTGTCGCGGATTTCGGCGACCGTGTCGCTGATGTCCTTCTGTCCGCTCAACATGACGCGGGTGAGCTGGATGGAGGTCTGGGCGATTTCCCGCTCCAGCTCGGCGTATTCGGGGTTTTTGGCAAAGAACGCTTTGCGGCGTTCGTCGTTTTCGTTCACCGCCTGCCTGCGGTAGGAGTCAAGAAGGAATTTCGCCTGATCGTAAACTTCTTTTGAATATGCCATTGCTCATAGCTCCTTGCGTTAGATATTCTGTCAATCGTCGTAGTTGTAGTCGCCGCTGCCCGATGCCAGCTCCTTGGCCCATTCCGCGTCTAAGATCGCTTCAATGTCGTCTGTCGCGCTGGTTTCCGCATAGAGATTCTGCTTTGCGTTCCGCGACGAGGCGCCGTCCCGCGCCTGCCGCCTTGCCTCCATTGCCTCACGGTTCTGTTCGTCCAGCTTAAGGGCGGAGGTGAGGTCGGTGATGCCCTGCTCGTAATAGCGTTTGAGAATGCCGTTCATGTAGGCAAAGCTCAGCTTACCGTTTTTATTGATGCACTTGTCATAGGCGTGGCGCACAAGCTCAACCTCCATGCGCTGCGCGTTGATCCAGAGGTCGCAGTATTTCAGCTCGCTGTCGGTCGCCTTGCGCTCCGGAATTTCCAGCGCCGAGCGGACGGTGTTCCATGCCTTCCGCTTGGCCGTGAGCACGGAAATTTTCTTTTCCGCCTTTTCAAAATTGTCGATTTCCTCGGCAGCCCAGCCGATTCCCGTGGCTTCGATGTAGGACATGCCCGGCTTGCCGATGGAGCGGCAGTACTGCACTAACATCGGGATCACCGTGCAGGGGAGTCCGTGCCATTTGGCGAGGGTGACAAAGCAGGTTACCTCGGTGTGCGTCAGCTGCTTGCCGAGCGTCGCCTCCACCGCTGTGAGCATATTCCTGAGCTGCTCGTCCTCAGCGACGTATCTCATGCACTCGTCAAACTGATAACGGATTCTTTCCCGCGCGACGGACGGCTTCTTCTCGGGAGTCTGTCCGAGGGCGTTTTTGATTTCCGCTTCAGGAACCGCCGGAGCCGTTTCAGGCTCGTCGGGCGCGGCGTCCGGCTTGTCCGGGACGGCTGACGTTTCCTGCGTGCCGCCTTCGCTGAGCAGACCGCAGTTGATCCAGTAATCGAGCGCGTCCCTGGTGTCGGAGGGCTTCTGTCCGATGGCAAAGGCGAGCGCGTCAAGCGTCACGCCTTCCTCGCCGTGGCGCAGCAGGTAAAGCAGTGTCTTGAGCTGCGCCGCGCCTGCGAGCTTCATGTGTTCGTCTACCACACATGAAGGCACGGCAAAGACGGAGCGCCAGCTTCCCATGCGGATGGAGTATTCTGTTTTCTTTTTTTCACTCAATTCCGTTCCTCTCCCTTCTGACGGAACTCCATTATAGCATAGTTTCCGCCCGATTGCAAATGCTGAGGGAAAGAAAAAAAGTCCGGATTTACGCGGTTTTTATAATCGTGAGCACGCAAATCCGGGCGTTTTTGACATTATGAATTTTTTATGAATAATCGCGCGGACTATTCGGCGGTCGCTTCAAGGATTCCCTTGTAAAAGAGGTAGAGCCTGCTGACCGTGCGCTGGTATTCCTCGGCGGTGACGGTCACCTCGTTGAGAAAACGGAGCCTGCCGCCGTGCTTTCTCTTCTTGCGTCTGCCGATGAGCAGACGCACGCTTGTCCCGTCGCTTACCACAAACACATGATAGCCCGCGGTAGCGGGTCCGATGAATACCGCGTCGAAGCGGCGATCCTCATCCGCCGCCTTGTCCGAGGAGTAATACTGCGGAAAGCGCATTTCTCTCAGACGCTTGAAGAGCTTTTTGCCCTTCATTTCAAACAGCTTGCGGCTGACCTTCGGATGGGAAAACGCGGAGGATTCTTCATCAAAAAGACAGAGAATGTCATTTTCCACGTCGGTGGCGCGCGGCTTGCGCGGATAGGCCACGCCGTTGATGCAGACGTGCAGCATGCCGCTGACTCTGCCGTCAGTGCGCCAGTTTGCCACCTTTTCGGTGATTATTGCAAAGGTATCGGGATTTCCCGCTATCATTTCAACTTCATCTCAATTCTGTAATTTGCTATTTTTTAGTAAATCCGGTAGCCCAGTTCCCAGACCGTTCCGATGCATCGGTTTTCCGGACTCAGCTTTTCCAGCTTGCTGCGCAGGTTGCTGAAGTGGGTCTTGACGGCGTTGTTGTCGCCCAGATACTCCTCGTGCCAGACCGATTCGTAAATATTCGCCTTGGCGAACACCTTATGCTGTCACCTGCCTGGATAGTTCTTTAGAAAACAAAACAAACGGCGGGAATCTGTCCGACAGATCTGGCAAATCCCGCCGCTTATTTTAGGATAACAGACCTGGTTCCAGTCGGGGCTTTCCGGCTTGCGGAATGATTACTGGATGGAATAATCGAGATATTCCTGAAGCTCACGGTCTTCCTTTTCCTTTTCCTTTTTCTTGACGATGATCATGGCAGTTGTGATCGACGCGACGACAGCGGCGACAGCGGCGATCAGACCGATGATGGTCCAGAGACTTAATTCATGCTTTTTCTCCATAATGATTACACTCCTTAAAAATGTTGCAGTGAGGGCAAAATGACGCCGACGTGGGCTTTGACGTCACAGGCGGCAATGCTGTACCCATAAATTCCTCGCGAATGATCATTCACAATGAAATGTCAATTCACCAACATTTATTTTACACGTAATCATCCTGTTTGTCAATCGGTATTTGGTACAATTTACACAACATTCAAATTAATGCAGTAATTCAGAGAAACCCCATCCGCCACACGGCGGCGACTGCCGCGCAGACCGCAAATCCTGTCAGGGTCGGAATGAGAATGGCGAGCGCCGTCCATTTGAAGCTCCCCGTTTCCTTATACACCGTCAGGCAGGTGGTCGCGCAGGGCCAGTGCATTAAGGTGAAAAGCATGACGCACACCGCCGTGCCCGCTGTCCAGCCGTTTGCCGTCAGCAGGGCGTGAACCGACGCCGGTGCGTCCGTTCCGGTCATACTGCCCTGCGCCGTGTACGCCATGAGCATGAGCGGGATGACGATCTCGTTTGCCGGAAGTCCCAGGAGAAACGCCGTGAGAATGACCCCGTCCATGCCAAGGAATTGTCCCAGCGGGTCAAGAAGGTCGCAGACCGATCGGAGAACCGTCTCGCCCCCGACCGACACATTCGCCGCAAGCCAGATGAGCGCCCCGGCAGGCACGGCCACAGCCGCCGCCCTTCCCAGCACAAAGAGCGTCCTGTCGAGTGCCGAGCGGAGGATAACGCTGCCGAATCGGGGTTTGCGGTAGGGCGGCAGCTCGAGCGCGAAGGAGGACGGCGCGCCCCTGAGCAGCGTCAGGGACAGCAGCTTGGAGACGGCGAAGGATGTCGTCAGACCGAGACAGATCAGCCCCGTGAGCATCAACGCGCCCACAACTGAGTCAAACGGCGGGGCAATGCTGCCCGGAAGGAACAGGGCGATCAGCGCCGTCAGCATGGGAAATCTGCCGTTGCAGGGAATAAAGCTGTTGGTGAGGATCGCCATGAGTCTCTCGCGGGGAGAATCGATGATCCGGCAGCCGGTCACGCCCACCGCGTTGCAGCCGAAGCCCATGCAGGAGGTCAGCGCCTGCTTGCCGCACGCTCCGCAGCGCCGGAGACTGTTGTCCAGATTGAAGGCGGCGCGGGGAAGATAGCCCGCATCCTCCAGCAGCGTAAAGAGGGGGAAGAAGATCGCCATGGGCGGCAGCATGACGGAGATGATCCGCGTCAGGATCCGGTATATCCCCTCGATCAGCAGGTTTTTCAGAAAGACCGGAACGCCGCGGCTTTCCAGCCATCCGCGCAGCACCGGTTCCAGGCGCTCGAACATTCCCGAAAGCCATTCGGACGGGGCATTTGCCCCGGTGATCGTCAGCCAGAACACCAGACACAGCAGGAGCAGCATACACACCCGTCCGCTGACCCTGCCGGTGAACAGCCTGTCGAGCCTGCGATCCAGTGTCCTTCGGGAGACGGCGCCGTTTGTCGACACACACTGCTCGCAGATCGCGTCGGCGGTGAGAATGCGGCGGGAGGCAATCGCGGCGGCGGTCTTTTCGCGATCCAGTCCGATTGCTTCAAGCTCCGCGCGGCACTGCTCCGCTGTCTCAAGGAGTTGCTCTGACGCATTTCCGCTGCCGTCGCCGAGCAGCAGCCTGACCGCTTGAAAGCGCGGATGGCTGCCAACGGACTTCCCGTCTGTTCCGGTGGAAATGGCTTTCTCCATGCGCTGTATTTTTTCCTCGATGGGAGGGGCATATCTGACCCGGCTGTATTTGCCTGTATGGGAAGCCGCGCCACCGCGTTGCTTGCCAATGCACTCGGTCAGCCTGTCGATTCCCTTCCCACGGGCTGCCGACACGGCAACGACCGGCATGCCGAGCAGTCGGGAGAGCTTCTCTGTGTCCACGCGGACGCCCCTGCGCTCCGCTTCGTCCATAAGGTTGACGCAGACAATGATGTTCCCCGTCAGCTCCGCCGTTTCCAGCACAAAGGCAATTCCACGCCGCAGACAGCCCGCGTCGCACACGACGACCGTCGCATCCGCCCTTCCGGAGCAGAGGAAAGCCGCAGCCGCTTCCTCCTCCGCCGAATGAGGCGCGAAGGAATACATGCCCGGAATGTCCACCACGCGGAATTTTCTTCCCTCCCACAGAAAGCATCCCTCGGCTGTTGCCACCGTCTTTCCCGCCCAGTTGCCCGTGTGCTGGTGAAGACCTGTCAGGCGGTTGAAGACCGTGCTTTTGCCGACGTTGGGATTCCCCGCGAGGGCAATGACCGTTTCTCTCTGCCGGTTCGGTTTTTCCTTGCCGCGCAGACAGGCTTCAATGATTTTCCTGATAAAACGCATATCTCATCACCGTAATTCCTGCGGCGTCGGAGGCTCTGAGCGCGATCACCGCGTCTCTGATCAGGTAGGCGGCGGGATCGCCCGAGGGCGCGGAGAAGAGCCGCTCCACCCTCACGCCTTCGACAAAGCCCAGATCTAAAAGGCGCTGTCGCAGACCCCCACAGCCGTTCAGCGCCATGACCCTGCCGCTTTCCCCGTCCCGCAGACCGCAAAGCGCACACTCCGCATTTCTCATGTTTCCACCGCCTTCTTATCTCAGAATATGTCGAGGGAATAAAAATGTGACGAATTCTTGTTGATTATGGTACTTGCAAAAGGGGGAGGAGGAGAGTATAATGAGTCAGTACTAATTCATCTGTAAGGAGGGAATCACCGTGCTGACCAATTATCACACACACTGTCAGCGGTGCAAGCACGCGGAGGGCAGCGTGAAGGATTATGTCATGCAGGCGATCAGGGATGGCTTTGACATACTGGGCATGAGCGACCATCTGCCCTACCCGAATTATGATTACGGCTACCGCATGGACTTTGCGGAGCTGTGGGATTATATTTACGACGTGCGGGAGGCGCAGGAGGAATTCGGGGATAAGCTACGGCTGCTGCTTGGCTTTGAGTGCGAATACATGCGGGAATACCGCCGTTACTACGAGGAGCTTCTGACGGACTACGGCGCGGAATATCTGGTGCTGGGGCAGCATTTCTATGATATAGACGGTCACTGGCAGAGCGTCCACGGCATCGACAATACGACGGAGTGCCTTGCCTACGCCCGCAGCATCCGCGAGGGGCTTGAAACGGGCTGGTATTCCCTGCTGGCGCACCCGGACTTCGTGGGTCTGAACTGTCTTCCGTGGGACAGGAACATGGACGAGATGACCGACATGATTATCGACAGCGCGGTGAAGAACGATGTTCCGCTGGAGATCAACGCCAACGGCGTGCGAAGGGGCATCGTTCGCGATTCGGAGGGCGAGCATTACGGCTACCCGCACTTCCGATTCTGGGAGAAGGTGGCGGGGAGCGGGGCAAAGGTCGTGATCAGCGCCGACTGCCATAATCCCGCCCTTCTCAACGACAGCGACGTGCAGAAATGCCGCGACATCGCAAAGAACTGGGGCTTGGATGTAATCGAAGAGCTGAAGGTGAAAAAACAATGACACTCAAGGATCTGAAGCCGGGAGAGTCCGGCGTTATCAAAAGGGTGGGAGGAACCGGTGCGCTGCGCCAGCATTTCCTTGACATGGGCGTGATTCCCGGCGCGGAGGTGACGGTGATCCAGTTCGCCCCGATGGGCGACCCGGTAGAACTTCGCATTCACGGATATGAACTGACCCTGCGCCTTGACGACGCGGACAAAATAGATGTGCAGACCATTATTCATGGTGAAAAGGCTGCGCCGTCTTCAACCAGAAAAAAACTCATGGAACACCCCGGACTTGGCGAAGAAGGAAAATTCCACCCCAAGGGCAGCGGAAGCAAGCTGCCTTCCGGCACGAAGCTGACCTTTGCCCTTGTCGGCAATCAGAACAGCGGCAAGACCACCCTCTTCAACCAGCTGACCGGTTCCAATCAGCACGTTGGCAACTTCCCCGGCGTGACGGTTGACCGCAAGGACGGCGTGATACGGGGACATGAGAACACCCTGATTACCGATCTGCCGGGGATTTATTCCATGTCTCCCTACACCAGCGAGGAGCTTGTCTCCCGCAACTTCGTCCTCAACGAAAAGCCGCACGGCATCATCAATATCGTGGATGCGACCAATATCGAGCGCAACCTTTACTTGACCATGCAGCTTCTTGAAATAGGCATTCCGATGGTTGTCGCCCTCAATATGATGGATGAAATGACCGGCAACGGCGGCACGGTGGACATAAATGCTATGGAGGCAATGCTCGGAGTCCCGGTTGTTCCTATTTCGGCTGCCAAGAACGAGGGTGTTGACGAGCTTGTAAAGCACGCCGTTCACGTAGCCAAATATCAGGAAAAACCTCTCCGGCAGGACTTCTGCGCGGTGGACGATCACGGCGGAGCGGTTCACAGAGCGCTTCATTCCGTCATTCACCTTACAGAAGATCACGCTGAAAGAAGCGGGTTGCCTGTTCGCTTTTCCGCAAGCAAGCTGATCGAGGGCGACGAACTGATATTGTCACAGCTCTCCCTTGACCAGAATGAAAAAGAAACTCTGGAACACATCGTCCTGCAAATGGAAAAAGAGCGTGGTCTCGACCGGAGCGCTGCCATGGCGGACATGCGCTTTGCCTACATCAAGAAGGTATGCGACCGCTGCGTCATCAAGCCGAAGGAAAGCAGAGAACATATCCGCAGCCGCAGGCTCGACCGCATTCTAACGGGTAAATACACCGCGATTCCCACGTTTATCATAATAATGGGACTTGTGTTTTTCCTGACATTCAATGTAATCGGAGCGTGGCTTCAGGAGCTGCTGGAAAAAGGAATTGATTCTCTTGAAAAAGCGGCTGGCTCCGCGATGGCGGCAGGAAACGTCAACAGCGTCATACAGGATTTAGTGATAAACGGATTATTTGAAGGCGTGGGAAGCGTGCTGAGCTTTCTGCCGATTATCGTAACGATGTTCTTTTTCCTTTCGCTGCTTGAGGACAGCGGCTATATTGCCCGCGTCGCCTTTTTCACCGACAAGCTGCTGCGGAAAATCGGACTTTCGGGCGGTCATGTCTACACGCACGCTCCCCAGCGCACGAGACAGAAAGCTCACCATACTTCTCACCCCATTCATGAGCTGTACCGCGAAGCTGCCGATTTACGCGTTTTTTGTGAACACCTTTTTTCCGAATTACGGCGGTGCGGTCATGACGCTTCTGTATATCGTCGGGATATTTGTGGGAATTATTGTGGCTCTGCTCTTCAAGAAAACGCTCTTCCGGGGCGAGGCGGTTCCTTTTGTGATGGAGCTGCCGAATTACCGTCTGCCGAGTCCGCGCAACGTCATGCAGCTGCTCTGGGAAAAGGCGAAGGATTTTTTGCAGCGGGCGTTCTCGGTGATTCTCATCGCCACCATTGTCGTGTGGTTCCTGCAGAGCTTTGACTTCCGTCTGAATCCCGCGACGGATTCGCACGACAGCATTTTAGCCTCGATCGCAGGACTGCTGACGCCGCTCTTTGTGCCGCTGGGTCTGGGCGACTGGAGGATTATTACTTCTCTCATCAGCGGGTTCATGGCAAAGGAAAGCGTGGTCTCCGTGCTTGAGGTGCTGTTTGGCGCGGAGGGCGGCATTGCGGCGGTCATCACCCCTGCGGCGGCGGCCTCGCTGCTGGTCTTCTGTCTGCTGTATACGCCCTGCGTGGCGGCGATTGCCTCCGTCAAGCGGGAGTTGGGCGTCAAGTGGGCAATGGCTGTCGTGCTTTGGCAATGCGCCGTCGCGTGGCTTGCCGCGCTGGTTGTCCGGCTGGTTTTGCTTGGATTCGGTTTGTGAGACGCGGCTAAACAGGCGATGGTAGAAGGAAAAGGCATCGCGTGCGACCCTCGCTGCAACGCGCCGCGAATAGCCATTGTCCCCGGCGCCACCAATTCAGAAAAAAACAGTGGCATATGTTTTATTAAAATAATAAAAAAAGATACAGCGGCGGGAGTTTTTCGCAAAAAAAGATTCCCGCCGCTGATATTTTTGTCATGGCTACGCCAGCGCAAACACCGCCGTGACGGTCATTTTCCCGTCGCGGGTCTGCGCGAAAATGTCGCCGTTCATGCGGCGCATGAGCGTGCGGCAGATGTACAGCCCCAAGCCGCTGCCGCCGGTGGTGCCGACGTTGGAACCGCGCCAGAAGCTCTCGAAGATGTGGGGCAGTTCGCTGTCGGAGAGGGTGCAGCCGGTGTTGGTGATCTGCACGAGCTGGCAGTCCTCCTCCCGGGAGAATGCCATTTCGATCCGCTTGCCGTCGCCGTATTTGACGGCGTTCTCGATGACATTCTGCAGCACCTCGACCGCGCGCTCCACATCGCCCGAAAGCAGGCAGTCGGAAAAGTCCCCGATATGGAAGCCGGTTTGTAGCAGGTCGAGCTTGTCCCGGTAATATGCCCCGATTGACCCGATCAGCGCGGAGAGATAGAATTCCCCCGGCTTGATGTCGAGATTCAGAAAATCGTCGCCCGACGCCCTGACGATCTCGTCCACATAGCCGCGGATCTCCTCGCACTTGGCAGTGATGCTCCGCACCACGTCCCGCTTCTTTTCCTCGTCGCGGTACAAGCCCTTTTCAAGGGCTTTGGCGTACAGCTCGATCACGCCGAGAGGCGTTTTCATGTCGTGGGAGAGGGAGAGCAGCATGGTCTTGTTCTGCCTTTGCAGCTCCAGCGCGGCGGACTTCTGATTCTCCAGCCTTTCCCGCAGCAGGTCAAGCCCCCAGAGGAATTTGCCGAAGTATTTGGCGCGGCTTTCTTTGAGCGGCGAAGTGAGATGCCCCTTGGCAAGCTCGGCGGGGTAATCGCTGATGCGGGCAAAGGGGCGGAGGATCGCCCAATACACATACGCCAGCAGCGCGAGGACAAAGGCGCACACCGCGCCGGAAAGGATATTGAAAAGTCCTGTTTCTCCCGCGCTGCCGGCCTGAAGGGTATAATCGAAGCGGTAAAGCCTGCCGCCGATTTCCTTCACCAGATAATCGCTGTCGCTCCGGTATCCGTCCGCGTCGGCGATAATTTCCACACGGGTAATGGCGGGATAATCGGCGAGGTCGTAGGCTTCGCCGTTTTCAATCCGAAGGGCGATGCGCTCCGCTTCCACTCGGTAAGGGCGGTTTCTTCCGCTGTCCCGGTCTGTGTGACGCAGCAGCAGGTTGGAGCCGGTCAACAGCAGCGCCAGCGCGGCGATGACGAAAGCCGTC
>ONDC01000034.1 GCA_900316495.1 uncultured Eubacteriales bacterium
CCCGCCGCGTCGGGGCTGTACCCCTGCGGAGAGGGCGCGGGATATGCGGGCGGCATCATGTCCGCCGCCGTCGACGGGATGAAATGCGCCGAGATGATTTTAGCCAACTGAAAAAAATACAGTGCCGATACAGCCTATGGACTGCCGGCACTGTTTTATTTTTCAATTTAACACAGAACGAAGGACAGATTACTGAAGATCATAGGAATACGACTGGGATTTGGAGTCGTTCTCGATGGTAATATGCATCTGCATTTTAGCGGCGTCATATGTCACCGCGTACAATGTGCCATACATATTGGTACCGGCATGCTCTTCGTTGGTCGCGGCGATAGACTGAGCGGCATCATTGAGCATCAAAGGCGCGTAGGTGCGGTCAATGCCGAGACCGATACCGTACATGGAATTCAGGGTTCTGTCAAATTCAGTATAGAGAGAATTCTCCCTGAAGCGGTTGCTGTAATCCCTGTCGGCGCTTCTCACGGTATTGTTTTCCATCCTGTTGGTGCAGATCTGATGAAATACGTCTGTTTCGGGACGAGTGACAGACATTTTGCCGTCAACATATTCTATGATAGCGCTCTTGCCTGTTTTATCCGATATAGAGAAATGATAGGTGCCAGAGGAAAAATCGATGTCATAGTCATTCAGCAGATTAATGGCACTATCCACCGTACACACTCTGTCGAGCAACAGTCTCACAGCGAGGAAGGGCGTGACATTGACCTTGGAGGTATCATCACACTCTGCGACGGGGCATGAGATCAGCGAGACACCAAAGAATTCGGAATTAATGCCTTCCGAAACACAATATGTGGCGGCAATCGTCTGGAACGCGTTGTCGTACCACTGATTGAGATGCTGACCGCTCAGAACGCCAAGATCTGCCATATCGATCAGATTCCATGACTTATAGCCGTTTTCCGGTTTGGCAATCACCATCAGAATCGGCGTGTCGTAGGAACTGTAGATGCGGCCTCTCACCTGATGGCTGCTGCTTGTTCTGCTGTTGAAGGCAAGTGACGCTTTGGTGTAAACGTCATCCTCGACCTCCCCGGGGAACATGCCGGATAATCCCTTGAAGAATTTCGCTTTATAAAACTGAATGATCTGGTTGTTGTTGTCACATTCCTGCGAGAGCAGATCATCGTAGTTGAAGTTTTCATACTCCATGGTGTAATAGGGATGGTCACTGACCTTTTTCAGCGTGGTCAGCGCCGCCATCTCACTGGCGCCGGCAAAGCACAGATAAACCAACAACGCGGCAGCAAGAGTAAGGATAACCAGAATGATCCAGAGCAAAACGGTCTTGACCTTCTGCCCGAATGTCTTTTGTCTGAGAATCGGCACACCACTGTCATTTAATTGAACATTCATTATAATGCCTCCATCTTTCAGTTGAATTATTCATATATATTTAACCATAATTATTTAAAATTGTCAACATCGATATGAAGAAAAATCGGTTTTTTTTGACGTAATCAGCGCGTCGCAAAGGGGGAGGCGCTCAGTGTGCTGATCGGAATTACAGGGCCAAGCGGCGCCGGCAAGGGCTGCGTCGCGGCATACTTTGCCCGTCGCGGATTTGCCGTCATCGACGCCGACCGCATCGCCCGGGAGGTCGTCATGCCGGGTCAGCCCGCGCTTGCCAGACTGTCGGAGCAGTTCGGCGGCGAGATTATCAGACCCGACGGCACGCTTGACAGACGGCTCCTCGCGCAGCGGGCCTTCTCCTCAGAGCAGGGTACCGAAGCGCTCAACGGGATCCTGCTTGGCGAGATATGCCAACGGATGACGGCGCTTGCCGGGCAATACGGAAAAGAGGGCAAAAACTGCCTCTTTGACGCGCCGCTGCTGATCGAGGCGGGACTCTCCGATCGCTGCAGCGCCAGCATTGCCGTCATTGCGCCCGTCGAGGTGAGAAAAGCCCGTCTCATGCAACGCGACGGACTGACCGGGCAGGAAATTTCCAACCGACTCAGCCGGCAGCACAGCGATGAGTTTTACATCAGCCACAGCGATTATACCATCTTCAACGACGGTGATCTTGACAGACTGCGGAAACAGGCGGAATCGATATGTGACCGTTTGCTGCAACAATCGTGACGGAGGCAATACTTTTTTACGGAGGGCATTTCCATGGTCATTTCCATACAGAGAATGAAAAAGCCTGTCGCCCTGCTGCTTGCCGCGGCAGTGCTGATGGGCTGCGCCTACGCGGGCATCAACACGCTCAAAAGGCGGTTTTACCCCCGCTCCTATTCGGAATATGTGGAAAAATACTGCGCCGTATATGAGATCGACCCCAATCTCGCCTATGCCGTGATTCACACGGAGAGCGGCTTTAACAGCCACGCGGTCTCGCATTTAGGCGCCTGCGGACTCATGCAGCTCATGCCGGAGACCTTCGAGTGGCTGCGTTCCAAGGACAGGGAGAGCGGCGGCTTCTACAGCGATATTTTTGACCCCGAAACCAACATCCGTTATGGTCTTTACTTTTTGTCGATCATTCAGCACCGCTTCGACAGCGAGCGCGCGGTTATTGCCGCCTATCACGCCGGCATGGGAAGGGTAAGCACATGGCTGCGCGACGCTTCGTTTTCAACCGACGGGATCTCGCTTCACACCATTCCGTTTCCCGATACGGAACATTATGTCAACAAGGTGGAGCGAACCAAGCGAATTTACGAAAAGCTGTATTGAATTATGTGATTTTTTATTTATTCTTTTAAATTCACCTTGACAACATCATCAAAAAACGATATAATCTAATTGTAAAAACCAGATTATATCGTTTTTTTGCGTTTTGAGGAGATGCAATTATGGAAAACATACACCTGCACAGCGACAGCCGGATGATCGAATACGCCAAGGCTGTCGCCGATTTCAAGCTGCCGCGGTGGGAACAGATTCCCTCCCTCGGACTGTACATGGATCAGGTTGTGACGGTCATCGATCAGGCGCTCGCGCCGCTGATTGGCTTTAACGAAGAAGCCATCATCACCCCGTCCATGATCAACAACTACGTGAAGCTCGGCATTGTCAGAAAGCCGGATAAGAAAAAATACAACCGCGAGCATATCGCCAATCTGATCGTCATCACCATCCTCAAGCAGGCGGTGGCGATCGGGGACATTCGTCTCGGCATAGATACGGCGCTGAAAATGTGCGACAAAAAGAGCAGCTATGACAGCTTTTGCGATTATGTGGAACGTTCGGTGAAAATCGTCGCCAATAGCGCCACCTCCACCGAAGAAACCGTAAAAATGAACTTTGATTTCAATTCCGAACACGCCCTCATCACCATGGCGGTCTGCTCCTTTGCGACAAAGATCGTCACCGCCAAAATGGTTTCCGTCATACGTGAGGACGGCATATCATCATCCGATAAGGCTGATGATCAGGAAAACAAATAAATCCGTGGCTTTGCCGCGGAAGCATTCCGTCCATATCTTTTCACAAAAGTCCAAAAGGAGGTTCAGCGCAGAATGAACAAAGAGAAAATTGCCATCATGGCGGATTCGGGCACGGATGTGCCCCCCAATTACCGCAATAAATACGGCATCTACTGGCTGCCGCTGCTCATCAATTATTCCGACGGCATCTATCGCGACGGGGTGGACATCCAGCCCCATGAAATGTATGACAGACTGCCGACCGAAATTCCCAAGACCTCGCTCCCCGACGGCGGCATGGTGACCGAGCTTTTTGACCGCATCAAGGCGGACGGTTACGAAAAGCTGCTCGTCGTCACGATCTCATCGGGACTGAGCGGCACCTACAACATGGTGCGTCTGATGGCGGAGGAATACGACGGTCTGAAGATCTCCGTACTCGACACCAAAAACATCTCCATCGGCTCAGGGCTGATCGCCATCCGCGCCGCCCAGATGGTTAACGATGAAGATATTGGGTGGAACGAGCTTCTCATACGGATCCGGCATGAGGTTCCCAAGTCAAAGGTCTTCTTCTGTCTCGACACCCTCAAATACCTGCAGAAGGGCGGCAGGATCGGACTGGTCTCCGCCATGCTCGGCATGTCGCTGAGCCTGAAGCCCATTATCTCCTGCAATGCCGAGGGAATCTATTATACCGCCGCCAAGGCGATCGGCAGGGCGCGCTCCATCCAGAAGGTGCTTGACCTCGCAAGGGATTTCGCTTCCAAGGCGCCGCACAGCGAGCTGGCTGTGATGAACGGCTACGCGGAGGAGGAGGGCATCGCCACGCGCAAACGCGCCGAGGCATTCATTGTCAACGGAACGGTAACGGTCACAGGTCAGATCGGCGCCGCCCTCGGAGTGCATACCGGTCCCGGACTCATCGGCATCGGCGTGCTGCAGAGATGAGTTTCTCTCTCTCAAACTATCTTCACGGAGGAATTCATTTTGCTGCACAGCTTTTCCATCGTTTTCGGGCAGGCGTTGTCGCTGTTTATCATGATCGCCGTGGGCTTCGCCATGTACAAAGTCAAAAGAGTGACGGACACCGGCGTTTCTCAGATGACGGATCTGCTTCTTTACGCGGTGACGCCCTGCGTCGTATTCAACGCCTTCAACCGTCCCTTTGACCCCGCCACCGCGCGGTTCATCGCCGTATTCGCGGCGGTCAGCGCGGCGTTTCTCACCTTCAGCATTGGCGTCGGCATTCTCCTGTATCGCGGGGGAAATCCTCATTCCCGCGCCGTCCTGCGATTTTCCGCGGTGTTTTCCAACTGCGGATTCATGGGGATCCCCCTCGCGGGAGCGGTCTGCGGCGAGAAGGGGACGCTTTACGCCTCTGTCTTTGTGGTGCTTTTCAATCTCTTCCAATGGACCTACGGCTTTTCCATGATGTCCGGGGAGAAGCTCTCCCTGAAAAGGGTCATTGTCAATCCCTGTGTGCTGGGACTGCTCGCGGGTCTGCCGGTTTTCCTGCTGTCCCTGCGCGTCCCCTCTCCCGTCGGCAACGCGGTGTCCATGCTCGCCGCGCTCAATTCCCCGCTTGCCATGATCGTCATCGGCACGCATCTGGCAAAGGCCGATCTCGTCAGCACGCTGAAGGATCTTCGCTGCTATCCCGCGTCCCTGCTCCGGCTGATCGTGCTTCCGGCGGTAATCATGCCCGCTGTGGTCGCGCTCCCGCTCCCGGACAATGCCCAGAAGGTCACGTTAGCTGTGATGTTCGGCGCGCCCGTTGCCGCCTCCTGCGCGCTGTTTGCCACCAAATTTCACCGCGACTCCGAGCTGGCAAGCCGTCTGGTGGCAACCTCGACGCTCTTCTCCATGCTGACGCTCCCGCTCCTTGTCTCCCTTGTCAGCGCGGCATGCTGAGAGACGCAACAATCATCACATCCGCTTCAGGCGCGCTGTACCGGAACGATACAGCGCGCCTTTTCTGCGCCTACATCAGAACGCTGTCATAGACGGCTGGCCTCTTTCCCGCCACATTTTGCCAAAATCCAATCACACAAGGTATTGCCTGCGGTTTTGCTGCCTTGATGACAAAAAGAGCTTCGCGCCCGGACGGGAGCAAAGCTCTTTTTTTTCGCATTATTGTCTGTAAATAACCTCTTCTCTGCCGGGGCCGTTGGAAACGATGTCAATCGGGAAACCGATCTGCCCCTCGACAAATTCGATGTAATTGCGGCAGTTTTCGGGCAGCTCGTCGTAGGAGGTAATGCCCCGGACGTCGCATTTCCAGCCGGGAAGCGTCTGAAGAACCGGCTTGGCCTTGGCAAGAAGGTGGGTGACGGGGAATTCATGCGTGATCTTGCCGTCGATCTCATAGCCGACACAGACCGGAATCTCATCCAGATACCCCAACACGTCGAGGCAGGTCATTGCCACCTTGGTGGTGCCCTGCGCCATGCAGCCGTAGCGGGTAGCAACGCAGTCGAACCAGCCCACGCGGCGTGGTCTGCCGGTAGTGGCGCCGAATTCGCCCCTGTCGCCGCCGCGTCTGCGAAGCTCTTCGGCTTCGTCGCCGAAGATTTCGCTGACGAATTCGCCCGCGCCGACCGCGCTGGAATACGCCTTGGTGACGGTAATCACTTCGCTGATGGCTCTGGCGGGAATACCCGCGCCGACCGCGCCGTACCCCGCAAGGGTGGAGGACGAGGTGACCATCGGATAGATGCCGAAGTCGGTATCCTTCAGGGAACCAAGCTGACCCTCCAGCAGAATGTTCTTGTCCTCGCGGACCGCCTTCTGCAGGAATTCAAACGTATTGGCCACATAGGGGATGACGATCTCCTTGCAGCGCATGAGATAGTCAAAGATTTCCTGCTCAGGGATCTCCGGCTTGCCGTAGAGCTGCCTGATGAGCATATTCTTGACGCTCATCACCCGGCTGATCTTCGTCCTGAGATATTCCTCGTCGGCAAAAAGCTCGTTGACCTGGAAGCCGATCTTGGAGTATTTATCCGAATAGAAGGGGGCAATTCCCGACTTGGTGGAGCCGAACGCCTCGCCGCCGAGACGCTCCTCCTCGTATACATCAAACAGCACATGATAGGGCATGATAAGCTGCGCACGCTCGGATATCAGGATTTTGGGCGTGGGAACGCCCTGCTTGACGACCTCGGCAAGCTCCTTTTCAAATTTAAGCAGATCGAGTGCGACACCGTTGCCGATAATGTTGACGGTATGCTGATGGCACACGCCAGACGGCAGCAGATGAAGTGCAAACCTGCCGTAATCGTTTATGATAGTATGTCCTGCGTTGGCGCCGCCCTGAAAGCGAATCACAACGTCCGACTCGGCCGCAAGCATATCCGTAATCTTGCCCTTGCCCTCATCGCCCCAGTTAGCTCCGACAATAGCCTTAACCAATCACGCTCATCTCCAATTTAATAGATTAGTGGATCACCGCGCAGAACGGGCATCGCCCGTTTCTGCAACTTGTATATTATATTACAAAAAACTCCCACTGTCAACGGGAATTTAAACTTTCTCCCTCAATTATCACAGTTATTTTCTGACGGTGCAGCCGGGAAGGTCCTTTTTCAGCTGCTCAAGGCTCTCCTTGGACACCTTGGTGCCGGAGAGATTGAGATCCACCAGCCCCTTCAGACCGCTGAGGGAGGAAACGTCGCTGATGGGATTGTCGCTCAGATCGAGAATGGTCACCGACGAAAGCGATTTCAGCGGCTTGACGTCCGTAATGCTGTTGCCGCTCAGATTGAGGGTGGAGAGATTCGACAGCGTACCGAGAGCCGAGACGTCAGAAAGCCTGTTATTGGCTGCCTCCAGGGTGGTGAGGCTGCTGAGTCCGGCAATGGGGAGCAGATCGGAAACGCTGTTGTCCGAAACAATGAGCTGTCTGAGGGCGGAGCAATCGGCAAGCGGCGTCAGGTCGGAGACCTTGTTGTGACCGACGTTGAGTCTTTCCAGCTTCTTCAGCTTCGAGAGCGGGGAAAGGTCGGAGATCTGGTTGCCGCTGACGTCCACGTCCTCCAACTGGTTCAGGTGAGAGAGCGCCATCACGTCGCCAATCTGGTTGGCATGCGCGTCAATGGTTTTGAGCGAGATGCAGTCCCCGATCGGCGTCAGGTCGCTGATGCTGTTGCCGTTGATAAACAGGCTGCTCACCAGATAACAGTAGGAGAGATCACTGATGTCGGAAATATTCAGCTCGGCAAGCTCTACGCAGTCAGAATCGGTCTGGATCACGGTTCCGCCCACGGTGACGGTATCGGGAATTTTGTATTCGTATTTTGTCGCCTTTCCGGAGCCGGCCGACGCGGGACTCTTCTCGCCCCTTGAGACTACCGCGAAGATCAACACGGTGATCAGCACGGCAGCCACGGCAAAGACGGCCAGAAGCATCGGCTTGCCTGTGAGCGAGGAGGAAATGGCGGGTGCCTTGAAGCCCCTGCCGCCGTCGCCGTCGCCCTTATAATTGATGTCGAAGGAGCCGAGATCCACGGAGCCTTCCCCCATGCCGTCGTATCTTGACCCTCTGTCGTCGCGCCTTCTGGGATCGGCGGCACGCGGGGCATTGTAGAATTCGTCGTCATGAGGGCTTCTTGAAGAGGGGGGCATCCGTTCGGAACGGTCGTTCTGACGTGAGGAATTCCGGGGATCCTGCCGCCGACTGTCGCGGCTGCCGCGCTGCCCCTCCTGATAGGAGCCTCGCGCATCGGGTCTGCGTCTGTCGCGCTGCCCGTCCTGTAATTCCTGCGGGCTTCCCGCCGCGGCATCACGCCGGTCGAAGCGGCGGGGCGCTCTCTGTCCGTCGTCTCTACGGGAATAATGACCCGGCTCACGCTGCCAATCCTGCCGCTGTCTTTCAGCAGAGCCTTGTCTGCCCGCAGAGCCTTCTCTGCCCGCAGAGCCTTCTCTGCCCGGATTCTGCCTGCCGCCGTCCTGTCTGTCCGTGCGGCCGGGGTCGCGTGAAAATCTGCCCTGATCGCCGCGTTCGTCGGTCAGGATGGCTTCGCGGGGATTCCGGCGCTGCTGCGGACGATCGGGAAGATCGTACTTCCGCTCGGCGGAACGCGGATTCTGTCCCTGACGGGGGTTCATGCGGGCGCTGCCCTCCTGTCGCGCGGGATACTCCCCGTCGCGTTCGTAGGACGCATTCTCGCGCTGTCTGCTGCGGTAATCGGGCGCGGGAGGGCGCTGCGGATTCCGGTGAAAAGACTGCTGTCCCTGCCTCTGCCGTGTATTCTCCGAAGTATTACGGTCGTTTCTGTCCAAAAAAACTACCTCCGTATCAACATTGCATAATTATTCAGAATTAATTTAGCATATATTTGTTAACTCATTATGAAAAATACAAGAAAGAATATTTTTCATTTGTCCGAACGCCCGTTTTTCGTTGAAAACCCGCGCGTCAGATGCTATAATGAAAGAACAGGAGGTCGGATCAAATGCTTTACAGGAACGGATTTATTGTGACAAGGAATTTTACAATAGAACGCGCGGACGTGCGTGTGTCAAAGGGAATCATAACGGATATTCTTCCCCCCGGCGCGCTTTCGGACGGAGAGGGAGAGATCGACCTGCGGGGGGATGTGCTTTCGCCGGGCTTGGTGGACATGCATATTCACGGCTGCATGGGCGTGGATTTCAGCTCGGAAGCGGATACGGCAGCCTGTCTCGACACGATGAGCCGTTATCTGCAATCCCGCGGAGTGGCAGCCTTTGCGCCTGCCGCCATGACCATGCCGTATGACAGCCTGTGCCGTCTGATGGAGCGATGCAGAATTGCCTCGATGAATCCGCTGAGCGGCGCCGCCTTCGCGGGAATCTATCTGGAGGGACCCTTTCTCTCGGTCGAAAAATGCGCCGCCCAGTCGCCTGAGTACATGCTCCCCCCCGACATAGACAAGCTGCGGAAGCTGTACAGACTCAGCGGGGAAACTATCCGCGTCGCCTGCGTCGCGCCGGAAGCGGCGGGAGCGGCGTCCTTCATCCGCGAGGCGGCGAAGCTCTGCCGCGTCTCGGCGGCGCACACCTCCGCGGATTACGCGACAGGCGTGCGCGCGGTGGAAGCGGGCGTCTCACACGCCACCCATCTCTACAACGCCATGAACGACGTCACACGGCGCGAGCCAGGCATAGCCGCCGCGTTGCTGGAAAGCGACTGCTTCTGCGAGCTGATTTGTGACGGCGTGCATATCCATCCCGCCGTCATCCGTCTCACTCACCGGATCATCGGAGCGGAGCGTCTCATAATCGTCTCGGACGGGATGGCTGCCATGGGTCTCGGCGAAGGCAGCTTCCTGCTGGGCACGCAATCCGTCAGGGTGCAGGGCAGCGAAGCACGTCTGTGCAACGGCTCGCTCGCCGGCTCGGTCACGGACATCCGCACCGCCTTTCACAAAGCCGTGTCATTCGGAATCCCGCCCCTTGACGCCCTGCGCGCCGTCACGCTCAATCCCGCGCGGGCGCTCGGGGTCGACGGAACGCTCGGCACCATCGAGGTAGGTAAATCCGCCAGACTGACCGTCTTCCGTCAGGCGGAGCTGTCCGTGTAATGCTCAGAATAAGAAATAAGGTGTGCTGTACGAATCGCACGAAAACGTACAGCACACCTTTTTATATTCCGATTTCTGTCGAGCCTGCCTTCCGCGTCAGTCGTCGATGCCAAGAAGCGCGACGCGCTCGATCTCCGGACGGATGGAGAGAAACACATTGACGATTTCCGGATCAAAGTGACCGCCGCTGCCCTTCTTGATGATCTCGAACGCCTGATCAAAGGACATCTGCTGCTTATAGGTGCGCTTGCTCACCAGCGCGTCGAACACATCGGCGACCGCAATCACGCGGGCGCAGAAGGGAATTTTGATGCCCTTAAGTCCATAGGGATAGCCCTTGCCGTTCCACCACTCATGATGATAGGCTGCCATATCCTTGCCTAAAAGCAGGTAGTAGTTGTCGTCGATCTGCTTCGCACACTCCTCCAGGATCTTCGCGCCCTCGATGGTGTGGGTCTTCATCAGCTCGAATTCCTCCTCGGTGAGGTCGCCCTGCTTTTTCAGCACGGAATCGGGAATCTTGATCTTGCCGATGTCGTGCAGCGGCGCGGCGAGCGTGATGCTGGTGACATAGCGGTCGTCAAGGAATTCCGGGTACATACCCTCGTCCCGCATTTTTCGCACAAGCGTCTCCACAATGGCGCTGACCCTGTGAACATGCACGCCTGTCACCTCGTCGCGGGTGTCGATCATATTGGCAAGCACCATAATGATCTGGGATTTCATTTTTTCAAGCTGAGAGCGCTTCTTCTCGTTGTCAAGCTCCAGCCTCATGCGGTAATCCTCCAGCTCGATGGCTCTGGCAATGCGCGACTTCATCACCTGCGGGACAAACGGCTTGGCGATAAAATCCACCGCGCCCATTTCAAGGCATTCCACCTCGGTCTGCGGGTTGTTTTCCACCGTCAGCACGATAATGGGGATCTCGCACCACTTTTCATTTGCCTTAATCTTCTTCATGGTCTGTTTGCCGTCCATTTCGGGCATATTCAGATCGAGCAGAATCAGGTCAGGCGTATCGCGCTCCAGATATTTGAGCGCCTGATACCCCGAGATCACCGCGATCACGGAATACTCGTCGCCTATTGCCTGCTTTGCCATGGCAAGCGTCGTCTTGTTGTCGTCGATAACGAGAATTTTCTTCATTTTTGCTGTTCTCCTCCATGATCATCGTTGTCAATTACAACAATCATTTCATTACGGATTATTATACAAGAGCAATGTTAACAGATTATTAAAACGGTTATACAAATTGGAAATAGACAATTGTATAATATTTCTAAGGATACAGCCATTGCGCGGTACAAGAACCGGCTGACGGCGCTTACAGGGCGCTCAATGCCTGCGACGCTCCGTCAAAGTCGTAATCCTGCAGCATAGCCAACGCCTTGCGGAGCGCCGCCCTGTCGGCAGGCTCTAACTTGCACCCAAGCAGCTCATTGATCCCCTCGATGGCGGCGTCGCTGTCAAATCTGTCGATGAGAAGGCGTATCTTCTCCGCGTCGGCATGCTTCTTCTGAGCGGAGATAGGCTGTGTGCCGACGACATCGGCAGGCTCGGCATCACTCTTTTTTAGCAGATCGCCCGATCGCAGATACGACTCCACATTGTCCAGCAGCGCGTCGTAGCTGCCCGTCAGCTCCGCGTAATGCTCGGAAACAAAGCTCTCGTCCCCCTGCTTGGCAGCGTCCTCGTGATCCCTTGCCTGTAGGGAAAGCTCCGTCGCCCCGATACTCGCCGCAACGCTCTTAAGGGAATG
Source organism: uncultured Eubacteriales bacterium (assembly GCA_900316495.1). Lineage (GTDB taxonomy): Bacteria > Bacillota > Clostridia > Oscillospirales > Acutalibacteraceae > RUG762. The sequence continues at coordinate 11,721 of ONDC01000034.1, forward strand.
CGCCTCAATGCGGTAGGAATTGACGCTCCCCGACTCCGCGTACTTTCGCAGAAGCTGCGATTGCGCTCTGCCCTCGCTCAGGAACACGTTGAGAATTTGATGGTAAGCGTCCACGCTGCCCCCCATGTTGAAGATGCCCTGCGGCACGTCAAGCCCGGAAATTTTAATGCTGCGCGCGTCCTGACTCACGCCGGAGGAAATATACTCGCTGCGGGAGCGGCTGATCTTCATCATGGGATCGACCTGCTCGACATATTCCGTCTGCTGCTTTTCGGCGGGAATGTACCGGCGTATAACGCCCGCCAGCGTCTCGATGCTCATAGGCTTTTCCACAAAGTCGTTCATGCCGTTGGAGAGGAACAACTCCCGCGCCGCCTCGCCGACGTTGGCGGAAAGGGCGATGATAGGCACGCTTTTGTAATACGCCCCCTCTGCGGCGCGAATGTGCTGCACCGTTTCGATTCCGTCCCAGTCGGGCATCATGTGATCCATGAAAATCAGATCGTAATGCGGGTCGCGCAGCAGCGCTTCATATGCCTCGCGCCCGCTGCTCACCATTTCGACATGCGGCTTGTAGACGTTCAGAAGACCTGCGGTAACGCGGAGATTCACATAATTGTCATCCACCACCAGAATACGCGCGTCGGGAATGAACAGATGATTTTCCGGCTTCTTGGTGCGATGGAAGCTCTCCACGCCGTCCCCCCGCACAAGGGAGGCCACCTGTCCGGTCAGCACGGGCTTGTGAACGATCAGGATATTCTCCTTGATTCCCTCATCCACAAAGGCATTGTGATCCACCATGGCGACAAGGCGCATTCTCTTGACCTTCTGCGCGAAGGAATTGACTCCCGCAATGCAGGAGGCATAGTCAAAGAACAGCATGGCGCCGAAGCGGTCGGCGTTGTAATAATCCCACACCGCCACGTCATCGACGGCAATGACGGCAATTCCCATTCCCTCAAGGATGGTACGGATGTTTTCGGCGTAATAGCGGTTCGGCTCGCAGATATAGGCGACGTAGCCGTCCGGATCGGGGACAAAGCCCAGCTCACGGCGCTTTTTGACCTTCTGCTCGACCACGACGGAGAAGGTGGAGCCTTTGCCCGGCTCGCTCTCGACGCTGATGGAGCCGTTCATCCTGTTGGCAAGGCGCTGGGAAATGACCAGTCCCAATCCGGTTCCCTCCATGCGGCGGGTGTGGTCGGCGTCGACCTGTGTAAACTGGGTGAAGAGCTTCTTCTGATCCTCGCGGGAGATGCCGATGCCCGTGTCGGTCACGTCGATTTTCAGCCAGAAGCGCGCCTCGTCGTCAATGCTGCAGGTGATTCTCAGCCGTATCATGCCGTTCTCGGTGAATTTGACCGCGTTGTTCAGCAGATTGATCAGGATCTGACGCAGCCTTGCCTCGTCGCCGATCAGCTCGGCGGGAATGTCCGGCGCGATCTCGACGGTGAAGGCGATCTCCTTCTCGCCGATGCGGACATTGATAATGCCCGCCACGTCGGAGATCAGGCTTTCCACGCTATAGGGCGCCTCGTCAAGGCTCATTTTATTGGCCTCGATTTTGGAAAAATCGAGAATATCGTTGACCATGCTCAGCAGATTGTTGGCGGAGCTTTGGATGGTGGCGACATATTCCTGTTCAAGCGGAGAGAGATCGTTCTGCAGCAGAAGCTCGCTCATGCCGCAGACCGCGATCATGGGCGTGCGCATTTCGTGGCTCATGTTGGCGAGGAAGTCCGCCTTCTCCCGGCTGCCGGCCTCGGCATTGATTTTCTCCTGCTCCACCATGCGGTACAGCTCGGTAATGCTCTGCGCGCGGGACTCCATGATCTTCACGGCGTTGCGGAACCACATGATCATGGCGATGACCGCCGTGCTGCCGAGATAGAACAGCACCAGCCGCGCCACCGCGCTGAGCGGCATTTCCAGATGGGCAAAGAATCTTTCGGGATACATGACAAACAGCCACGCGTACAGCCCCGTGACATAAACAATCTGCAACGCCGTCAGACCGATTCTCCGGTAGAGCGCGGCAAAACACATGATCACCAAAAAAACGCCGTGGCTCGCGGAGATGGTATTGTTCTCCCAGATATAGGCGGTGGCGCCTGCCATCATGCAGGCGGTGGCGACATACGCCTGCGGCGCGCCGTTCAGAAAGGGAACAAAGGTGAAGAGTCCCACGACAGCGGGGATCGCAAGCAACATTTCCCACAGATACGCCGGCATGGCGCAGAGAAAACAAAACAGCGCGGCCAGCGGGAAGAAAAACAGACATATCCAGAAGATAATTTTTTCCACCGAGCGGTGGGTGATTTCCTTATGCTTCATACAAAGACCCCCAATTATATCTATTTTATCCCATCGCGTCCCTTTTGTCAAGGCGTGCCCCGCGCAAAGACGGACGATTCAGCCGTTTTCCGACAGAAGTTCTCATTGACTTTGCGAATTTTTTATTGTATACTGACAAATGGAAATGCCATTGCAAAGAATTCATTCCGTTTCAGGAGGTACTGCCATATGTTGTTCAAAAAGCGCCTTATTCCCGCCGGGCTGACGACCCTTTCCCTTCCCTACTCCGACAGTCTTCAGAAGACCGTGCGGGTCTATGTGCCGGAGCATAAGAAGGGGCAAAAACTGCCCGTCATCTATATGACCGACGGACAGTCGGTATTTGACGAGGAAAGCAATCCCCTTGGCTGCTGGCACACGCGGGAGGCGGTCGCCGCGGAGCAGGCGGCAAGCGGAAAAGCCGCGATCATCGTCGGCATTCACAGCGAACCGCACCCCATGCACCGCACCGCCGAGCTGACGCCCGCGTCCATGGGCGCATTCACCCCGCCGCCCATGGACGATCTGCCCCCGATGCCGCCCATGCCGGAGGGAATGCCGCCCATGCCGGAGGGAATGCCGCCCATGCCGGGAGGAATGCCGCCCATGCCGGAGGGAATGCCGCCCATGCCGGAGGGAATGCCGCCCATGCCGGAGAATATGACGCCCGAAATGCTCCGCAAAATGATGGAGGATATGATGAAGAATTTCAAGCCGGACGGCGAGAAATTCGATGAATTTGTCGTCAGCACCGTCATGCCCGCCGTCGAGAAGCAATTCCCGGTCAAAAAGGGCAGGGACAACACCGCGATCATCGGCAGCTCGTCGGGAGGGCTGGAGGTATTCTACACCGCGCTGACGCATCCGTCGCTCTTCTGCGCCGTGGGCGCACTCTCCCCCGCGTTCCTATTCTACAAGCCGGAGGACGTCGTAAAATGGACATCTGAACGGCTCGGCAAAACAATTCCCTTCCTCTATCTCTACTGCGGAGAGGGCGAGCCGAAGGAAAAGCAGATGTGCGACGCGGCACGACCCGTATTCGAGCTGATTGAGTCGAGGGTGCCGGAGAAAAACCGCAGAATCGTCATTACCCCCGACGCGATTCACAACGAATCCGCGTGGGAACCCGTTTTCAAGGACTTCCTGCACCTCTTCCTCCACCGGTAACGCGGCGGGAAAAGCTACGCCGCCATTTCGATGCTGACAAAAAAACCGGCCTCCTGCCATCAAACGGGAAGCCGGTTATTTTATTGCTTCAGCGCGGAAGCGCTACATCAGACGATTCTTCCTCCGGCTCTCAGCCGGCGGGGTTCTTATTTTCCCTTGCCGCAGCACTGCTTGTATTTTTTGCCGCTGCCGCAGGGACAGGGGGAATTGCGGCCGATCTTGCGTCCGGCGCGCTTGGGCATCACGTCGGCGTCGGTGTCGGGATCCATGGGCTTCTGAATCTGCTCGCGTTTAGGCTCCTCGGCGCGCCTGATCTGTACGGTGAGAATCTGGCGGGCGGTGTCCTCCTTGATCTGGGCGATCATCTCGTCGAACATATCGAAGCCTTCCTTGGTATAGGCGACTGCCGGATCGGTCTGTCCGTAGGAACGCAATCCGATACCCTGCTTCAGCTCCTCCATCGCGTCGATGTGATCCATCCAGAGGGTGTCCACCACGCGCAGCATGACCACGCGGTCAAGCTCGCGGGCGATCTGCTCGCCGAATTCCTTCTCGCGCTTTTCGTAAAGCTCGTGCGCCCTCCTGATCAGCTCGTCGGTAATGTCCTGCTTGTCAAGCGAATCAAGCTCCTGCAGGCTGTAGTTGAAATCCTCCTCGGTGGTGAGAAGATTGAGGTAGGTCTGGCGCAGACCCTCGAAGTTCCAGTTGTCCTTCTCATCGGCGTTGAGGTAGAGATTGACGTTGTCGGTGATCGAATCGTCGATCATCTTGATGATGTTGTCGCGCATGTTCTCGCCGTCCAGCACCTTGTCTCTCTCGGTGTAGATAACCTCGCGCTGGCGGTTCATGACGTCGTCGAAGCGGAGAACGTTCTTTCTGATGGAGAAGTTTCTGCCCTCCACCTTCGCCTGCGCGCTCTCGATGGAGCGGGAGACCATTCTCGCCTCGATAGGCATATCCTCGTCGATCTTGAGGGTGTTCATCATGGACTGGAGACGGTCGCCGCCGAAGATTCTCATGAGGTCGTCCTCGAGCGACAGATAGAACTGGCTCTCGCCCGGGTCGCCCTGACGACCGGAACGTCCGCGCAGCTGATTGTCGATTCGTCTCGATTCGTGGCGCTCGGTGCCGATGATCACAAGACCGCCGGCTTCGCGCACCCTGTCGCCCTCCGCATCGGTGACCTCCTTGAATTTCTTATTCAGCTCGGCGAATTTCGCGCGGGCTTCGATGATGGCTTCGTCCTCGGTATCGCTGTAGGCGGTGGATTCCTCGATCAGCTCCTCGTCGTAGCCCAGCTTGCGCATTTCGCTCTTCGCCATGAATTCGGGGTTGCCGCCCAGCAGAATATCGGTACCGCGTCCCGCCATATTGGTGGCGATGGTAACGGCGCCGTACTTGCCCGCCTGCGCGACGATCTCGGCTTCGCGCTGATGGTACTTCGCGTTCAGGACGGAATGCTTGATGCCGCGGCGTTTGAGCGCGTCACTCAGCATTTCCGATTTGTCGATGGAAATCGTACCCACCAGAACCGGCTGTCCCTTCTCATGCGCCTCCAGAATTCTTTCGATGACGGCGTTGTACTTGCCGCGCTCGGTGGAATAGATGCGGTCGGGCAAATCCTTGCGGATGCAGGGCTTGTTGGTGGGAATTTCCACGCAGTCCAGCTTGTATATCTCATTGAATTCGGTCTCCTCGGTGAGGGCGGTACCCGTCATACCGGAGAGCTTCTTGTAAAGGCGGAAGTAATTCTGGAAGGTGATGGAGGCAAGCGTCTTGGATTCGCGCTCGACCTTCACGCCCTCCTTCGCCTCGATTGCCTGATGAAGACCCTCGTTGTAGCGTCTGCCGTACATGATACGGCCGGTGAATTCATCGACAATCAGCACCTTGTCGTCCTGCACGACGTAGTCCACGTCGCGGGTCATCACGCCGTGCGCCTTGATCGCCTGATTGATGTGGTGCAGCAGGGTGATGGATTCGGGCGTGTTGTCCATAAGGTTCTCCACGCCGAAGACCTTTTCGGCTCTCGCGACGCCCTTGGGCGTGAGGGTGGCGGTCTTGGCCTTTTCGTCCACAATGTAATCCGCGTCGCCGTACTTGTCGTCGTGCTCTTCCTTTTCATCCACCTCGGTGATCTTGACGAACTGCAGCTTCTTGGCAAAGTCGTTGACGGTGTTGTAGAGGGCGGTGGACTTGTCGCCCTGACCGGAGATGATCAGCGGGGTTCTCGCCTCGTCGATGAGGATGGAGTCCACCTCGTCCACCACGGCGAAGTTATGACCGCGCTGAACCTTCTGCTCCTTATAGATGACCATGTTGTCGCGGAGATAGTCGAAGCCCAGCTCGTTGTTGGTACCGTAGGTAATGTCGCAGGCATAGGAGGCGCGGCGCTCGTCGTTCTTCATATCGTGCAGGATCAGACCCACGCTCAGACCGAGGAAGCGGTGAATCTTGCCCATCCACTCGCTGTCGCGCTTGGCGAGGTAGTCGTTGACCGTGACGACGTGAACGCCCTTGCCGGTCAGCGCGTTGAGGTAGGAGGGCAACGTGGCGACGAGGGTCTTGCCTTCACCGGTCTTCATTTCGGCGATACGTCCCTGATGGAGGATAATGCCGCCGATGACCTGCACCGGGAAGTGCTTCATGCCCAGCACGCGCCAGCCCGCCTCGCGGCACACCGCGTAGGCGTCGGGGAGAATGTCGTCGAGCGTTTCGCCGTCCGCCAGCCTGTCCTTGAGGATCTGCGTCTGGCTTCTCAGCTCCGCGTCCGACATGGGAGCGTATTTTTCCTCGAGGGCAAGCACCTGGTCGGCAATCGGCTGCACGCGCTTGATCTCGCGGTCGGAATAGCTTCCGAAGATTTTCTTTATAATGCCCATTTGAATAGGACCGTCCTTCCGTTCTGAATAAACAGCAAAATATCGTATTGCTTTTGCAGCAAATGCATGCGTCGGTATAACAACTCCAATATAGCATACATAATTAGATTTTACAATATCCGCCAAAGGAAAATGTTACGCAATTGAAAATTATAGAAAAAAATATAACGCCGAATTCAATAGAAAAAAGATGAAAGAAACAGTACTATACCTTGCCGGAACTGGCACACCAAAAAAAGGAACATGCCCTAAAAGAGCATATTCCTTCGGACAGCCGACGAAATGTCAGCTGTTCTTGTCAACCGTTTTGAAATTTTTGAGGTTGCCGCTTTTCAGGCTGCGCTTGGCAAGCTCCGCGTAAACGTCCTCCAGCGGAATGCCGCGCTTGACCATCAGCACCATGAGGTGATACAGCAGGTCGCTGATCTCGCCGACAAGGTCGCTGTCGCTGTCGTTCTTCGCGGCGATGATCGTCTCGGCACATTCCTCGCCCACTTTTTTGAGGATTTTGTCAAGACCCGTGTCGAGCAGGTAGCAGGTGTAGGATTTCTCCTGCGGGTTGTCCCGGCGCTCGATGACGGTGTCATAAAGCGCCTGCAATACGTCATAAGTTTCATTTTCGTTCTGCATGATTATCTTTTCTCCTTACATTGTGATGCTTTTTTCTATCGTCCAAACTTCCTGAACGCTATGGGTTGGAAGAAGCAGGAATGGTTGCCTGTGTGACAGGCGGCTCCTGTCTGCTCCACGCGGATTAATAGCGTGTCGTCGTCGCAGTCGCCGCTGATCGAAACGATCTTCTGATAGTGTCCGCGCCCTGTTTCCAGCGTCAGCCGGAGAGACTGCTCGTTCATGTAGGCGAGCATCAGCACCTCGCCCGTGGAAGCCTCCTGAATGATCGCCGGAATCAGCTCGGATTTGACAAAATAGCGTGACAAGTCTCTTGGCTTGTCACCTTCTGCGATGGCTTCGGCAAGGTCAAGATCGCCCGTATAGAGCGCTTTGCCCGCAATCGCTCCGTAAAGTCCCGCGTCGCGCAGGGCAATAATGTCGCCAATGCCCGAAACGCCGCCGCTTGCGACTATATCGCAGGAAACCGCGCCGCTCAGTTCAGTGAGCTGCGCAAGGTTGGGTCCGGTGAGCGTGCCGTCACGGGATATATCTGTAAAGATAATCGTCTTTACACCGATTTTTTCCATTTCAGCGGCAAGCTCGGTGAAATACACGTCGGAGGTATCCAGCCAGCCTTCGGCGGCGACCATGCCATTCCGCGCGTCAATGCCGATGGCGATCCTCTCGCCGTATTTTGCCACCGCTTCACGGGCAAACGCCGGATTCTTCACCGCCGCCGAGCCGAGAATGACGCGGGAAACGCCGCCCGACAGGTAGTATTCGACCGCCTCCATGCTGCGGATGCCGCCGCCCACTTCCACCTTGAGTCCTGTTTCCTTGGCGACCTTGATAAAAATATCCTTATTGACCAGCGCCGCGTCCTTCGCGCCGTCAAGGTCAACCATGTGAATCCACTCCGCGCCCGCCGCTTCAAAAGCCCTTGCCGTGGCAAGAGGATCCTCCGCCACCTTGTGAGCCGTGGCGTAATCGCCCTTGACGAGCCGCACGCAGCAGCCGTCCTTGATGTCTATCGCGGGAAATATAATCATGTTGTTTTGTTCGCTCCTTACTTATATTAAAGGACTCCCTTTGTGGAAAGCGTGCCTTCGTATTCAATTCTGACCGCCGCTCTCAGCGCGTGAGCCACCGCCTTGAAGATGCCTTCGATGATGTGGTGGGAATTATTGCCGTAGAGCGACCTTATGTGCAGCGTCACGCCGGCGTTCATGGCGAAGGCGCGGAAGAATTCCTCCGTCAGACAGCAGTCGAATTCCCCGCAGCGCCACTGGGGGAACTGCGCGTCGAATACAAGAAACGGTCTGCCGCTGATGTCGAGCGAACAGAAGGCAAGCGCTTCATCCATGGGAATATAAAAGCTGCCGTAGCGGGCGATTCCCTTCTTGTCCCCTATTGCCTGCGCGAACGCCTGACCGAGCGCAATGCCTATATCCTCGGCGGTGTGGTGTCCGTCCACCTCCAGATCGCCCTTGCAGCTTACTTTCAGTCCGAAGCCGGCATGCACGCCCAACGCCGTCAGCATATGGTCGAGAAAGCCGATGCCGCTGTCGGTCTTGACTTCGCCGCCGTCGAGGTCGAGCGAGACTGTAATGTCGGTTTCTTTGGTGGTTCTGACGATTTCGCCCCTGCGTCCGCTCATGACAGATACACCTCCAGCAGCCGGATGACTTCGGCGTTTTCTTCCCTTGTGCCGCAGGTGATTCTCAGATGATCGCCCATGCAGCGCACCACAATTCCCTCGGACTTCAGCGCGTCGAAGATGCGCTTTGCCTGAATATCGGGGAATTTTACATAGACAAAATTCGCCGCGGTAGGAAGAAGCGAGAGCTTGCCGGGGTGTTTTTCCGCAAGCGAGACGAATGCGCGGTACAGCTCGTCGCGGGAGGCAATCACCGCCTGAGCAGCCGCTTTCAGCTCGTCGGGGTATTCAAACATACATTCCGCCGCCGCCTGTGTCATGGAATTGACGTTATAGGGGGACTTCGCGGCGCGAAGGGCGGTGGTAATCGCGGGATTGGCGATGGCAAGACCGCAGCGGATGCCCGCCATGCGGAGCGCCTTGGAGCAGGTTTTCAGCACCATGAGATGATCGTATTGCTCCACGCAGTCCAGCACCGATTCATCCCAGAATTCCATATAGGCTTCATCCACCACCACAAGGCAGTCCGGCACGCCCTCGATGAGACGCAGAACCTCCGCTCTCGGCAGTCCCACGCCGGTGGGGTTGCAGGGGTTGGAGAAGATCAACGTCCGCGCGCCCTCACGATTGATGAGTTCGATCAGCGCATCCACGTCAATTTGGTAATTCTCATCCTTCTGAAAGGGGATGCATTCATTCTCCGCCAGATAGCCGTAGCATTGGTACATGGAAAAATCCGGGGTCGTGTAGACCAATTTTTCGCCCTTGGACATCATTACCTGCGTGATAAGGGTCAGCAGCTCGTCCGAGCCGTTGCCCACCGTGATGTTCTCCGGCTTCACGCCGAAAAACGCCCCCGCCTTGACGCAGACCGCTGATGCGGTCGGATCAGGATAGCGGTTGAGATGCAATTGAGAAATGCGGGTTAAAATATCCGCCTTCATTCCGGGGGACATTTCAAGAAACGACTCGTTCGCGTCGAGCCGTATGCGGTAGCTGCCGCTGATCGGCTCATAGGGTACGAGGTCGCGGACTTTTGGGTTTAATACGTAGGACATACCGTTCCTCTTTCTTCCATAAATTATTCAAACCTCACCTTGATGCGTTGGCGTGCGCCGTCAGGCTTTCGTTTTCCGCCATGACGACCACGTCGTCCTTCACCTCGCGGAGAGCGTTCTCATTGTAGTAGATGAAGCTGGATTTCTTGACAAAGGTATCCACCGACAACGGGGAGAAGAACCGCGCCGTGCCGCTCGTCGGAAGCACGTGATTGGGTCCCGCGAAGTAATCGCCCAACGGTTCCGGCGCGTAATTGCCGAGGAACACGGAACCGGCGTTGTCCAGCCGCCCTATGTATTCCATGGGGTTCTCCACGCAGACCTCCAGATGCTCCGGCGCCAGCTCATTCGCCATTTCCACCGCTTCGTCGAGGGAATGGCACACGATGATGCCGCCGTAATTGGCGATGGATTCCTCGATGATCTCCTTCCGGGACAATTCCGCGCACTGTCGGGTCAGCTCCGCGTCGGTCCGCTCCGCCAATTCCGCGCTGGTGGTGACGAGAATCGCAGAGGCAAGGCGGTCATGCTCCGCCTGACTCATGAGGTCGGCGGCGAGGAATTTCGGGTTCGCCTTTTCGTCGGCGACAATGAGAATTTCGCTCGGTCCGGCGATCATGTCGATGTCGACGCAGCCGAACACCAGCTTTTTGGCTGTCGCTACAAAGATATTGCCGGGGCCGACGATTTTGTCCACCTTGGGAATTTCATCCGTTCCGTAGGCAAGCGCGCCTATCGCCTGCGCGCCGCCGCAGAGGAACACCCTGTCCACGCCCGCGATTGCCGCCGCCGCCAGAATTTCCCGGTTCGCCCTGCCGTCCTTGCAGGGAGGCGTCGCCATGATGATTTCCTTTACCCCGGCGATTCTGGCGGGAATGACATTCATCAGCACGGAGGAAAATAACGCCGCCGTGCCGCCGGGGACATAAACGCCCACCCTGTGCAGTCCCCGGATTCGCTGGCCTAAGATAACGCCGTTTTCCTTGGAGGTCAGCCAGCTCTGCTGCACCTGACGCTCGTGAAAATCTTTTATATTCGCTGCCGCTCTCTTCATGGCGGCGATCAATTCGCCGTCGCATTCCTCTTCCGCGCCGTCAATAATCTCCCTCGGCACTTCGTAATATTCCG
>ONDC01000053.1 GCA_900316495.1 uncultured Eubacteriales bacterium
GTATCAAAAAATCTTTGGTTCAATAAACGAAGAAACTTATACAGACGACACAACCGAATAACCAGCCGCTTTGAGTGATTTTCATTCAGGGCGGTTTTTATTATGCACAAAAGGGTGTGGTACGGTGGCGCTACGGCAAGGCAACGGCTTGGAGTCAATGGAAGAAGATCACGAAGGGGCTGTCGCACAAGGAAAATAAAACAACCTGTGTGGCAGCCTTGATTTGGCACTGAATGGTGAATAAACATATCACAAAGATAAAGAGGATAGCGGAAACATGATTTTTACATACAACTATGGTACAACAAAAAGACGTAAGGCCGTTACGTCAAATATTTGAAATGAGATTTTAATGGTAGCAAAGTAGAGCGCAGATTCAGTATTGCAAAGCGTAAATTTCGCTCTTGGTTTGTTGCTCACAAAACGGGAAGATACCGCCAGAACTTCTATTGTTCTCAGTGTTGTCGCTATGAACATCAGCCGTCTCGCGGCGATGTTTTTGCGCTTCTTGATTCTACTCATGAATCCTGCTTTTTTCAGCATTCCTTTGTGTGAAAATAATCCGCGGCCATGCTGCTTATGCTTTTATTGAGCAGACACTACTATCAATACCGCGAAGAATAACAATAACCCACCGGCATCTTTTTTGTACTACCTTTCTATGACGCATTATTCTTCTGACTGAAATCGGAAGACTGTTGCTGTGGTTTCATGAATGGAAAAGCTTTCAAACGATGTTGCCAATTGTAAGGCTTTGACTTTATCAGACTATGAGAAGGCAAATAATCCGCGCAGTTTAGAGTTATTCTATCTTGAAGGAGGTTTTTATAGGTTTTTACAGGGTACATGGCTTGATAAACCGGATTTTTTTGTTTTTTGTAAGTTTTTTTAGATTATTGTTGATTTTCACCTTGCGATCATGTATAATTGACAAGAGAAGAGAGGAGATGCAGCGTGAATTGAAGATTATACTGGTCGAAGACGAAAGAGAATTGTGTGAAGAATTCCGCAGGTGCTTTGAAACCGTCGAGGGAATAGAGCTTGCCGCCGTCACGGACAGCGCTGCGAAGGCTCTTGAATATGTCCGCCAGATGCAGCCGGACGCGGTGATTCTCGATCTCGAGCTGCATATGGGGGAGGGAAACGGGGTGACGTTCCTCTCGAAGCTTGGCAAGCTCAGGGGAATCAGCAAGCCGTATGTGCTGGTGAATACCAATAATTCCAGCCGCACCACATATGATCTTGTGCGCAGGCTGGGGGCGGATTTTGTGATGTACAAGCACCAGCAGGGACATTGTCCGGAGGATATTGCGGAGTTTTTGCTCACAATGGCACGAGACAGGACGGAAGCTCCCATCAAATCAGAGCAGGACGACGAGGAGGAGCTGACCGGGAGAAGTCAGCTCAGGGCGCGTATTCTGGACGAGCTTGACAAGGTCTTCATCAGCCCCAAGAAAAAGGGCTACCTCTATCTTGCCGACGCCATCGAGATCTGCTGCGGCGGATATGTGCCGAATGTCTCAGCCCTGATTGGGGAGAAGTACGGCAAGACCCCCAAAAGCGTGGAACACGCCATGCAGAACGCAATTGACGGCGCATGGGACAATACTGATCTGAATGAGCTTGAAAAGCATTATAAGGCACGTTACAGCGCTAATCGTCTGTCCCCCACGGTGAAGGAGTTCATCTGTTATTATGCGGCTAAGATAGAAAAGGACGCCTGATTGGCTGAGATTTCGAGGATAAATAGGTTTTGTGGGTTTTTGTAGGTTTTTGTAGATTTTTATGAAAATAATATTTTTTTAATTCCACAAAAAAGCAATCGACAGGCGCCATTAATTGTGGTATGATGAAGTCGTAGAATAACATTAACTGCGAGAATTTTTCATATCACCACCAAAGCCCGCTGCCGTGCCTGAGCAGCGGGCTTTGGTCGATTATTGCGCTTTATTGCGTTAATGCGATGATGTGATCGACCGTTGAGGGGAGGGGGATATGTATGGGACCGTCGATGGCGGAGATTTGCATAAAGCATATCGGGATAGTGGTGACCGCTTATTTCATCGTGCTGAGATTGGCTAAGGAGGCGTATACCGTCAGACAAAAGCTGTTTGGAGGTGTGGGCGCGCTGCTGATCGGCATTCTGATCGGGTGCATTTATGATTGGCTGCCAATGTGCTCGGTTGTGCTGCTGCTTTTGTTGTATTACCTGATGATGAGAGGGGTTTTCCGTCCCGGAGGAAAAAACGCGCTGACGTTCACGCTCATATCGGTAGGTCTGAGTTACCTGCTGTATATGCTATCGGTGGCATTCGCTGTCTTCCTTCTGTTTCTGAATAAAACCGTGATTGCCGACCGGTTCGACACCCCGACCGACGCGTGGATCTATACGATTCGTTTTGTGACCTCGTTCAGGGGCGGACTGATCGCCCGCAGCTTTGTTTTTGCCGTTCAGTTTGCCCTTTCGGTCGTCATCCTGAGGCTGAAGTGGATTCATTCGGAGCGAGGGTGGTTTCTGTGGAACGACAGGAACGATATTCTGGTTTTCCTGTGGACGGTGATCCTCTCGGGAAGGGTGCTGATGGTCACATCTGTTCTTTCGCGCACAGATTCCGGCGCGGCGATAATTGTATGCTTTTTTCTGATTGTGATGACCTCCTTTTTCATCTGTTTCTGGCTCAAAAAGGAATACCTTTCCTCCTACCGGATTGATCTGGAGGAAACCGAGCTGCAATTGCTGGAAAAGAGTCTCGACATCAAGGAGGCGCAGCTCACGCGGCTTCGCACGGACAATGAGCGCCTTGCGGAGCTGATTCACAAGGACAACAAGCTGATCCCGTCCGCCGTGATGGCCGTGCGGCAGGCTTTGCGGGAGGACGACGGCACGGGAACGGCGTTGGCTTCCATCGAGGAATTGAGGGAGGAGTCCTGCGCTGTGCTTGCGGAATACGACGCGCACAGGCTCCGGATCTTCCAAACCGGCGATATGGCGGTTGACGCGGCGCTTTTGTATATGTCCGATCGGGCGGCTTCCTTCGGCGTGGCATTCGACGCGGATGTGAGTGTGTGTCCCGACCGTCTGTCTCAATCGGTTCTTCTTCGCAGGGAGCTGATTGCCGTACTTGCCGTCCTGTGCGAATACGCCGTTTTCTCCTGCAGGGAAATTGACGGGAGCGCTGTTTCCGTGGTCGTCGGAGCGGAGGACGGCAGCTTATTCGTTGAGGTTTCGGACAGCGGAGCGGCATTTGATCTGTACGCGCTGAAAAAAACAGGGAAACGGCGGCATTTCCTTCTGTTTTCAAAGCCGTCCCGGGAGGACGATGAGCTGAGGCTGATTCCCCTTTTCAGAATTATCAGGAGCAACGGCGCCACGCTTCTCATCAACCGGCGTCCCGAAAGGGAAGGGGTCACCAAATCTGTTCGTGTGACGCTGGCAGGAACAAAGGAGGACGTCTGATGAAAAATGAAATCGTCATGCCGTGGCTTGACTACGGCGTAAAATACGGCGTCATGCTGTATGGCACGTATTATCTCTTTATAAGATGTGTCAGCGAAAAGCCGGAAAAGAAAAAGCTGGCGGAGGCCGCCGCCTTTTCGGTGGCATTGGGTTTTATTTTTGTTTTTCTTGCGTCGATCCTTAATCCGATGCAAATGATGCTGATGCTGATTTATCTTATCCTGACCAACTGCCTGATCTACCGGAATGAGCTGAACGACAGGGAGGGCGACGGCAGAAAGCTGAAGCTGCGCGACATCGTGATTCTTTCGCTGCTGTGCTTTGCCTTCTGCGAGGCGCTGTTCATGCTGGTCGGCTTTGTATCCTCGGTAGTGCTTTCGTTAACCTATTATAATATTATGCCCCCTGACAAACATTCCGTCTGGGATTTTCTCAATGATATACCGGTTCACACCGCCGCGTATACCGTCATGATCTCGCTGGTCTGGGCGACGGAATATCTGGCAGCCAGAATAAGACGTCTCCGCAGAGGTCTGATGAACATCGTCGAGCATCGGACGGCAGGCGTTGTGATCATGTTTGCCATGCTGATGCTGATGGTGCTGATGATGTTTGGCAGTGTCGGAGTGGGCGATGATTATCGGCTCTTCCGGGAAATCCTTTTTGTCCCCGCCATTGCGTTCTGCGTTGTCATGATTGTCTGGACACGGCGCGAAATCAGGGCGGATTTTGTCGGGGAGATCAGACAGAGCAACCTGCGGCTCTTTGAGGGAGGCATCGCGGGGAAGGACAGGGAAATCGCCGACCTCGCGGAGGACAACGAAAAGCTGTCGGGTGTGATCCGGCGGGACGCGGAGCTGATGAGATGTCTTACAGAGGAATGCCGTCGGAGCGCCGCTCCGGCGGAGACGGAGGCGGCGGCGGAGACCATCGAGCAGCTGTATTCCGGACGCTGTGAGGCGGTCGGAGCGATGGAGTCCTACGGAGCCTCCTTCGGTACCACGGGAATAAACGCCGTTGACGCGATTCTGAATTATATGGCTTGTAAGGCGAGGGACAAAGACGTTGACTTTGCTGTGAAGGTAGACCCCGATATGGGCGACCTGATCGGACGCGACATCGGCAGACGTGAGTTTAACACCATTTTAGCCGATCTCACCGAGAATGCCATCATCTCCGCCGGCGTGGTGAAGGACAGACGGGTTGAGGTCATGCTGCTCCGCAACCGGGATCATCTTTGTCTTGAGGTGCTCGACAGCGGGGAGAGGTTCGACGTCGGCGTGCTGAAGAATATGGGAAAGAAGCGCATTACCACCCATCCGCGCGAGGGCGGCAGCGGCATCGGTCTGATGACGCTCTTCAGGATTATCAATAAAACGGGCGCGAGCTTTACCATTGAGGAATTCTCCCGTCCGGAGAGTCATGACCGGTATGCCAAGGCGCTGAGCGTGGAATTCAACGGCGCCAGAAGGTTCCGCATTGTGACGGATCGCTCCGACGAGCTGAAGCAGGCGCTCCATCAGTGGACAGTGGCTCGTGATCAGATGTGGGCTTCTCACGGAACAGACTATGAAAACAAAGAAAACCGCTGAATGCCGTCAACACAACATTCAGCGGTTTATTGCTGGTCCGAGTGGCGAGAGTCGAACTCACGGCCTCTTGAACCCCATTCAAGCGCGCTACCAAACTGCGCTACACCCGGATTTCTGCAACGCTGATATTCTATCACAGAAGGGGGGAAATGTCAAGCGCTTTTTTCGGAAAATTAAAAAATTTTCGCTCTATCGGGGCTTTTCTCGATTTTTCCTTAAATTTATACTGAATTTGGGAACTTAGTTGTTGATTTTTTTTGAATGTATGCTATAATAAAAAAGTATATAAGGAGGAGAGAGCGTTAACAGTGAAGAAGATCGATTTATTTTGTGAAGAAATAAGAAAAAGGCTGGACGCAGCCGAGTGCCGGTCGTTTTCCGGCAAGGTGGAGGGCGTGACCGCACTCTTTGACGCGATTCAGCTGAACACCAAGGACTGTGTATATGTGTCTGCGCTCACTCCGGGCTATATTGTGCGGGCGATCATTGCCTGCGGCGCCATTCCGGTGTTTTGTGATATTTCGGCGGATGGATTTGTGATGGATCATAAATCGCTCGCCGAGGCGGTTAGACAGTCTGTCAATGACGACAAGCTATATCCCCGCGCCGTGATTGCGGAGCATTTCTGCGGGCTGCCGTTTTCCATCAGAGCCGTCAGGAATATTTGTGATCGCATGGGACTTTTCCTCATTGAGGACTGCGGACACGGCTTCGGCTGTCGCTGGGAGGACAGAGAATGCGGCGGATTCGGCGATTATGCCATGATCTCGCTCGGCGCTTCCTCCGTGTTCGGCACGGGAGGAAGCGGGTGTCTGATCGTCACGAACGGCGCCAATGAATTCGGTTCCCTGATCGAGACCTGCGACGGCGCGGGATGGGACTCCGCCGACGAGATGTACGGCGAGGCGCTGCTGACGTCCTGTGACAGGATCCCGCTGCTGCTTGACGAAGCGGAGTCCGCGCTTGCCGGAATCGGCGGCATTATGAAGGAGTCCGACTTCTGGCTGAGCAGGGGCGGCGGCAGACAAAAAAGCGCCTGCTCCGGCACTGTTGTGATAGCGCAGAGCGAAGCCCAGTGCGAAAAGGCGGTCGGCAGCTTCGGGGCGGCGGGTCTGGAGGATCTGGTCAGAAGGCTGCACGTTCACCGCAGATCCTGCTTTGAGCATGGCTGCCGCGGCTTCAAAACGCTGGAGAACGCTTCGGCGCTTGCGCCCAGATCCTTTGCGGTCGATATTTTCGGGGCGCTGCATACCGGCAGGCTTGACAGCCTCAACAAGCATTTGCGTTATGTTGCCGAAAAGATTCACGATTGATCGGCGCGGATCATGCGCTGACAAAATAGAATAAATAATCGGAGGACTGAGAGAACTTGGAGAATAATTTTATGAATATCAACCCTGATTCTTCCGCGGTTCCGGATCTGGACGGAAGCAACGGCTGTTCGGTCACCATTTTTGACTACAGCCATATTCCTGACGAATATAATCTTATGGCGTTCGGCAAGGAGACGGTGAGCTTCGGACGTGACGATACCAACGACATCATGATCGCGTCCGACATCGTTTCCCGCAGACACGGCCACTTCACCGTCAGCGGCGGGCGCTGCTACATCACCGATGACAGCAGCACAAACGGCATTTATGTCAACGGCAAGCGTATCACGCAGGTCGAGCTGAAGGACGGCGATTCCATCCGCATCGACGATATGGAACAGTCGCTCTACAGCGGTATCAGTATGGTGTTTTCCGATAAGAATTCCGGCGCCGACTGGAACAGCTATCCGCTTACGAAGGACGTCACGGTGATCGGAAGGGACAGGAGCTGCGATATTTGCATCGACGACGCCAAAATGGAGGACAAGGCGGCTGAGATTCGCATTGAAGGCGCGACCGCGTACGTTCTCTACAATCTGGGCGAGCTTCGCGACATTCTGATCGACAATGAGATCATGGAGGGCGAGCGGTACAACCTGAAGGATGAGGACGTCTTTGTCATCGGCACTACGAAATTCACCTATTCCAAGGGCAGTCTCTACTACAAACAGGAAAAATCGGGGCTTTCTCTCGAGCTGGTGAACATCTCCAAATTCGTTCACGGCTCTATGGGCAAGGACAAGAAGATTCTGGACGATACAAGCATGCTCATTCTCCCCGGCGACTTCGTCGCCATCGTGGGCGGCTCCGGTTCGGGCAAATCCACCCTGATGAACTGCATCAACGGCTTCGACAAGCCGACCACCGGCAAGGTGCTGGTAAACCGCCGCGATCTCTACGAGAATTACGACGAGCTGAAATACAACATAGGCTATGTTCCGCAGCAGGATATTGTTCACGAGAATCTCACGCTGATCAGCATGCTGCGCTACGTCGCCAAGCTGCGCCTTCCCGACGGCACGACCCGCGCGCAGCGCGAGGCGCGCATTGCGGACGTCCTGCGCACTGTCGAGCTGACCAAGCACAAGAACAAGCTCATCCGCAAGCTGTCCGGCGGTCAGAAGAAGCGCGCCTCGATCGCCGTGGAGCTGATGAGCGATCCCGGGCTCTTCTTCCTTGACGAGCCGTCCTCCGGCCTTGACCCCGGAACCGAGCGCACGCTCATGCATACCCTCAAGCGCATGACCGACGAGGGCAAGACCGTGATCATGATCACCCACAATACCAACAACATTCACCTCTGCGACAAGCTGATCTTCCTCGGCGCGGGCGGCTATGTCGCCTTCTGCGGCAACCCCGCCGACGCGCGTTCCTTCTTCGGCATTCCCAAGGATCAGGATCTCACCGACGCTTATACCAAGGTGGAGGAGGATCCGAAGGGCTGGGAGGAGAAATTCAACGCCTCTCCCTACAACAAGGTGCAGACTATCGGCGAGCTGAAAGCGCCGCCCTTGACGTCTCAGCAGAAAAAGGAGCGCAAGAAGAAGCTCAAGAAGGAAAACCACAAGTCCTTCCTGCATCAGTTCCGCGTGCTTTCCAGCCGGTATCTCAACCTGATCTGGAACGACAAGATGCGGCTGCTGTTCTTCCTGCTGCAGGGGCCGCTGATCGCCTATCTCTTCTCCTTTGTCACGGTGGAGAACACCTTCAAATCCTACTTTGACGCGCAGTCCATGCTCTTCTGCCTTTCCTGCGCCGGTATCTGGGTGGGTCTGATGAACTCCATTCAGGAGGTCTGCAAGGAGCGCAACATCGTCCGACGGGAATATATGTCAGACGTCAGGCTCAGCTCCTATATCTGTTCCAAGTTAGCGGTTCAGACGCTGCTGGCGATCGTTCAGTGCGGACTCATGCTGGCGGTCTTCGTCTATACGATCGGCAAGCCGGAAAAAGGCGTGATCTTTGCCAATTCCACCATTGAGATGATGATCACTCTCGTGCTTATCACCGTGTCGTCGTCGTCACTGGGACTGCTGGTTTCCTCCCTCGTCAAAAACACCGATCGCGCCATGGTGTTCGCTCCGATCATCCTTATTCCGCAGTTGCTCTTCTCGGGCATCCTCTTCAAGTTAGAGGGCGTGACCGAGGTGCTTTCGTGGATCTGCGTCAGCCGTTGGGGCATGCAGGCGTTCAGCAACACCGCCAATCTCAACGGCGTGCTGTGGAACGGGCTTTCTCTCAAATACAAGGACAAGGATATGCTGCTGCAGGCGTTTGAGCTGAATAAAAATACGCTCTACGCTCATTCCGTCAACAACCTGCTGCTCGCGTGGGGCGTGATGCTGATGACAATCGTCGTCTTCTGCTTCATCAGCGCCACCGTGCTGCGCAGTGTCAAAAACGACAAACGCTAACAGAATGCTTTATTCCAATGAAAATGAATGCGGTGGCGACGTCGTGATAAACGGCGCCGTCTACCGCATGAATGAACTGATTCATCAAGGGAACGACAGCCGGGTCTTTTCCGCCGCGTTATGGCAGGGCGGCAGAGATTCGGCTTTTGTCAATTCGCGCTTTGTGATCAAATGCTATACCTGCCAAAGGGACAGCGCGGTCTGGCGCAGAGCCTTGCGCGAGATCGAGGCGGGGCGCATGCTGCGGAAATGTCCCTACATTGTCCGGCTGCGCGGCTACAGCGTTCTTTCCGAAAACGGCGGGGAGGCATGCCGGGTATTCCTGCTGTTTGACCGGCTGCAATGCCTTGACGATATGCGGCTCGCCGATTCCCGCGACGTCTGGACCATGGGACGCGATATTTGCTTTGCCCTCGAAGCCCTCCGCAAAAAGGGGCTGGTTCACGGGGACGTTAAGCCGCGCAATATCTATTATGACGGCGGCAGATGGCTTCTTGGCGATTTAGGAAGCGTGTGCGTGTCGGGCGAGGTGCCGGAATACGGCAGCGAGGGCTACTGTTCGCCCGAAGCGATGCGGGGGGAGCCGTGCGATATACGCTCGGATCTCTATTCGCTGGGCATTACCCTCTATAAGCTGGTGAGCGGAGGCAGACTGCCGTTTTGTCCCAGACCATGCGTGGAAATGGATGACGTAGAAGTCTGCCGTTCTATCCGAAGGCGTATGAACGGGGAGGCGCTTCCGCCGGTTCCCGGGGCGGATGACAGCGTCAATGACCTGCTGCTGACCCTGTGCCGCTTTGAGAGGGACAAACGATTCAAAAGACCTTGCGATGTGATAAAATACATTGGAAAGCGGTTGAATCGTAATTCCGACGGATAATCCATCAAAATTTTTTACATTATCATCATAGAAATAATCTATAACGTATTGTATAATAATTAAGATAACTTCATTAATCTTCAATTCGTGGCGGGGTGAGCGTTTGGAATACACCGAGAAGGAAAAAAAGGGCATTGACAAGGTCGAGCGCATGAATCATTTTTTTGACAGGACGCTCCTGCCCGCGATAGGGATTCTGATTATCTTACTGCTTGCTTCCTTCACCTTCAGGAGATTCCGCGAAAAATTCGGCTCCGACCTTCCCTCCGCCCGCTCCACGGTCCGGCAGACAGAGCCGGAGATTTTTGCCCTGAGACGAAACGTGCTTGCCGGTTATGAACAGCACAAGGAGCAGTTTGAGGCGTATGGCTATCAGCCGGTGGACGGGTATTCCTACGACCTGTCGCTTTGCAAGGCGGTGGACAGCGAGATGTCGATCTTCCAGTTTTCCGACGATTCGCTGGGGCAGCTGACCATCCTCAATTATCTCCCGAAGGACAGGCAGTCGCCGTATGATTCCCTGTCGATGGGAATTTCCTCCTACAGGCTGATAACCGTCACCGCCAAGAGGGGAGAGGATTCCCATTCCGTCACCTTCCTCTCGTATGATTTTACCTCGTATCAGTCGGACAATGAGGAGGAATACAGGGCGCTGATGAAGCTGACGGATTCCGGTGAGCTGGCGTCCCTGTATGAGATTTTTGAGACGGACATACGGAATTTAGCGGCGGCTTTTGAATAAAGGCGCCGTGAGGATTCGCCTTTGCGCGGGGCGGGCATGAATGGCTGCTGCCCGCGGACAGAATCAGATGACATGATGGGGTGCATAGAAAAGATGAAATTCAGATTTCGGATATTTTCCTTTGTCGTGGCGTTGCTGATGCTTGCGTCGTTCGGAGCCGTGCCTGTCATGGCGGCGAAGATCGACGGCAAAACCGGCATTGGCATGGCGGAATGGGCGTTCAAGGCGTATAATGAGGGCTGGACCTACAAATGGGGCGGCTCCAGCGCCGGAAAGGTGGACTGCTCCGGGCTGATCCGCTCCTACTGCAACGGGAAGGGCGGCGGCGCCAAGACGCTGCTTGACGCCTCCTCCGTCAACGGCAGCGCGGACGACATGCCGCGCATTCACGGATTGGGACTGTGGTGCGAGGGACATGCCGGCGTGTATGTCGGCAAAAACAAGGATGGCGTCGATATGGCGATCGACATGCGCAATTCCCGCGTCAATGTGGTCTATTCGACCATGAAATCAAGGTATTACAGCCCGTGGAAAAAATGGTTCAAGATCAGCATGATTTCCTATCCCGACACCGGCTGGTTTGAATTCCGCGGCGATACCTTCTATTATAAGAACGGCGAATTCGTCGTCGGCAAGGTCAAAATTGACGGCAAGACCTATGATTTCGGAAAATCCGGCGCGCTGAAGGGCGAGGTGAAGGACGAGCCGACAACCACGACCTCCAAGAAGAAGACCACCACCACCACGACGACCACCACCACGACCGAGCCGCCGACGACCGTCACCGAGCCGCCCACCACGACCAGAACCACGACGACGACTACCACTACCACTACCACTACCACCACCACGACTACGGTGACAGAGCCGCCGACCACCACGACCCGCTACACGGAGCCTGAACCGGAGACGACCACCACCGTCCGGACGACCTCCAAGTCCCCGAAAAAGACAACCTCCGCCACGACCTCCAAGAAGACGACGACCACCAAGCCGTCTGAAAAAACCACCACCACGAAGTCAAGGACAGAAAAAAAGACGACCACATCCACGGCGTCAGCCAAAAAAACCACAACGACGACTTCGACGAAAAAGACAACCTCCACCACCGGAACCGCCTCCCGCAAGACCTCGAAGACCGCTTCCCGCACTACGGAGGGCGCTACCACCGCCACAACGACGGAAAAGCCCACTACGACGACAACGACCGGATACAAGTCCTATGAGGGCGGTATGAAGGGCGAGGTTGTGGGAAGAATACAGAAGAGGCTCTATGAGCTGGGCTATTACGATCAGGACATCACCGAATATTACGGTCCCTTCACGCGCGACGCGGTCAAGGCGTTCCAGAAGGCGCTCGGCGTACTTCCCACCGGCATTGCCGATGAAGCCACTCAGAAGGCGCTTTTTGCCGACGATGCGCCGGTCTATTCCGATGACAATTCGCTGATGAAGGACGATGCTTACCAGATCGACGAGCAGGATTCCGAGCAGACCGAGGAGGAGACAAAGCAGGAGGAGGCGCCTCCCGTTATCGTTGATTCCGAGGGAATCAGCGCTCTGAGCATGTCAGCCAATCCCTACAGCTTTACCCGTACCTACGGAGAATCCGGTCCGCTGCAGACAATGGGCGTTTTTTCCTATCAATCGCCGACCGTGGTCTTTTACCGCGACGGGGAGAGCTACGAGGTCACCGAGGAAATGATGGAAACGCTGGATAACTGCGTGTTTATGTAATACAATATAAATGTAATAGATCATCTGAAATTCAAGTGAAAGGTGGTGCCGCCGGTCGTATGAGCGAAGGAACGTTTCGTCTGATGATTCTTCTGTCGGTGGTTTCCGCCGTTTTGCTGATCGGGATGATTATTTTTGGCTTCTGGATGTTTGACTTTGCCCTTGTGCGCAAGGAGCAGATGGATTTTGACGCGGGGGACGACCTCCTGCCGCATATGGACGTCATCCGCTTCCGCAGCCGTGAGGCGCAGAATAAGATCAGGCTTATGAAGCACGAGGAGGTCTACATCAAGTCCTACGACGATCTGCTGCTTCACGCCACCTTTGTGCAGTCTGCGTATTTCTCCCGCAAGGTCGTGATCGCGGTGCATGGCTACAACAGCTTCGGCATGTTCGACGAGTCGTCCATTGTGCCCTTCTTCCGCGGCATGGGCTATAATGTGATCATTGTCGATGACCGCGCGCACGGCGGGAGCGAGGGCAAATACATCGGCTTCGGCTGGCTCGACCGCCTCGACGTGATGAACTGGATCCGTTACGCCGTCGAACGCTTCGGGGAGAGCTGCGAGATCCTTCTGCACGGCGTTTCCATGGGCGCGGCGACGGTTCTCATGACCTGCGGGGAGGACTGTCTGCCGGAGCAGGTGAAGGGCGTGATTGCCGATTGTCCCTTTGCCGGCGCGTATGAGGAATTCGGCTACATTATGCGCAGCAATTACCGCGTGCCGGGGCGACCGCTGCTGTATTTTGCCAGTCTGGTGTGCAAGCTGCGCGCGGGGTACACCTTCGGTCAGGCGTCCACGATGAAGGCGGTGAAGAATATCCGCGTTCCCGTTCTCTTTATTCACGGGGAAAATGACACCTTTGTCCCGCCCTACATGACCAAGCGCATGTTCAAGGCGTGCAGAGCCAAACAGAAATATCTCTACATCTGCCCCGAGGCGACCCACTGCTACAGCGCGTTTCAGGACATGGATACCTATGTCAGCCATCTCACCGACTTTGTCTACAACATTCACCACCCGGAGTAGGGCGCTGCGCGTCTTCCGTTTTTGTACCGTTTCTGTCAGGAAACGGTACGTTTTTGTTTTTTGCGTTGCACAAATAATTCCGAAAAAAATGCAAACGATTTTCCTTATTTGGCTAAAACGGCGAATTTTCCCTGAAAAATGCAGGATTGCAAAAAAACACTTGCAAATTTGCGCCGCTTGTATTATAGTAGAATACAGCGTTTTGTGTGAAAAATGTGTTTTGCATCCGTTTCTTTCACCAATTACGATTTAACAAGGGAGTGTATTACAATGGCTTCGTATAAGGAAATGAGCAGACAGGAGCTTTTGGAGGAAAAAGAGAAGCTGCAGAAGGAATACGACGGCTATAAGGCGGAGAATCTCAGCCTCAATATGGCGAGAGGTATTCCGAGCAAGGCGCAGCTGGAGCTTTCCATGGGATTGCTCGATTCGGTCAACAGCTCCACCGACCTCACCGGCATCAACGGCGCGGATTACCGCAACTACGGCATTCTTGACGGTATTCCCGAGGCCAAGCAGCTCTTTGCCGATCTCTTCCATGTCACCACCGATCAGATCATCGTCGGCGGCAATTCCAGCCTGACCCTCATGTTTGATACCATTTCCTCCGCGATGGCGCACGGATTGTTGGGCAGCACGCCCTGGGCGAGCCTGCCGGAGGTAAAATTCCTCTGTCCGGTGCCGGGCTATGACCGTCACTTTGGGATCACCGAGTACTTCGGCATCAAGATGATCCCCGTCGAGATGAACGAGGACGGTCCTGACATGGATTTCATTGAAAAGATCGTGGAGCGCGATCCCTTTGTCAAGGGCGTGTGGTGCGTTCCCAAGTACGCCAACCCGACCGGCATCACCTACTCCGATGAGGTGGTGCGCCGGTTCGCCAACCTCCATCCGGCGGCGAAGGATTTCAGAATCTTCTGGGACAACGCTTACTGTATTCACCATCTGTTCCATGAGGATGTGCAACTGCTTGACATCCTGAAGGAATGTGAGAAGGCGGGCAATCCCAATATGGTCTATATGTACTTCTCCACCTCCAAGATCACCTTCCCCGGCGCGGGACTCGCCGGCATGGCGTCCTCCAAGGAGAACATCACCGCTATCAAGAAGCGCATGATGGTGCAGTCCATCGGCCCCGACAAGATCAATCAGCTGCGTCACATGAAATTCTTCGTCAATCTTGACGGACTCCTTGATCAGATGAAGAAGCACGCCGAGATCATCCGCCCCAAGTTCGAGGCGGTGGAAAAGACCCTCACCGAGGGCTTCGCCGACAGCGGGATCGCCACGTGGAGCAAGCCCAACGGCGGCTACTTCGTCAGTCTGAACGTCCTTGACGGCTGCGCGAAGAAAACCGTCAGACTCTGCAAGGACGCGGGCGTCACCCTCACCAAGGCGGGCGCGACCTACCCCTACGGCAATGACCCCAAGGACAGCAATATCCGCATCGCCCCCACCTCTCCCACCGTGGAGGAGCTGACCGAGGCGATGAAGGTGCTTGCCTGCAGCGCGAAGCTGGCGGCGGTTCAGAAGCTGCTGGAGCAGTAATCGGAGTGCCGTTTGTAAAATTTTTGCTGATTTTTAAAAATTTAGCTTAAAATTGTTGACATATCGCTTGAATGATTTTATAATATATCTCGTTACGTCCGTTATCATCGGTGTGATAACGGACTGTTTGCTTGTATGTACGGTTCGCTTACGGATAGACGGGCAAATCAAACAGTCAAGGAGGAAATAAAATGAAGCGTGTTGGCAAGCCGTGGTTTTTCGTGGTTGCTCTGCTGATCTTCGCTCTGGCGTTCACCTCGTTCTTCGGCGTGTATGAGCAGAACGGCGACCTTCAGGAGACAATTATCCGCGGCGCAAAGGATATCAGATGGGGCACCGATATTCAGGGTGGCGTCAATGTCATCTTCGGTCCCGAAGCGAATATCGATGCGACAGACAACCAGATTGAAAGCGCAAAGTCCATTCTCGAGATACGTCTTGTTTCGTCCGGTGTTACAGACTATGAGCTGTACGCCGACAAGGACAACGACCGTCTGCTCGTCAGCTTCCCCTGGAAGGACAACGATTCTCAGAACGTGTCGGGCACGATCAAGAGCCTTTCCCAGAGCGCGGAGCTGCTCTTCATCGGCGGCGCTCCCACTTCCATCAAGATCGAGTACAATGAGGACGGCACCAAGACCGTCACCAATCAGGACGGCGAGCCGGTTGACATCGTTATTGAGGGCAGGGACGTCAAAAAGGCGGAATACGGCACCTCCGGCGAAAAGAACGAAATCGTCGTCAGTCTGGAACTGACCGATTCCGTCGCGGAGGGCGAAACCCAGACCGGCGCGGAAAAATTTGCCGCCGGTACGGAAAAGTACCTTAGTCAGCAGATCTCTATCTGGATGGATGAAACGTGCATATCCGCTCCCACTGTCAACAGCGTTATTGCCGACGGCAAGGCGCAGATTTCCGGCAACTTCGACGCTGCCTCCGCCAAGGATCTCGCCGACAAGATCAACGCCGGCGCGCTGCCCTTCAAGCTGGTCACCATCGACTATTCGTCCGTTGACCCGACCCTTGGCTCCGATGCTCTGACGGCAATGCTGCTTGCGGGTATCATCGCCTTCAGCCTGATCTGCGTTTTCATGATCGCATATTATAGACTGCCCGGCTTTGTCGCCTGCATCTGTCTGTTAGGACAGGTCGCGGGTACGATTGCCGCTGTTTCGGGCTATTTTGCCTCGTTCGACAGCTTCACCCTGACGCTGCCCGGTATCGCGGGTATCATTCTCTCGGTCGGTATGGGCGTTGACGCGAACATCATCACAGCCGAAAGAATCCGCGAGGAGCTGCGCAAGGGCAAGACCCTTGACGGCGCTATCAAGGCCGGCTCCGCCAACAGCTTCTCCGCTATTTTCGACAGCAATATCACCAATATCATCGTATCGGTCATTCTCATGGGCGTATTCGGACCTCCCGATACGGTATGGAGCAAGCTGCTCTATCCCTTCCTCTGGATGTTCGGCCCCTCGACCACCGGCGCGATCTATTCCTTCGGCTATACCCTGCTCGTCGGCGTTGTGCTGAACTTCATCATGGGTGTGGCTGCCTCCAGAATCATGATCAGATCCCTTTCCGGCTTTAAGTTCCTGCGCAACAGAGTGCTTTACGGCGATTTCACCGAGAAGAAAAAGCAGGAAATGGCGGAAGCCAAGGTATTAGCAACAGCAAAGGAGGCGTCACAGAACTAATGGTTAAAAGCTATGTAGACAGAAAAGAATTCAAATTTCTTGAAAACCGCAAGAAATTCCTTCTTGTCGCCCTCTGCGTGATTTGCTTAGGCGTCCTATTCAACATCTTCCGCGGCGTGAAGCTGGACATCAAATTCACCGGCGGCGCCATGCTGAAGTATTCCTACTCCCTCGATGAGTCGGTTTCCGAATCCGACGTTTCCGCGAGCGACTTCATGAAGCTGGATAAGGCGGAGATTGCTTCCGTCGTCAAGGAGGTCACCGGCAAGGATTCCTCCATCACCCTTGCCCAGAGCGCCACCTCAGAGGACGGCGTGAAGGGCGGCGTGAAGAACACCGTGACTGTTTCCATGAGCGGTAAAAATACCATTGCCGAGGACGCGGGCGAGCAGGTGGCTCAAAAACTGAGCGAGAAATATCCGAAGGTTCATTTTTCCCTTCTTGAAACCAACTCGGTTGACGCGACGACCGGCGGCGAATTCTTCGGCAAATGCCTTGTCGCCGTGATTCTGGCAGCCGTGTTCATGATCATTTACGTCGCGCTGCGTTTCAAGAAGATCGGCGGCATGTCGGCGGGCGTCACGGCTATCATCGCCATTCTTCACGACTGCCTGATCGTGTACTTTACCTTCGTCATGCTCGGCTTCTCCATCGACGACAACTTCATCGCCGTGTTGCT
Source organism: uncultured Eubacteriales bacterium (assembly GCA_900316495.1). GTDB lineage: Bacteria > Bacillota > Clostridia > Oscillospirales > Acutalibacteraceae > RUG762. Next base: position 17,154 of record ONDC01000053.1, read on the forward strand.
GACCATCATAGGCTACTCCATCAACTCCACCATCATCATCTATGACCGCATCCGCGAGAACCGCACGGTTATGGGCGAGAAAGCGACCTACGCGGAGCTTGCCAACCGCTC
>ONDC01000168.1 GCA_900316495.1 uncultured Eubacteriales bacterium
CCTCGTTAATACACAAAGTATTGCCTGCGGTTTTGGCTTCATCTGGCGAAAAATCTGACGGCGCGGTACGTACACGCGAAGATACTGAACAGGCTCTTAGAAAGGGGAAAAAACATAAATGAATGCAAATTAACTCAGAGCAGAACCAGAGCATAGATTATCTCTTGATATAAATGACGATTATGGTATGGAGGAAAGCTGGAAGAATCTGACTGCTATTCTTTCAGAAAATATTGACGATACTATCAACTTCTTTTCTACAGAGTGTACAGATGAAGAATTTTTCTGGCTTTCCGAAGTATTCTCTGATGTATCAGAAGTGGTACAAAACAAAGAATTTGTTCAAGCTCTTCGCTCTCGTCTGTCAAAAGTAACTCGTGAAACGTATGATCAAAACTCTTTTCAGAGTGACCACATGAAAAAATGGATTGATTATAATGAGTATGTCAGAAGTGTGAATCTGGACATAGACTATGCTGAAGGTGTACTCAAAGAAGCATAAATGCTAACCCTCGGTTTCCTCCATGCTGTTCTCTCGCTACTTCCCCGTTGGAATCTCGTCATTCAGGCTTTTATTCCGGTAGTTGAGATTGGTGCGAACCGAATAGCCCTGGCTTTCCCAGAAATGGTTCGCCGTATGGTTGTCCTTGAACACCAATCCGAAGATTTTCTGGATTCCTTCCGCCTGTAAGGATTGCTCCGCACATGTCACCAGACGGCTGGCAATTCCCATGCGGCGAAAGTCGGGATGAACGCAGAGATGATGAATGATGCCGCGCCGCCCGTCATGTCCCGACAGAATGACGCCGATCAGCCGGTTTTCCGTCACCGCAGCAAAGCAGGTATCGGGATTGCGCCTGAGATACCGGTCAATTCCCTCGCGGCTGTCATCCACCGGGTTCAAAGCCCTGCGGCTCTGTTCGGCAGAGTTCCACAGATACAGCATGTCATCATAATCATCCATGGTGACGGGTCTTATCGTCACTTCCATCATGCATTTTCATCCTCTCTTTTTTTGAAATTACGTTGTTGCCATCGGGCTGCCTCCCGCCCTGCGCCGCTCAGAGCAGCTTGGCAAGCTCCTGGGCGAAGCGCTCCGGGTGTTCGCTGATAAACATATGGGTGCTGTCGGGGAACGCCACGGAACGGAAGGGAGAGGTGACGTGTTCCTCATACCACTTTGCCAGTTCGGGAGAAAAGAGCGAACCGGGAACCGCGTAGAAGTAGGTCACAGGGACGGTGATTCTTTCCACGACAGGGCGGTTGTCCTGCGCCTTCATCGACACGGACAGGCTGGTCAGCACGGATTCATCGCATTCCTTCAGCCGTTTTTTCAGGGCGCGCCGGAGAAGGAAGCCGGGGATTTTTTTCAGCTTCGGCATCGCTCCCACAGCAAACGCCGTATAGAGTTTCAGAAAGCTCTTGCCCGCGTCGCGTTGTATGTCGGCCTGCGTATACTGCCCCTGATAAAGCCCCAGATTCCATGTGTCGTCGTTGATCTGCTTCGGGGTCATATCGCAGAGAACCACCTGCTTCAACGCGCCGCAGCCGAAATCGCGGATATAGGTCATCGCCACGCCCGCGCCCATCGACCAGCCAACCAGCGTCACGTCCGTGAGCGAAAGCCCTTCTATCAGCTCATGGAGATCGCTTGCCAGCGTTTCCATCGTGACTTTCTCCCCATTGGCGCCCTTGCTGCCGCCGTGTCCTCTGTGGTCGTAGGTAATCACACGCGCTTTTTCCTTCAACAGCTCCGCCGGAGCCGCATACACCCCGTGATTGCTTGTCCAGCCGTGCATCATCACCACAACCTCGCCGCTTCCGACGTCCTCATAATACAGCTTCATGCCGTTCTTCAACTGAAATTCACTCATATTTTTTTCTCTCCTTTGATGAAATAGCGTCCTTGACAAAGTCATTATACAGGATCGGCGGGAGAAAGTCAAGAAAACAACCGCCGCCTTCCACCCATATCAGGGAAAAAGACGGCGGTTGCAATTGTGTATGGGGAAAGTTTTGCGGGGCAATGCTATTGAACGACCCAGTCCTTGTAGCTGCTGATGTACTCAGAGTTGTAATAGGAAGCGGGATGAGGGGCGTAGACAGTCAGGCTTTTATAATTGTCAAATGCCGTGTCGGACAAATCCTTCTCGCTGAAAAAGACATTCAGCCCTTCGTTCAGCAGCTTGTCGTGCAGCCGCTGCGCGATAGTGCGGTCCACCGTCAGTCCGCCCTTCGGGTCAGTGTTTTTGAAGGAGATGAATACATCATATTTTCTGCCATATGCCCACATCCTCTGCGAAATCGTTTCTATATATGCAATATAACATAATCATAAAAAAATGCAATAGAATAGATCATTTATGCCCCAAAAACGATAAAAAACTCAAAGAACCGGCACGGCGGCGGAATCCCGCCCCTTTTGTCGTTGCAATTTTTTAGCTCTTGTGGTAGTATGGAAGAAAAAGCAAAGGAGAACAAGCCATATGATCTTCAAAACAGCCGTCCTGCAAATGCGTTCCCGCCCTCGTGATATTGCGGGAAACATTGCCACCGTCCTCGGCAAAATGGAGGAAGCCAAGCGCAACCACGCGGACATTCTCCTTCTGCCGGAATGTTTTATCACGGATTATGACCTGAGCATCGGCAACGACGAAGCGCTTACAGAGGGCGATTTGAAGCCGCTCTGCGAAAAAGCAAGGGAATCTCAGATCGGCGTAGTTGCTACAGCCATTACACAGGGAACTGAAAAAAAGCAAAACGCCGCCTTTGTCATTGACAAAAATGGCGATATTCTGATGCAATACGCCAAGGTACACACCTGCGATTTCGCGGACGAAAAGGCGCTGGAACCGGGAAATGAATTCAAGGTGTGCGACTTCGGCGGCGTGAAGCTCGGCATAATGATCTGCTACGACAGGGAGTACCCTGAAAGCGCGAGAATATTAATGCTCAAAGGCGCGGAGATCATTCTCGTTCCCAACGACTGCGAAAGCATGACGCCGCGCGTGCAGGCACTTTCCACGAGGGCGTATGAAAATATGTGCGGCGTTGCTATGGCCAATCCGGGCGGAAGAAACGCGGGGCAATCCTGCGCGTTCAGCCCGATCTGCTGGGACGAAAACGGCGAATGTATTGACAACACGCTGCTTTTAGCCGACGCGGAAACGGAAG
>ONDC01000113.1 GCA_900316495.1 uncultured Eubacteriales bacterium
TCTCCATAGAAAGGAGGTGATCCAGCCGCACCTTCCGATACGGCTACCTTGTTACGACTTCACCCCAATCGCCAATCCTACCTTCGGCAGCGCCCTCCTAAAGGTTAAGCTACTGACTTCGGGTATTACCGGCTCTCATGGTGTGACGGGCGGTGTGTACAAGGCCCGGGAACGTATTCACCGCGGCATGCTGATCCGCGATTACTAGCAATTCCAACTTCATGCAGGCGAGTTGCAGCCTGCAATCTGAACTGGGACCGTTTTTAGGGGTTTGCTCTACCTCGCGGCTTTGCTTCCCTCTGTTGACGGCCATTGTAGTACGTGTGTAGCCCAGGTCATAAGGGGCATGATGATTTGACGTCATCCCCACCTTCCTCCGTTTTGTCAACGGCAGTCTCATTAGAGTGCTCTTGCGTAGCAACTAATGATAAGGGTTGCGCTCGTTGCGGGACTTAACCCAACATCTCACGACACGAGCTGACGACAACCATGCACCACCTGTCTTCGTGTCCCGAAGGAAGAATGTATCTCTACATTCGTCACTCGATGTCAAGACCTGGTAAGGTTCTTCGCGTTGCTTCGAATTAAACCACATACTCCACTGCTTGTGCGGGCCCCCGTCAATTCCTTTGAGTTTGCGGCCGTACTCCCCAGGTGGATTACTTATTGTGTTAACTGCGGCACGGAAGAGGTCAGCTCCCCCACACCTAGTAATCATCGTTTACGGCATGGACTACCAGGGTATCTAATCCTGTTTGCTACCCATGCTTTCGAGCCTCAGCGTCAGTAAAAGCCCAGCAGGCCGCCTTCGCCACTGGTGTTCCTCCCGATATCTACGCATTTCACCGCTACACCGGGAATTCCGCCTACCTCTACTTCACTCAAGAAAAACAGTTTCAAAAGCAGTTCACCGGTTAAGCCGATGGATTTCACTTCTGACTTGTTCTCCCGCCTACGCTCCCTTTACACCCAGTAAATCCGGACAACGCTTGCCACCTACGTATTACCGCGGCTGCTGGCACGTAGTTAGCCGTGGCTTCCTCCTCTGCTACCGTCATTATCGTCACAGAGGACAACAGTTTACAATCCGGCTAATCAGACGCGAGTCCATCTTTCAGCGGATTGCTCCTTTGGTATCCGATTCATGCGAATTAAATACATCATGCGGTATTAGTGTCCGTTTCCAGACATTATTCCCCTCTGAAAGGCAGGTTACTCACGTGTTACTCACCCGTCCGCCACTAAGCGCCAGAAGCAAGCTTCTTTCGCTCCGTTCGACTTGCATGTGTTAGGCACGCCGCCAGCGTTCGTCCTGAGCCAGGATCAAACTCTCTAAAGTGTTGTATCTCAAGACCTTCGTCTTAAAATCATTCTTCAGAGCGTTCAAGCTCAAAATTTACACCGGCATCCTTTAATTAAAGTTACCGTGTTGTTCGTTTCTTTTGAGTACTTGCTTCTCAGCAAATCACTCAAGGAATTACAGGTTTCTTTGTCGTTTCGTTGTTTAATTTTCAAGGTTCTGAGCTGATTTCTATTCAGCTTAGCTGATCAGGCTTTTCACCGTCAGCTTTTCTATAATACCACAGTTAATTCCATTTGTCAAGACCTTTTTTATTTTTTTCAAATTTTTTTTTGAAGCCCTTCATTCAATTCTGAATAAATGCCAGTCTTGATCGGAACGCTGTTGAAGCTGTCTTTTTGGCGACAGCTTGAGTATTGTATCACAGCATTCACTGAATGTCAAGTGTTTTTTCCGAATTTTTTTAATTTTTTAATTCATATGCATTTCATAGCTAATCACTTTTCTATGGGCCTATTTCTGATTTCTACATTTATTCTTTCATATATTATTGTATAACAAAATTATTATTTTTGATTTAAAAAAACACCGCTACCGGATGTTTTCGTCTTTTTTACTATTTCTGTTTCTGCCCTCCCAGTAAAATGAAGGAAAAATATCGAGGCCGTAATTGACTTTAGTCCAGGGTTATGTTATATTAGTGCTATAGTTCAGCTATAGTTCAAATGAGGTGGACAAGAAATGCATGCTGTTTATAATTCCATACGCAATAATTTTGCTTGTCTTTTATCTGCTCTGCTGATTCTGATCGCAGCGCTTTTGGCAGTGCGATTGCTGGCTGCCAGGAAGCCTTTTTCAGACTTGACGGATGCCTCTGAAGGAATTAGATTTCTTACCACTGCGGAAGAAGCCAATCCTTCACTGGCAGACGATTTTCTTCGCGCCAAGAAAAAAGAACGTTTGGCTTCCATACAAAGAAGTGAAGAAAAAGAAAAACTAAAGGATGACATCATCAATGACCGTGTAGACGTATACTCTCTGTTTAAGGAATATGTTATACTTGGAGATTCGCGTGCGGTTGGTTTTTCTCACTTTAAATTTCTGGATCACCACAGGGTTCTCGCCGCAGGCGGAGATACCATTCTGAAAGTCAGAGATCACATGGATAAGCTCAAAAAGCTCAATCCGTCATATATCTATCTTTGCTACGGAGTCAACGATGCCGGACTAAAAATCGGAGGAACGCCAGAGGGCTACGCAGAGAAGGTTCTCTCGGTCATCAATGAAATTCAGGAGGCTTTGCCGGAAGTAAGAATTTATTTTAGCTCGATCATCTGGATTTCAGAAACAGCGGAGAAAAAAAATCCTGCGTGGGGAAAAATCTATGAATTCAATAATACCTGTCGAATGATGTGCACCCAAAACAACATTACTTATATAGATAACGATGAAATATGCTTGTATCTTAAAGAAAAAAAACTGTGGTCAGGCGACGGAATTCATCTGAGCAAATCCTTCTACAAGCTATGGGCAAAAAACCTTTATCTCGCCACTCTGGAGGACTGAATGATGAAAACGCTTGCATTTGAATTATGCAGATGGACGGCAGTCGCGGTAGCGATCCTTTTCATAGTCCGCTTGTCAGACGGATTTTCGACAGTCAGCAGCGCCAACCCTCAGAAGGTTCTCGAAGCAGCGTATACCTGTGCCGACACCACCAACCTACAGCCGGCATCCAATCAGATCATCAAGCGTCTTTACGGAATCGATCCTTCAGAATATGAATTCTGCGCTCTGTATTATGCCCTGACAAACATGGATGTTGACGAACTGCTGCTGATAAAATATGCCGACAGCTCACAGGAGCAGCAAATTCAATCCGCTGCCAAAGCGCGTCTTCAGGGACAGAAAAACGTCTTTGAAAATTACGGCGTGGGGCAGATGGATCTACTGAACAATCATTCCATCCTTATGTCGGACTCCGGCTTTGCCTTTTTCATAATTAATCTCAAGGCAGACGAATCTGCCGCCGCCTTTATCAATGCATTAAGGGAGGAAGAATAATTGTCTCTGTCAGGAGTTTTCTTTGTTTTTTTATTTTTTCCCTCCAGTATCTTACTCTACCGGCTGATTCCGGAAAAATGGAGAAATAGTCTGCTTTTAGCGCTGAGCCTGATTTTTATATCATTTGGCAATCCTGCCGACCTGATACTTATTGGACTGAGCACTGTATTCAATTATTTTACCGCACTGGAGATTGACGGATTGCGGAGCATGAAAAGAGAGAAAACAAAAAAACTGGTGCTCGCCACTGGCATTGCCGTCAACACCGCGCTGCTGATTTTTTACAAATATTTTGTCTTTTTAATGAGCAACATCGGACTTAACGTAAATTTCGGTATTCCCGCCGCTCCCGTGGGTCTTTCCTTCTTTACTTTCTCTGCCATATCCTGCCTTTGTGACGTATCAAAGGGAGACGAGACACCACTGAAAAATCCGTTTGACTTTGCGCTCTTTATCTCATTTTTCGGAAAACTATCATCCGGGCCTATCGTGAAATATCGTGATATGGCGCGTCAGATAAAGGATCGCACGATGACTGCCACCTCTGTTGAAAGCGGTATGAAGCTGTTTCTCATCGGATTGGGCAAAAAGTTGATTATCTCCGGAAGTCTCGGCAAGTTCTTCAACGCCTTCAGGACACAGGATATAAGCACTATGTCAACGGTCACAGCATGGCTTGGCGCGCTCTTTTATTCGTTGATGCTCTATTATGATTTCAGCGGCTACTCCGATATGGCCATCGGCATAGGGCGAATCTTTGGATTCAGTTTTTCCAAAAACTTCGATCACCCGTTTATCTCCTCCAGTATGACGGATTTCTGGCGGCGTTGGCATATTTCACTCGGCGCATGGTTCCGGGATTATATCTATATTCCCATGGGCGGCAGCAGGGTAAGCAAAAGCAGACACATTCTGAATCTTTCTGTCGTCTGGCTGCTTACAGGATTATGGCACGGCGCTAACTGGACATTTGTGGTTTGGGGACTGTATCACCTCGTACTTCTGCTTCTGGAAAAAATGGTTTTCAAAAAAATACTAAAAAGAATACCGACCATCATTAAAACTATTTTGACATTTCTCCTGACTGTCATCGGCTGGACGATTTTTTTCTCAGACAGCCTCTCGACTGCCGAAGCCTATTTGCTGAGAATGTTCGGATTAGGCGGCAGCGGTCTTGTCGATAGCATGGGAAAATACTACCTCGCAAGCGGAGGAATTCTGCTTTTTGTGGCAATGATCGGGGCAACGCCTCTGCTGTCGGCGATTGGCAGCAAAATTGAAAAAAGAGACAGCGTCCTCGTAAAGGTATCCACCGCCGTATTTTTTGCCCTTCTGTTGCTCATAAGCACGGCATTCATGATCAGCGAAACGGTGTCATCATTCCTCTACGCGCAGTTCTGACGGAAAGGAAGACAAATCCAATCATGCAATCCAATCAAAAATCACCTAAGCTGTGGGTCACAAGCATGTTTCTGTCGATGGTCATCTGCTTTAACATCATCGCCCTGATAACGCCTGACAAGGAATTTTCCGAAACAGAAAATCGTATGCTCGCGCAATCTCCTTCTGTCACTGCAAAAAGCATTGCTGACGGAAGTGCGGAAAAAAATATCGAAAAATACCTCTCGGATCAATTTGCCTTCCGAGACGCGTGGTCGGCAATCTCCTTCTTCACGAAGTGCTATCTGTTCAGAGAAAAGGAAAGCAATGGCGTTTACATTGGAAAGGACAACTATCTTATGTTGATTCCATCCGAGTCCAATCCGGAAGCGATGGAAAAAAAGCTCTCCTCCGTCAACGCTGTCACGGAAAAATACGGAAACATCCGTCACTTCATTTCCATCATTCCAAACGCCGTAACCATTATGAACCACAAGCTGCCCTCCCATGTGCCCGAATCAATTCAGCCCGGACAGATTACGGATATTTCACAATCGCTCAAAGGAATCACCTTCTGTGATGTGACCGGATTGATGAAAAAACACCAATATGAGGAATTGTATTATCATACAGACCACCACTGGACAAGCCGTGGCGCTTTCCTCGCGTTCACAGCTATAGCGCCAGCCATGCAGCTCAATCCCGACAATATACAATATGACATTTACACCGTATCCGAAAGCTTTGAGGGAACCCTTTCCTCAAAGAGCGGGAGTCACAGATATTACGATAAAATAGAAATATACGTACCGAAGGGAGAGCATCCGGTGACAGTAAAATACTCCGACAAGGACGAGACAAGCGGAACGATCTACCAGAAGAGCTTTCTGGACACCAAGGACAAATACGCCCTGTTTTTAGGGGGCAATCACCCGCTCGTCACCATCACCACCACTGCCGACACCGACCGCACTCTTCTGCTGATCAAGGATTCCTACGCCAATTGCTTTGTGCAGTTTCTCACACCTTATTTTGATCAGATTGTCGTGGTTGATCCGAGATATTGCTACGACACGGTGGATATGATCATCAACGAGTACGAAATCACTGACCTTCTGTATCTCTACAATGCCGACACATTTATGACCGACACCTCCCTGACGGATCTTCTGGCATTTGAATAAAAATGCTGAGGAACAAAGTGACGGATTCTTTCTTAATTTTGTTCTTTTCTTCTTTCATTCTGATAATACTATTTAAAAACCTACGTTTCCTTCAGATAAACTCAAATGACCGTACAACCATACAGACAGCCTATCAATTCAAGGATGTTTTTTATGATGAACAAACAAACAGATGCAGCATGGACGTTACGCTGGAGCGTTATTATGCCAAGGTTTATCATTTCACCAAGAAGGAATTCAGGTGATAGTACCTGTCGTTAATCTCCCTGTTTTCCCGATTCTGACGTTTTCCGCGACACAAAAAACGAAACCAGCCGGTCAAGGATCCTGACGATCCCGATCGGCTGGTTTTGTGCTGTCAGATATTATGTTGATAAAATATCATTTCCGTTCGGAAGCCGTCCCCGCCATGTTCTTGGCTTCCTCATAAGCGCTGCTCTGATGGAGCTTTTCCTGCACCTTGCGGCTGAGAAGCCTTCTGGCTTCAAATGAGGATTGCTCGCGGATTGCGGTCTGTCTCAGTTCGGAACGATCCACCGCCCTGAGCGGAGGGAACTGCGCAATGGGCGTGTTATCGGAATAATCCACCTGAATGAACCGAATCAGCTCACGCGCCTTGGCGGCATTGTCCGCCTTAAAGATATAGAAATAGTCGCCGGTGATATCCACGCCGGTGTAGCACCTGCCCTGCCTTCTGATAACAGGATCGAGCTTGCTCATAATACGGTCGTGGGAATAGCGGTAGCTGCGGTCGAAACGACGCGTGACAAATACGGTTGTCTCCGGCAGGATGTGATAATCCATATTCATGCCCACCTTGTCCGCCGCCCACAGGTGACAGACGTCGCTGCTTCCGGTACAGGCAAGAACATCGGAAAAATACTCCTCCGGCGGCAGGAACGACGCGTCACAGAGAATCATATCCTTGCCGACCGCAAAGGTCAGATTGAAGAATCCGCCTCTGAGCCGCACAGCGTCCACAACCTTCAAAGCCGTTTCCATGAAGCGAGCATTCGGCGTATCGCATTCCCTGTCGGACAGGCTGAAAAAGGACAGAAGCTCCTTCTTCTTTGCAATCCGCTCGGGAAGATCGGAAAATTCATAGGCGGCTGCGCCTGTAACCTTGCCGTAACGGTTGACCATACCG
>ONDC01000013.1 GCA_900316495.1 uncultured Eubacteriales bacterium
GTATGCGCTTTTTCTTGTCCATATCCCTGATGATCGGGATTTTTTCAAGAAACGAATCCAGAAAATTCATAATTAACACTCAACCTCCGTCATTTTCGGAATGAACTAATCCAAACGGTTCACACCGATACCTGATTATTATAACTCAACAGACGTTTCAATGTCAATTATATAATTATTAAATATTTGTCCCAGGCGTTCAAAAATGGGCTTCCATCTGATGATTGCCGCATCATTCACAATATTTTTACATTTTTTCATTCTTCAACCGCGATTTTCTTTTGATAACACAGGAACAATTTCTTTATGACTTTCCTGAGAAGGGAATCTGCTTTTTCAGAGAGAAGTGGAATCCTGAAGACAGTGAACAGGAGTTGCCTAAACTTATCTATCAAGGAACAAACCAACCAGATGACCAGTACCGTCAAAATAACAAACAGTACAGAACGTGGTAGATTGACCGGCACATAGCGGGAAAGACTATCCCGCAACAAAAGCAAATTATTCCGCTGTAAATGAATAATATATACGCCGAAGGCAGAGGAGGAAAAAAAGCGGATCCCTGCTGCCGTTTTCCTATGGAATCTGAAGTGTGCAAACAATACCAACAATGCCACAGAGGCTGACAAAATGGTAGGGGAATAATATTCAACCAGAAATGAAATCATCGGTTGATATTTACCCGTACGATCGTAGATACTGGTCAATCTCAGCTTGGAAACAAGCGACAGTATCACACAGCCAAAATAAACGATCACGCTTGCCTTCGGCTTGATCTTCTCCGCAATTCTGTATTTTTTTATATAGGCGCCCAAATAATACAGGATCATAAGCCATAAAGGGCTATATCCGCTGTTTAATCCGAACATGCTGTACCCGCTTCGGGTGGGAGGATTGACGCCAAGATCATACGGCTTCATTCTGGACAGTGTCAGCATGACAGAAAAGACTGTGAAAAATAAAAATACCAACAATGAGTTTTTTTCAAAATTCAGCTTTTCAATCAGATCATTCAAATACGGGGTAAACAGAAACATCACAAAATACGCCGTAAAATACCAATACGTATCTGACAGCACCGGAAAAAAGGTAGTGATTTTCGGCATGCTTTTTACTGACATCGGATCAATCATGTAATAAATCACTCTGAACAATAATAGATAAAACACAACCTCTATCCACAGCTGCATTAATTTAGAGAGCTTAAACTTCCTGCCGAAGCCCACATATCCTGAAATCAGCGCAAAGCAATTGACCGCACAAAGGGAAGCTGTTTCAAGAAACCACATGGTCGCGTATTCAATGGTGATTCCCTCAACATTGTCCAGAAAACTCCCGTTGCCCAGTACATGCAGCATGACGATCATGTTCATAGATACGATGCGCAACAGATCTATTCCGTAATTGCGTCTTTCCTCCGTCATTGTTTCCTCCGTTTCTCATCCACGCTCCGCCGGCACTCTGTGTCAAAGACTCATCTGAGGTCATCGGAGATGAATGAATTCCCACCTAAACCGTAATATCTTCATTTTACATAAGCCGGAGAAAAAAGTCAAGACAATTCAAGCATAAATCGGCTGCCCTCCCCCACCGCACTTTCCACCGTCAAAGGAACTGCCAGCAGGTCGGCGGCCTTCTTCGCCAGATACAGCCCCAGTCCGCTGGATTTCTGGCCGATGCGCCCGTTGAGTCCGGTGTATCCGCGTTCAAAGATACGCGGAAGATCTTCCGGCGGAATGCCGATGCCGGTGTCGGCGATTGTCAGAACGCCGTTTTCCGTTCGGATGGCAACCCCACTTCCTGTCCGTGACAATGCGCTCCCCTGTCGGGGAAAAGTCCAGCCGCAGCTTCTTTTCCAGAAAAAGCGGCGCGAATTTCCGCACCGTCTCCCGTATCAGCTCATCGAGGGAATATTCGCGTATCACCAGATCGTTGCTCTCCCCGGAGAGCCGGATGTATTGCAGCGCCATGTCCACGTACTGCTCGATGCGCAGCAGCTCCGCCAGCAGCAGCCGGTTTTCCGTAGAATCTCCCGAGAGCTTCAGCTTCATCACGGCAATGGGCGTCTTGATCTGATGCACCCACGCCGTGTAATAATCGAGCTGATCGGTTCGCTGGGCTTCGTATTCGCTCATCATCTCATCCATGCGGCTGCCGAGCGACCCGACGATTCCGTGATAATCCTCCTCCGCCAGCGAATGAGCTTCGGGAAGGCTGCGCCAGTCCTTTGCCACCGAATCCGCCGCCCGCAGACGCTCGGCGCGTCGCCTGAATTCCCTGCCATAATCCGCCCCCAGACATCCCGTCAGCAGACAAAACGAGACAAACGCCGCATACAGCATCGGCTCCTTCATCACGCCGTACAGCAGGAAAACCGTTAGCTGAAAGGCATTTATCACAAAAAACAGCAGAATCGCCGCACGGTTTCGTCTCAGTACTTCCTTCAGAATATTCATTGTATGATATACCCGCTCCCCGTTCTGGTCGTTATCACGTCAAACATTCCGATACTCTCCAGCTTCTTCCTGAGACGGTTGACATTGACGGTCAGCGTGTTTTCCTCCACAAAGCAGTCGTCGTTCCACAGCCGAAGCATAAGCGCGTCACGGCTGACTATACTTCCTTTATTCTCCAGAAGCGTGCGGAGGATGCGGAATTCGTTCTTCGTCAGCTCGACCTGCTCTCCCTGAAAGCGGACGCTGCCGTCCTTGAGACGCAGCTCCGCCCCGGAGAACGCCACGACGTCCGCATTCCCTTGAATTTCATAGGTGCGGCGCAGCACCGCCTGAAGCTTGGCGGTCAGCACCATAGGCTCCACCGGCTTGGCAATGAAATCGTCGCCGCCCATATTGATCGCCATTACGATGTTGAGGTCATCCGACGCGGAGGACAGAAACACAATCGGCACCGTGGATCTTTTACGGATTTCCGCCGTCCAGTAATACCCGTCGCGGAAGGGCAGCATGATATCCATCAGCACAAGATGGGGATGACAGGCAAGGCACTCCTCGCTTACACGATGACAATCATTCACAACGCAAACCTCATGTCCGCTCCTCTCTATGTGTCTTTTCAGTTCCTCTGCCAGCGCGTGGTCGTCCTCGACCAGAAAGATACGGTACATGACGCAGTATTCCCTCCCGAAATTGTGAAATGTCTTTTATCGGACGATGTGATAATAGGTTTTTGACGTGCCGAGATAGATCAGCACATACACCAGCGCAAACACCGCGAAGGTAATCAGCGTGCAGAGGACAAACAGCTTCACGCTGAAAAGCATCAGTATCTTCATCATGCGGGTGAGAATCGGGAAAACCGCCGCCATGTGAAGCCCCGCGACTGCCAGCGGCAGGAAGAACACCAGAAGCACCTGTCTGCCGATGGTCTTTTTGACCTCCTGACGGCTCATACCGATTTTCTCCATGATCTGAAAGCGCGTCCTGTCCTCATAGCCTTCCGAAATCTGCTTATAGTAAATGATCAGCGTTGTTGCGAACAGACAAACCGCTCCGAGCAGCAGACCGAGAAAGAGCAGCGTCCCGAACATTCCCAGCATCAATTCCTTCGCGTTCCATCGGGTGTCAAGATTGTAGTGTACTACCGCGCCGTCGGCAAGATTATATAAAGAATCGCGGATATCCTTCCCGATCACGTCTCCGACCGCCTCTGCCTCACCAAGATCGGCAAAGGTCACAGCAATTCTTCTGGTGTAGTCCGAAGCATACTCGCCGTTGGCTTTCTTTTGACCGTTGTATATTTCACTCAGCGCTTTTTCATCCGGAACGACAACGCCGTAACAGGAAAACACGGAAGCGAGATAGCTTGCCGAAATCGGGTAATGATAGATATTGCTTTTAATACGATAAGTTTGCCCGTGAACGGTCAGCGTGCCTGTAATGTCTTTGAGTCCGGCCGGATTGTAAATAGAACATACAGCAATTTCACCTTCTGAAAGTCCAAGCGTTTCCTTTGTCAGATTGCGGTAGGTCTGTTCGGTTATGAATAAATAATTACCCACATCACTCGAATCATCGATGATGGTGCTGCTATCCATCTCTTTCGGAGAGTAGAGCCTGTTGTCACTCAGGTAATAGGAAACCCACAGATAATCGTGATATTCCACGTCCTTTATGGCAGCGCCGTTTTTCACGGCTGCACTACGCACAATGCCTTCCAGTTCAGACGGTAAAAGGGAGCTGATCGCGCCGTCATCCCTTGAAAATCCCGCTTGAAGGTAAAGATGCTGCGGGTAATTTTTGGCCAACACCTTTTCATATCCCGCATAAAGGGTAACAGTGGTGGAAATCATCACCAGCACTCCGGTGGCAAGAATGGCGATAGAGGCAAGACCCACGGCATTCTGCTTCATGCGGTAGAGAAGTCCTCCGACCGCCGGCATATTCTTCGGACGATAGTAAAATTTCTCGTTCTTCCTGAGCATTTTCAGCACGAATATGCTGCCCGCGACAAAGAGAAAATAGGTGCCCGCGATAATCAGAAGCACTGCCAAAAAGAAAAACACCAGAGCGTTCAGCGGTGATTCCGTGGTGATTGTAAGATAATAGCCATTACCGATGGCAGCCATTCCCAGAATCAGCATGATCCACTTGATTTTCGGCTCTCTCTCCCCTGCCGAACTGCTTTGCAGCAGCTCCACCGGCTTCATCAGCGCTATGCTGATTCTGTTAAGCAGGAAAATGAAGAAATCCAGACCAAGAAATAATCCGGCTGTCGGAATGACCGTAAGCGGCGTAACATAATAAAATCCCGCCACCACATCGGTCTGGAGCAGACGACAGATGAGCAGCGAACACAGCTTGTAGAAGATCATTCCCGCGAAAAGACCGCCCGTAACCGACAACAAGCTGCTGATGAAATTTTCAAAGAAAAGCACCCGTCCCACATGGCGCCTTTCCATGCCCAGCACATTATAAACGCCGAACTCCCGCTTGCGCTGCTTCATGAGGAAGCGGTTGATGTAAAGCATCAGTACTGCGGAAAGCAGTCCGAGAATCACCACGCCCATCCACATAAAAGTCGGAATGTAATTACCGCCCTTGATGCGATGCATCCGGCTGTCCATCGCCAGCGTCAGCATGATGTAGAGACAGGCGGTCAGTCCCGCCTCCGTGCCGATTCGCGGAAAGAAGAACCGGGCGTTCTTTCGGATATTGTTCCACGCCAGTCTGGAATATAAGCATTTCATTCTCCATCCCTCCCCGTGCGAAGCATGGTCAGCGTGTTGGTAATGGTTTTATAAAAAACCTCATCGCTGCTGTCGCCGCGGTAGAGCTGATGGAACACCACGCCGTCGCGGATGAACAGCACCCTTCCCGCGTGGGATGCCGCGTCGGTCGAGTGCGTCACCATCAGAATCGTCTGTCCGTCGCGGTTCATCTGTGAGAACACACGCAGCAGGTCGGCGGAGGACTGCGAATCAAGCGCGCCGGTCGGCTCATCGGCAAGAATCAGCTTGGGATGGGTGATAAGCGCCCTTGCCGCCGCCGCTCTCTGCTTCTGACCGCCGGACACTTCATAGGGATACTTGTCAAGTATCTCCTCAATACCGAGGGAAGCGGCAATCGGAGAAAGACGTTCCTTCATATCCTTCACGCTTTTTCCGCTCAGCACCAACGGCAGCAGGATATTATCCCGCAGGGTGAAAGTGTCAAGCAGGTTGAATTCCTGGAACACAAAGCCTAAATTCTCCCGCCGGAAGGCTGCCATCGCCCCCTCCTTCACCGAGGCAAGCGGCTTGCCTTCCAGCTCCACCGAACCGCCCGTCGGCTTGTCGAGCGCCGCGAGGATATTGAGCAGCGTCGTCTTGCCGGAACCGGATTCGCCCATGATGGCGACATATTCCCCCTGCTCCACCGTGAAGCTGACACCCTTCAGCGCCTGCACCTGACTGCCGCCCATACGCGAGGTGTAGGTCTTTTTCAGATCGTTGACCTTCAGAATTTCCATTTTTCAAAAAACCTCCGTTTCATTGGTTGCTTATATTGTAAATGAAACGAATTGTTTTCGACATCGAATGAGGTGACATGGATGTGACATTTTTGTAAGGACGTTTTTGTTCCGTCATGGCGTTTCCTCTGTTGTATTGTTTTTGCGGATTGGAATAGTCATTAGGATTCAGCGAAAAAGACAATGCCGGATTGTTCAGAATATTTTTGAACAGTGCCTGCGTTACGCGATCGTCCAGACGATTTCAATTTTTTCTTTCTCTTCGGTCTGCAACGCAGCCAGCTCATCAGAGAGACTTTTTCTTCTGGAGAAGATCGTCATGATGTCATAATAATTTTCCTCTCCGCCCCGTTTTTTGATGCTCCCCATTATTCTTTCTCCGTTTTGCGCTTCTTCGATTCCTATTACCTTTTCACCCACTGACTCAGCAATGATCTCCGCTTTTTTGCGTGAGTCTTCAATCGCTTCCTTTAATAACTCGCGGTGCAATTCCTCCGTATCGGAAAGATAAAACGAAACGGAAAAACTCGCGTCCATTTTATTCTCTTTTATGACATCCTGTATGCCGTTGATTACCTTCATATTCAGCGGAGAATCAAGAAGCAGACTTTTGCTGCCGGAAACGGAAATGTCAAAGCTTTTATCGCTGCCGTTGTTCTTTTTTTCATCAAGATCGGTATTTTTCATTTGAATGCTTTTGATACCAAAGCCCTCGTCCTTAAGAATCTGTAAGAACTTTTCGCTTTGTGATTCTATTTCAGTCAGAACTTGATCTGTCGTCTTCGCCCAAGCATGAAAAGTTACCCATCCTTTTGTAATAAGTCTCAAAAAACGATATTTCCGTCCAACAGCTGATAAAACGCCGTCTTGCCCTCGCTGCTGTAGCCGGCATTTCTGTAGAAATCCAAAGTGCTTTCGCTCTTGGCGCCGGTAATCAGCATCATCTTGTAGCAGTCGGACTGTCCGGCGATTTCCTTTGCGTAATTCAGACAGGCAGTCGCGTAGCCCCTTCCCCGGAAATCGGCGTGTGTGACGACGTTTTCGATCAGCGCGTAGGGGCGCACGCCCCTTGTCAGATTCGGGACAATCACGCAGACACAGGAGGAAACGATCTGTCCCTCTGTCTCGCACACCACTATATGATAATGCGGGTCGGCGAGGATTTCGTCCCACATATGCCGCAGATGCCCGTTGTCCTCCGGCACGCCGGTTTCATGTAGGTGCATGTACAGCTTCAGAAGTCCATGAAGGTCCGCGGGGCGGATTTCTCTTATCAGATAATCAGTCCTCAAATCATTCACTCCTCATATTCAGATACCGCGGCTCCTTCAATTGTAATCCTTGAGCCTTCCGTAGGCATTCCGTATCACGCCGCCCGACAGGAGATGCCGCCTGACATTCCGCTGCAGCGACGTTTGCTCAGGAAGTGCGGCATAATCCTTCGCTTTTGTCTGAAACAGCCATTCAATACATTCATCGGAAGCCTCCCCCTCGTCGAAAATGGCAAATCGCTTCTGAAAATGCAGAATATGGGAATTCTCTGAGAGCATTTCCCTGAGCTGCGGGTCTAAAAGCCAAGAATGACAGCGGTATTCCGCGCCGGACAGCTCCGGGTAATGCGCCGCGAAGAAGCTGGCTGCCATCCGGAGCGAGGCGTCCACCGAGGCGGGGGAAAAATCCGCGTCGGAGGGAATATGCATTCCGATGACAATGCCGCCGCCGGTGTGCTTCATTTCGTATTCCAACGCGCCGATCCGGAAGAGATGGCCGCCCGCCTGCCGCGTCGTCCACCACCAGCGGTCAAAGCACAGCGTGCCCGTCATGCGACGGGTTTCCTCCAGAAAGCGAGGGTAGCACTTCATGGTGTCAATAAAAACGGCGTCGTCGATACCCTTCTCACGTGTAACGTCATGCAGGCAGGCGGATGCATACAGCATGCACGACAGGATCTTCATGCCCTCCCGATCCTCACCGAGTACCTCCCGCAGTTCTTCCAGAGCGCCGGACATCCTTTCATAGTCCCGGAATTCTATTAGCTGCTTCTCCACACGGGAAAAGTCAAAGCTCTCTGAAAACGTGAACACGCGGAATTGTACGGAGGGTTGAAGGTTGATTAATTTGCATAATGTGGCTATATTCATGGCAGTATTGTAGCACAGAAGGGCGGGAAATGCAAGGCGTCAGAAAAAAAACGGCGGCCCTCGCTGTCGGTGAGAACAGCCGGGGCAGCCGAAAAAAGCTGATTATGCGAAGCGGATAGAAAAAGGTTATCTCTTGCTGAACTGGGGCGCGCGTCTTGCCTTTTTGAGACCGTACTTCTTTCTTTCCTTCATTCTGGGGTCTCTGGTGAGGAAGCCGGCGCTCTTGAGCATCGGACGGAGGTTCTCTGCGTCGTACTGAAGCAGCGCTCTCGCAATGCCGTGGCGGATGGCGCCCGCCTGACCGGTCACGCCGCCGCCGGTGACGCTGCAGATCACGTCGAAGCGGTCGGTAAGTCCTGTCAGCTCAAGGGGCTGACGGACAATCAGCTTCAGGGTGTCAAGTCCGAAATAATCGTCGATCTCTCTGTTGTTGATGACAACCTTGCCTGTGCCCTTGTAAAGCCTGACTCTGGCAACGGAGCTCTTTCTTCTACCTGTGCCGTAAAAAAACGGTGTCTTATCGTACATAATTCATTATCCTCCTTCCGAAATTACATTGCCCACACTTCGGGCTTCTGAGCGTCATGCTTATGCTCTGCGCCCGCATAGAGGTGCAGTCTGTTGAAAGCGGCTCTGCCGATCGTGGTGTTGGGAATCATTCCCTTGACGGCAAGCTCCATCACTCTGGTGGGCTTGCTCTTCATGAGTGTGCCGGCCTTGACTTCCTTCAAATGGCCGATATAGCCGGTGTGGCGATAGTAAATCTTCTTCTCCAGCTTGCCGCCGGTGAGGATGGCCTTGTCGCAGTTGATAATGATCACATGATCACCGCAATCCACGTGGGGCACGAAGATCGGCTTGGTCTTTCCTCTGAGAATATCGGCTGCCAGGGTGGCGACTCTGCCGACAGGCTTGCCTGCTGCGTCGATGACATACCACTTGCGGTCTATTTCGCCGGCTTTGGGCATAAATGTTGACATAGCGTATTCCTCCGTCATAAATCATAGTATTTTCTGAACCACGTTAAACGCGCCTTGTTCCGCCGCGTTCGTAAGCTCGCAGGGAGTATATTACCACATAAGTGTCCGCTTGTCAACACCTTTTTGAAAAAATTTAATTTACAAGTTTCTTATCTCGCTTTTTCGCTTGTTTTCTCTTTATTTCTCTCATATGCTCTTTTGCTATTTTTATAATTCAACCGGCTTGAGCAGGAAAAAAGCCCTCCGGACAGTCAGAACCATATCGATCTGCTGTCAAGAGGGCGTCACGGTTTGACATGAAAGATGCCGGATCGCAAGGGTCAGATGGTTTCCTTCTGCTGCGGCTGAACAGGCTGCTGCGGCTGAACAGGCTGCTGCGGCTGAACAGGCTGCTGCGGCTGAACGGACTGCTGCGGCTGAACATATTGCTGGGGATACTGACCGAACTGTCCGTTCGGCTGCACGGGATAACCGTACGGAGCCGGACGCGGCTGCATGCTTTTTCTCCGCATGATCACCTGCATCAGCTTGGGAAGGAAGAAGAGAATCGTAACCGCGCAGCTTACCAGAACGAAGACAGGGTCCGTGAGAAAACTCAGAAATGAAAACAACTTAAAGCCACCGTAACCAAGGCTGTCAGACATGGACACTATGGCATCATAAAGCCCCATAAGGCCAAAAACAGCGGTGATACCCGCAATCCCAAGGCAGGCAATATACATTGCCATACAAGCACCGGATTTATCGCCTTTTTTCCTTGGGTCAAGGATTGTTTCCAGCGTCACCACAATGAGCGCGGCGCTGAGCAGAAGGCACACCAGCGGATAAGAGAGATATGACAGCTTGTAGGAATAATAGCTGTCAAGCGATTCGATAAAATACGAAAAACGGTTGATCAGACCGAAGATGGAAAAAAGTGCGACTGCTCCACCCATTGCCAGCAAAGCGATGGAGATGGGATTTATCTTCTCACCCGGAGCTTTTGAAGGCATCGGCACAGCATACTGCATGTTCTGACCGTTCACGGGAAATCCGTACGGCTGCGTCGTCGGTTGCTGTGAAGGCGGCATTGGCTGCTGATTGAATTGGTTGCCGTAATTGTTCATACGTGACTACTTCCTTTCAAGTGTTTATTTCGGATGCTGCTGTAATCCCGTCCGTAAAGAATCGATCGTAACGGATCTGTCTTTCATTTTATCGCAAAACAGCAGGGATGTCAATATCCCGCCTCGGTTTTTTATACTTAAGAAAAAAACATCCTCCCATCGGGTATTGACGATACGCAAATGATAGGGTATAATATAATATTATATTATGATCGATTCAACCTCAGGGGGATGAACTATCTTGATTCACATTCATAGCTGTCGTATTCTTTCCGCCGCCGCAATTCGTCGCCTGCGTGCGGGAATGATCTGTCTTGCGGCCATCCTGCTGCTTCTGCTGTCGGCTGTTCTGTTGAGCGCCTGCGGATCGGCGGGAGGGCGAAGCGCCTCCGACTGGAAGGGGGCATGGTACCGTGAGGGGGATTCCCCGTTTTCCAGATGTTATGTGGAAATCAGCAATGTTTCAAGGGAAGGCTTCGACTTCAATCTCACTGTATACAACGGCAATAAGGCGGGGGAAATGATCAACTGCCACGCCGTTTTCCAGAAAAAAGTCAACGAATATATCCAGCAGGACACCGACTTCGATGAGGACAACGCCGCGTTCTTTAAGGAGAACATTCCCTCCGACGCGGGATACGCGGCGTATTATTACGCCGAGGATCCCAGAAGCTGTATTGAGTTCGCCTTTGACGAATCCGACGAGGACAAGCTGGACATCTCGTTTATTACCACAGGGGACTACACGGAATGGACCGCGTTTGAAAACTTTCAGGAAAACGCACAGATAACAGGTATTTTTTCTCACAAAGAAGAGTACATCAACTCCACCCTGTATGAAATGGGCGTCCTCAATAAGAAAACCGACGACAGCCTGCAAAAGATGATGGGCGACGACGTCTATTTCCGACTGCTCTGCTGCTTCCAGATTCATACGGCGGAACGCAGCGACGCCACAGGCAGCAACCTTCCCTACGAATACGGCGGCGCGATTCACATGCATGACGGCGTCGGAGGCACCATTCACTACGGCTCTATGGTCAATCAGGAATATGCCGCCTGCATCATAGAATTTGACGACGGAAGCGTAAGCGCTGCCGTATCCTTTGAAAACGACGCGCCCTCCTACTACTCAAACAACTGGGTATATGAAAAGGAGCATCCATATCCTATCACAATATGGCTGGAACAGTACGCCTCCTCTCAGGCATAGCATCCATTGTGTCGGCGCCTGATACTGTTCTGCTTCACAAATCCGATCTCGAAAAAACCTCACTTTATTTACAATTTGTTCTCCAAAATATAAAGAGTTGTTATATAATAAATACTGGTGGCGGAATAGAGGCAGGGGGTTGCTTTGTATGCCAAAAGGATCAAATAAGGATTACAGTGCAAAGATGACTGAAAATCTCAAAAAAGCATTGACCGAGATGCTCATTCTCACCTTTCTCAGCAAGAAGGACATGACCATTTATGAAATACTCCGTATTCTTGACAATCAGAGCAACGGCGTCTGCCGCATCCAGTATCCCTACGGCGTGATCAACCGCATGTCGGACAGGGGCTACATAGAGATCGCGGGCAAGGCCGTTTCGGACGACCGCCGCAGAATCCACTACCGAATCACCGATATTGGCAGGGATTATCTTGAAAAGATCACCGGGGAATATAAAGACTTCCTCGCGGGAATGAACATGATCATGAAATATGTCGAAAAGCTGGGAGAATCCGGCGAAGAAGAATAATTCACTCGTATTGCGTTGCTTTCATCTGGATTTTTCGGCAACAGCTATCATTCAAAAACAAAAAATCCGTTCGGGCAGCTATATGCAATCATTATACATACTCCCGAACGGATTTTTGATGTCCTGATTCTATTGTACTCAACGTTCTCTCATATCCTATCTCTCTCATTCTCTGTGTTTCCTCGTTTATTCGGAGGAAATGATTTTTGCGATCATTCTGATCAGATCAATCAGACGTGAAAGCACATGAAAAATAAACTCAAATGTTTCCTTTACGGTGGGTAATCCCTCCATGTTGCCTGTGAGATACGTCAGAAGATAGGCGATAAGGAAGAAGATGAAAAGGTACTTGATCAGCACCAGTCTGAATGTGGACACGGTAGGTTCTTTCATGTCGCTCACTCCTTAATATGCCTTTTTCCGGAAAGCGCCGAGTCGTTGACTGAGGGCGGGGGAACCGGCTGCGCCGCCTTTGTTCAACGTGACTTCTGGCTTTTCCTGTAATATAGTATACTATATTATGCCGTCATTTTCAAGCGCTTTTGTGCATTTTATTAATAATTTTGAAAGAATTTGTTCAACAATTATTCAGAATTTGTTGGAATAATCTGAGATATGACGATTTGTCCGACTTCTCCGACAAAAACGTGCATATTTGATGGAGCGCATGAGTTGCTCCGATGATCTCTCGCCTTCTCCGGACTTCTCCGGGGATTTTCAGTGATTTACCGATATTTTCAGGAGGTGTTTCCGGATATGGAAAATTCACCGGTCGGCGTACCGCTCGCCATTCCTATCATGATCCTGATCGGCTCGATGGACATTAACACGCGCATCACGGAAGTGCAGCTGCTGATCAGTCCCCTTTACGGTTGCAACGCCTGTGACAAGCTGCTTCGAGGCACCAAGTGCAAATACGCATCCCATGAGCTTCGCTGCAACGGCTGCACGAAAATCGCCTTTCACGACTATGACGATCCGCAGCTGGGTAATCCCAGAGCCACCTGCCGTGTTTTTTATCAGCGGATTTTTGAAAACAGGCACCGGTTCAATTTTGCCTGTCTTGTGGAATTCATGAATCATTATTATTCCTGTGATATGCAGAAAATCGAGTCGATGGACGACATCAGGGATTGCTACCGTATCATGGTCGAAAATGCCGCGCCTGCTACCGGCAAGGATTTCACGTATGAATTTTGCTGGAAAACAGCCGGACTCTTCCTCAATAAAAAGGCGGAAACCTATGCCTTCTCCGATAAGAGGCAGTTCTATCTCAAACGGCGGGAAATGATCAAGAACGCCTCCGGAATCATACGCATGTCAGGGACGACGCTCAAGCACGCCTTCTCCACCTCCGCAGAGCTTCGCGATGACTCTGTCATCTACGAGATTTTCGGCAACGCCAACATTACCGACGTCTACGTTTATATGCTCAATTACTCCTACATCAACCTGACGCACGAGAGCGCCAGCAGGGAAATTGAAAACACCATTGAGAATATTTTCAATATGATCAACAACTATCCGAGGGCTGTTCCGATCCGCTTTCACATCACCCTGCTGAGCGATTTCAGTATTCCCTTTACGATGATGACCGAAAGCGGCATTGTGATGAGAAACATGTATCTCTTCAACAAAAGCCGCGATTACTGCGGCGAGTTCCTTTACTTCGGCAGATCCGACAAGCCCGATTCGGAGTATGACGTGCTGAAAAAATACCTGACCTTCCTGTATGAAAACGCCTACAAGGTCGATATTAACCCCAAGGGCGAGGAAAAGATGTTCAAGATCAAGCAGCGTCTCATCGATGAGCCGAAGCTCCGCAAGTATGTTGAAATGCTAAAGACGCATCCTGTTCAGATGGAAAACCTCGTGCGAAAATCCTTTGTGGGACAGTCGCCCAAGGACGAAACGCCCATGACCGACTTTTTACAACCCGACGATACCCAGCGCGTGCTGATTCCCTTCCTGCAGGAGACAGAGGCGATGCTGGACGAAATTGTTAAAACGCACGACCGTTCGGGCTGGGCCAAGGTCGTGCCGTCCGTCGATCTCGGTTTTTCCAGCAATGTGGTGCGTATGGCGGGCGGATTCTTTGCCGGCGCCCTGTATGACTGGTCATGCTCTGTCCCTATTGTACCCATCGACGCGTCGGTTAACACCTGCACCTGCTCCGTTTTTAAGCTGTCCGGATTCGACGAGCATATGAGCGACGCGGAATTCAACAACATCATTGAAAAGATGAACGCGATCGGCGCCAGGGAGGGCTACAGCTTTAATTTCAGAAGCTACAATCACTTCTTTACCGTGGCAAAGGACGAAGATGGCGGCTACTACATTCTGATCCACACCAGCGCCAGGGAGGGAATCGACAACACCTTCGGGCTGTATCCCGGCGGCGACCGCACATGGTTCACCAATGAGATCAAGACCAAGTTAAACCGCTCCCAGACAAGATATATGCGATATATCAGAGGCAATTCCGCCATCAGACTCATCGATTATTCCATGCGGTTCAGACAATTCAATGAGCATGTTCACAAGTTTATCGCCAGCGAATTCGGAAAGCTCTGCGGCGTTCACACTGAACAGCTCATTATGCGCCATCTCTACGGAATGCCCACCTCCAGCTCCATTGCCATTGGCACCTTCGCGGTGGATATATTCGACAGCAATCTGCTGGTGCCGGTGTTCCCCGCCGGCGGGAAGAGCAATATCTGCCTTTTCAGGGTCTCGTCAGAACAAAGCCACACCTATCGGCTTGCCGGCACCTCCACGGAATATGTCACCGTTCCCTACTGCTATGGCAGCATTTTCGAAGGTATCAGGGGCATTTCGATAGAAAATCCCACCTCCCTTCAGGAGAAATCGCTGCTCATCGACTGTACGGACGGTCTCCACAGATTTCCTGTAAACGGCGCGGAGCGTATCAGCAATATCAAAGAAAAATGTATGCGCCGATACCCCGATGTTATGTCTTTTCTCGGACAGAACAGCCGTTTTTTTTCCGGTAGTATTGAAAAAATTCTCACTCCTATCAAAACCTACCCTGACGTCTGACGGTTTATGAACAATCTTTCTCCGGATTTCCTCCTATTTATGAGCAAATAGGAGGAAATCACCGCCCGACAGGGAATCTCCCGATTATTTATATTCAGTTAACATTCGGGGTTTAGAATACTAAGTTGTATGCATTGACAGCATTATTACTCTGATGGGAGACGTATGGATGAGTATTAAAAAGATCATGCTGATCATTAACCCCTGCGCAGGTCGCAGATCCGGCAAGAGAAACGCGGATAAGGTTATCTCCCTGCTCACAAAGTCAGGAGCGGAATGTGTTCTTTATTTGACCGAAGGCAGAGGCGACGCGACGCAGTTCGTTCTGCAGGACGGCGGCAAATATGATATTATCGCCTGCATGGGCGGCGACGGCACGCTTAACGAGGTTATCAACGGAATATTAAAGGCGCATCTCTCGGTTCCGCTCGGGTATATTCCCGCCGGCAGCACCAACGATTTTGCCAGAAGCATGCACCTTTCAAAAAATATCGGAAAAGCCGCGAAAATCATCGCAGGAGGTAATGTCAGGGAGATCGACGCGGGGCTGTTCAATGACCGTTATTTCGGATATGTCTCCTCCTTCGGGCTGTTCACACGTACCTCTTACAGCACGCCCCAGAACGTCAAGAACGTTCTCGGCGGCAAAATCTCCTACCTGCTGCACGGCGTCACCGAGCTTGGCAGGGTGAAGACGGAGCATATGAGGGTGGAAACCAACGGCAGGGTCTATGAGGGGGATTACCTTTTCGGCGCGGTCACCAACTCCACCTCCCTCGGCGGTGTGCTGAAATACGATCCGGCGCTTGTCGATATGAGCGACGGACAGCTTGAAATGATGCTGATACGCAAGCCAAAGAATCCCGCGCAGCTTTTTTCCATTCTCAAAAGCCTGCTCACCAAAAAGATCACCCACAATCCCTATATTGAGTTTGACCGTTCGGATAAATTCACCATTTACCCCGACGCCCGTTCCGACTGGTCGCTCGACGGGGAATTCGCCTACGCCACCGGCAGCAGCGAAATCAAATGTCTCAAAAACAAAATCAGGTTCATCTGCCCTCCGTCAGAATAATCAGACAAGTCTACTCCTTTTTACATTTCTTTTACATATCAAAAGCGCCCGTACCTCACAGGCTTTTCCTGCGAAGTACGGGTGCTTTTCCTTTTTTTCATACTGTCGCTTTCATTGAGCGCTTCCTCCGCCACAGTGAATTCCGATGGCGCGGGAGATAAACTCCGCGGTTCCTTCACCGGCCACCTTGTCGATATTGTGCTGAAAGCTCCCCCCGCCGCTGTACATGCTGCCAAGCGACAGGAGAATTTCGTCCGTGCAGGTGTAGTAATGCTCCGTGATGTAATCCTGCAGCTTTTGTACGGCTGCCTGAACCCTGCTGTCCGAAGGCTGGAGTGTCCGCAGCTCGCCCAGCTCGGCGATGATGCCTGTCATGCCCGCCACGAGGGCGCGGTTGTCCTCCGGCGTTCTGCCTGCCGACTTGCGCTCGTACTCCTTGTACGCGTCCGTCGTCCCCCACGACGCTTTCGCCTGTTCCTCGTACTCGTCGATTTTCTTTACGTCAAATTCGCTGAAATCCAAATTGTTCACCCCCAATGCCTTGATCCCCTGTGCAAGGGTAATCAGATTGTCCAGATGCGTGCGCTCTTTTTGCAGAAGCTGAATCTGCCGTTCCAGCGCGGCGATCATATTCTCCTCGTCACCGCTCAGAAGCAGGGCAATCTCCCGGAGCGGGAATTGCAGCTCGCGGTAAATCAGTATGATCTGCAGCCGGCGCAGGGAGGCTTCATCGTAAAGCCGGTAGCCCGCCTCCGTCGCGGCGGTCGGCGGCAGCAGTCCGATTTCATCATAATATCGCAGCGTCCTCACGCTGATTCCCGTCAACCGGCTCACCTCGCTCACCGAAAGCAGCCTTTTGTTGTCTGTCATCCGCATCACCTCATCCTGCTATGATTATAAACCCTTACGCCGCGTGAGAGTCAAGTGTTTTTTTATTTTTTTCGGTCGCCTTCAATTCCGGGTCTAAAGGATGGAAGACCTACTGACGGATGCCGGAAAAAGGATTCTGAAATGGACAGGATCACGCTTCGTGCATGATTCCGGTCAGGCTTTGATGAAAAAAACACGACAGCGAAGGGAATCTGATTTCCCGGAACGCTGCCGTGTTTTTTTGATTGTGACGGTATGGAAACCGGCTAAGTCGGCGAGTCCTTAATTACCGCAGCCGCATCCGCAGCTTCCCGCGCTCTGTCCGCGCATCATCTGCGCCTCGCTGCAGTGCAGCTCCCCCGCCTTGGGCGGGAAGAATTCGTCCGCCGGGAAGCTGATCTTCTTGAACAGCTCGCACGGGCTTTCGCTGCCCGAATCCACGCAGATTTTATCCGGCATGCAGAAATCGTAGACCGGCACCAGCATCTGCACCTGTCTCTCAAGCTGAATGATCATAAAGATGCCCAGCGTCACCTTCACCGCCTTCTCCGCGAGCCGGTGGTCAAAGCTCCCCGCAAACAGCCTTGCGACGCGGTTCGGCACGCAGCAGCACGGATAGTGCGTCTGGCACACCGGCACGATCTTCGCACCCAGTCCGATCGGCTCGGCGATCTGGACGGTCGCCTTCGGCAGGTTGCCCGCCGGCATGTTCTGCTCGTCGTCGTCGCCGCCCACGTAGTCCGAGCTGAACACCTTGACGCTTCCCTCGCTGCCGTAGAGAATCGCCTTCTTGTTGTAGACGCAGAGTCCCCTGACCTCGCAGGACGGGCTGATCGGCGACATGGTCACATCCAGCTTCACGCAGAAGTAAACCGTAATGTCCACCGAATAATAGCCCCTGTTGAAGGGAACCGGCTCGGTGTCAATGACGACGTTCACCACGTCGGCTGCCTTCAGGCGCACACCGAGGGCGTTGTTGATTACGTCCTGGTCGCGCTCGACGAAGAACACCTGCAGATCCTCCAGACATTCCCTGTCGCGGCAGGCGTCGTATACTCTCCCTGCGTTAATGCAGACCGCCTCCTTGAAGCAGTCGCGTCTGCCGCACGGAACGGCTCTCTCTCCGAGGGTCTGAGAATTTCCGCCCATGCACTGTGCATTTTTCTCTCCCATTGCTTATGTCCTCCCTGATGGTTTGTGCGCGGAAGAAAAAGGCATTCATCAGGAATGATTCGTCTCCTTTCCCCCGCATTACATAATATGAGGACGGCGGAGAATGGTTCTTATACGGAGAAAGGTTACGCCGCAATATCCCTTCTGCGGTAAACCGCGTAGGCGGCGACAATACTGCACACCGTCACCGCAAGCCCAATGCAGAGGGGAACCGTCTCGATGGAGCCCTTGTTGACAAAGACGTCCGTCGCGTTGGAAAAGCTGAACGGGGTGAAATATCTGAGGAAGTCCGCCTGCTCGGTGATACGGGCGATAATGTCCAGAACGTACAGCACAAGGGCGGTTCCAAGCCCCACGCCGAGGCTGCTTTTTCTGGAGAGGGCGGACAACGCGAGACAGACAGACGCAAGCTCGGTCTGCGCGATAAACTGCGCGCAGACATATCCGACAAGGGATTTCATATCGAGGGACTCGCCGATGAGCGCCGCCGACCCGGTAAACACGCCGAACGCAATAACGTCAAACAGCGCAATATAGGTGAGGATGGCAAGCAGCTTGCCCGTGACGATGCCGCAGCGACCGAGGGTCAGCGTGTGAAGGAATTCGGCGGTGTGACTGCTTTCCTCCTTCGACAGGGCAGAAATGCCAAGCAGCGCGGCGAACATCCCGCTCCCGAGGGCGAAAATCGTGCCAATTTCCGTGCCGAAGAAGCCCTCGAGGGTGGTAATCGGCAGCTTGTCCATGCCGAAGGCCGCCGAGAAGCCGCCCATCGACGCAAACGCGTCCGCCATATCCGCCATGGATTCGTCGATCAGCGGGAACAGGAAGATGCACCCCGCCGACATCGCCAGCACGCCAACCAGCCAGATCACAAAGCTCACGCGGTTCATTTTCAGCTCATGTTGATATAAGGTCATTGTTCCGCACCTCCGTAATACTGCATAAAGACGTCCTCGAGGGATGGCTCTTCTATGCTCAGATCCTTGACGTCGGCGGCGGAGAGAGCCTTCAGCAGGGCGTTCATGTCGCCGCTGTAGACGAATTCCATGCCGCCGTCCTTCCTTGTCACCTTGCTCATGCCGTCAAGCGTCAGCCCGTCGGTTCCCTCCACCCGCACGAGCTTTGCGCCGGTGTGGGCGAGATGCTCGACCGTGTCGCAGGCGATCAGCCTGCCCTCGCGGATAATCGCCGCACGGTGGCAGTATTTCCTGACCTCCGACAGTACATGCGACGACAGGAAGCAGGTCGCGCCGGCCGCGTTGTATTCCTGCACCAGTCCGAAGAATTCTGCCTGCATCAGCGGATCGAGTCCGGAAGTCGGCTCGTCAAAGATGAACAGCTCCGGTCTGTGTTGCATGGCGCAGACGATACCCACCTTCTTGCGGTTGCCGAGAGACAGCTCCTCGATACGCTTGTCCGTATCCACCCTGAGCCGTTCGCAGAGCATTGCCGCCTCCTCGCGGCAGTCGGTTCCCCGCACGTCGGCGGCGAAGCGGATGACCTCCGAAACCTTCATCGACGGGTAAAACTGCGTTTCCGAGGGAATGTATCCGATGTGCCTCATTATCTCACGGTGTTCCTTCACGACGTCGTGTCCCAGAATCTCCGCGCGGCCTCCCGTCGGCCGGATCAGTTTCAGCAGACAGCGGATGGTGGTGGACTTGCCCGCCCCGTTTGGACCGAGAAAGCCGAAGATTTCCCCCTTTGTCACATCGAAGGTGACGGCTTCGATACCCCGGTTCTTTCCGTAGGTCTTTGTCAGGTTGTCGATGGAAATGACGCGGTTTTCAGCGTTCATGCTGATCTCTCCCTTCATTTTGCTTGTAATGGTTCAGCAGCCGGTTGAGCTGCCGGGTGTCCAGCTTTCGTTTGACGATATAGCACAGGATCACGCAGATATAAGTGAAGATGATATACAGCGCGAAGAGCGCCGTCACCGGTTCGCTGCCGCCGAACCAGTCGAACAGCAGACTCGCGGCAGTATACAGGAAGGTACACATGAGGATTCCCGCCACCTCGTTCACACCTACGCGATCGGCTTCGTCAAAATCCCTGAACAGATAGGTCTGAACATAACAGATGACGTAATTCGTCATGATGATCTCGGCGAGCGTGAGGATGCTCACGCTGTTGGCGCCCTCGCACAGCCGCACCACACTGTAAAAAAACACCACACAGAAAAAATACACGCACGCCTTGAAGTCAATGGCGATTTCATTCAGCAGCGCTTTTTTCATCATTCTCCTGCATTTTTCCTTCATGAAAAATCACTCCTCTCCCCTCAGCTCGCGGCGGAAGGCCTTGGCGTAGCTGCGGGATATGATGACCGATTCGCCGTTCTCCATAACGGCGCTGATCCTGCCGCCCGATTCGCTTCGCAGCCCTGCAATGCGGTAGATGTTGACGATCATGGATTTCGAGCAACGGAAAAAGCCGCGCCCGGCGTACAGCAGCTCCAGCGACTGCAGCGAGCGGGACGATTGGAATATTCCGTCGGCAGTGTAGAGAAAGGTCATTCTTTCCACGCTCTCGGCGTACAGGATGCTCCCGACCGGCAGCATGTATTTTGTCTCCCCGCACACACAGGGGATTTTCTCACCGCCCCCCTCCGCCACGCGGAGGATTTCCTTCACCTCGTCCGTCATTTCGCGGTAGTTTATGATAAGCTCGTCCTCGCCGCTCTCAATTTTGTTCAGCGTGATTTTCAAAGAGTCACATCCCTTTTGCTTGCTGAGTTTATGATACATGAAATATTTGCATATTGCAAGAGGATTTGCGTAAGAGGTATTTTTTTCTGTACAGGATGCACAGCGAATTTAATTGAAATACATCTTGCAATTCCGGACGGCAGGCTTTATAATAGTAGTGTAAAACGATACAAAATCAAAAAGGAGTTCTGAAAAATGATTGCTAAAATTCTCAGGGCGGTTTCCGGACTGCTGCTTGTGCTTCAATGCCTGGTGCTGATCGCGTTCTTCGGCATTCTGCCGCTGGCGGGTTATTCCGCCTGTCCCGTCAACGGAACCAACGCCGACAGCATTTACAAGGACGGCTCGCTCGCCTTCGTGAAGGAAGTCTCCGCCAGCGATCTGAATCCCGGCGACGTCGCGCTGTATTACAGAGGGCGCACGGCGGTCGGTTCCAGCGTCACGGCGAACGACGCGGCCTCCTCCTCTGTCACAGTAAAAGGAAAATCCGGCGGCGTCTCCATTCCCTACGCCAAGGTAAACGGCAAGGGAACGGACTTTTCCGTACCGATGCTCGGAAAATACGCTGATTGGCTCACCTCCGGCAAGGGGCTGCTTTACAGCGTCATCGCTATGGGCGCGACGTTTGTCGTGTTTGCCGTGTCCGCCTTCTGCGTGAGAGATAAGGAAAACGGATAATGGGAATGGGTTACACACTTGTCTGCAAAAAATGCGGGTATTCCCGCCACCTCTTCCTCGGCTGCGGCATGATGTACAACGAGGTGCTGCGCGAAAAGACCGAGGAGGCCAGGCAGGGTCAGCACGGCGAACGGCTCCGGACGCTTTTTGAAAGGTATCCAAACGGCTGCATCGACGCGATGAACAATCTCTACTACTGCCCGGACTGCCGTACTGTCGCATGCGAGAGCAGTCTCGACTTTTTCAAGCCGAAGGATCCTGCCCGCGACGCGGAGGACGATTTCTTCGGCCCCGATATGGATGAATTTGAGCTGGTGGAGAAGCACCAGCATCTCTGTCCGGGGTGTGGCAATCCCATGCGGGAGGTCATGCGCCTGACGGAAAACGAACCGGTAAACTGCCCTGAATGCGGCGGGGCGATGGAAAGCGGACACCCGCTGCTATGGGATTAAATCTGATCATCAGGCCTGCAGTGGCGATACAATAACGAACAGGGCGGTGGCACCGGTGGCAAACAAGAAGGACACGCTCACCAAGGCGTATATGGAGCGTCCGGACGTATTCGCGGACGCGTTCAACTTTTTGATTTACGACGGCGAGCCGGTCATCAGACCGGAGGCGTTACGCGAGATGGACACCGCCGCGCTGGCTCTGCCGTTCGGGACAGACGGGTCGCAGCATTCCGCTCAGCGGGTGCGCGATGTTTTCAAGCGATGGGTACTCAAAAGGGATGATGACGCGGCGTATCTGCTGCTTGGCGTGGAGAATCAGTCGGACATCCATTACGCCATGCCCGTGAGAAACCTGCTGTACGACGCGCTGCAGTATTCGGCGCAGGTGGAAGCGGCGGCAAAGTCGCACAGGAACAGCAGATCGGATGAAAAGCCCTCCTCCGGGGAGTATTTGTCCGGCTTTTACCGCAGCGACAGGCTCATACCCGTGATCACGCTCGTCATTTATTTCGGCGCGAAACGGTGGGACGCTCCCACCTCCCTTCATGAGATGATGACGGTCAGGAACAAGGACGTGTTGCGCTTCGCGGCGGATTACAGAATTAACCTGATAACCCCCGAAGCACTGACCGAAAGCGACGCGGAAAAGCTCCGCTCCGATCTGAAGGAAGTCATGCTGTTTGTGAAATACTCGCAGGACAAGAATAAGCTGCGAACGCTCGTGGAGAACGACGGGAGATTCTGGGCCATGGAATACGACACGGCAAGGGTTATTACCGCTGTGACCGGCACCAAAATCAAAATGGATGAAGGAAAGGGGAATGTGGATATGTGCAAGGCCATTCAGGACATCCGGCTGGAAGGCGTGGAGGAAGGCTTCGGTCGCGGCATCGAGCAGGGCATCGAGCAGGGCATTCAGCAGGGCATCGAGCAGGGCATTCAGCAAGGCATTGAGCAGGGCATCGAGCAGGGCATCGAGCAGGGCATCGAGAGAACGCTGCAGATGATGATCAGCGTGCTTCGGTCGATGGGACTGTCCGATGAAGAAATTGTCGGCAAAATCGTTGAAAACTCCAATCTCACACGGGACGACGCGGCAAGGGTTGTCTGCGCCGGACGGAACCAGGGAGAAAATGACAACGGTTGACTGAGGAAAGACGGAGCATGAATGATCGAAGAAGGATTCCTTTTATTATCTGAACGATACGCGGCTATCGGACGTGGAGAAGCTTGAATATCCTGAAATATCCGGAGCTGCAGCATTTACGGACAATCAAACGCTGTGCCGTTTTCTTTACTATTCTGGCGGTCATCGGGTTAATTCTCAGCTTTTTGACCGCAGTCCTCTGACAAGGGACGGAAAACGCCCGCATGGAGATTTTTTCTGAAAAAAACCCTTGACAAATCGCAAAGTATTGCTATAATGAAATACAAAGCTGAATACCAAAAAGACTGTGAAGGGAACAAGACACAGCTTCGGCGTCTCAGAGAGTCGGCGGTCGCTGCAAAGCCGATGTCACGAGCTGTGTGTATAACTCATCCCGGAGTTTTCCGTCCGATTGATCAAATGTAGGGCGGAACGTCCCGGCAGCGTTACTTGCCGGAGCCTTGCTGGAGGCTCGCTGAGGGCGCATTTTGCAAATCATGCGCCGCAATCAGGGTGGTACCGTGTGGAATGTTTTACCGTAAAATGTTCTTCGCCCCTGCATGCCGTGTTTTCGCGGCGGCGGGGCGTTTTTTGTTGCCTTTGAAACGAGAGAGGTCACAGGCGTTCAGTTTTGCATTTTTTATTTTCAGGAGGCTTCTATTTATGAAAGGATTTGAAAAATACACACCCTTCGGACGTGTAACACAGCTCAAGGATCGCCGCTGGCCCGACAATCTCATTGAAAAGGCGCCGGTCTGGTGCTCCGTCGATATGCGCGACGGCAATCAGGCGCTCGTTGACCCGATGAATCTGGACGAAAAGATCAAGATGTTCCGCGAACTCGTGAGAGTCGGCTTCAAGGAGATCGAGGTCGGCTTCCCGTCGGCAAGCGACACTGAATATGAAATTCTCCGCGCCCTTATCGAGCGCGATCTCATTCCCGACGACGTGACCATTCAGGTGCTGGTGCAGGCGAGAGAACATCTCATCCGCAAGACCTTCGAGGCCATCGACGGCGCGAAGAACGTCATCGTTCATTTCTATAATTCCACCTCGACGCTGCAGCGCAAGGTGGTGTTCCACAAGGATATGGACGCAATTACGGAAATTGCCGTCAACGGCGCAAAGCTCATCCGCGAGCTGACCGATCAAATGGACACCTCCGGCATGAACATCCGCTTTGAATACAGTCCCGAGAGCTTCTCCGGCACGGAGCCGGAATTCGCCGTTTCCATCTGTAACGCGGTGGCAAAGACTATTGGCGCGGACAAGGAGCATCCCATCATTTTCAACCTGCCCTCCACCGTGCAGCTCTCCACTCCCAATATCTTCGCCGACCAGATCGAGTACTTCTGCCGCCACATTGACAACCGCGAGGCGGTCATCGTCAGCGTCCACCCGCACAACGACCGCGGCACAGGCGTTGCCGACGCGGAGCTGGCACTGCTTGCGGGGGCGGACAGAATCGAGGGTACACTCTTCGGCAACGGCGAGCGCACCGGCAACGTCGATATTGTCACCGTCGCGCTGAATATGTTCAGTCAGGGCATCGACCCCATGCTCGACTTCAGCGACATCAAGCGCACCCGCAAGGTCTACGAGGAATGCACCAGAATGCGCGTACATGAGCGCACGCCCTATGCCGGCGATCTGGTCTTCACCGCCTTCTCCGGCTCCCATCAGGACGCGATCAAGAAGGGAACCGACTACATGGCGGAAACCGGCAGCGACAAATGGGAGGTGCCCTATCTGCCCATCTCCCCCGCCGACGTGGGAAGGGAATACGAGCCGATCATCCGCATCAACTCCCAGTCGGGCAAGGGCGGCGCGGCCTTCATCATGCAGCAGGTATTCGGCTACAACATGCCCAAGGGCATGCACCCCGAATTCGGCTATTATGTCAAGAAGGAAGCGGACGCAAAGGGCAAGGAGCTTACCCCGCAGGAAATCTTCATGCTCTTTGACAAGCAGTATCTCCACTGCCGTTCGCCCTATGCCCTCGGCAGACACGAGCTGTATCACACCGACGCGGTCAATGACGAGGAGACCGTCACCACCTTCCGCGGCAAGCTGAAATGCCACAATGAGGAGATTGCCATCGAGGGCACCGGCAACGGCCCGATCGACGCGTTCTACAACGCGATGAAAACGCTCGGCATCCCGGACTACAAATTCGTCAGCTACCATGAGCACGCCATCGGCACAGGCGCCGACGCAAAGGCATGCGCCTATATCGAGCTGCGCACACCGGAGGGCGCGAACGTCTTTGGCGTGGGCGTGAACAGCAATATCAATGTCGCCTCCATCAAAGCAGTCGTCTGCGCCGTCAACCGCGCGCTCAATCTCAACCATGTCTACAACGATTAGTCCATGACATCTCAAAGATGAATCAAAAATTATCAACGACAAAACTCACCTGACAAAAAACCTCCCGTTCCGGCGCCTTATAAAGGCTGACCGGCGGGAGATTTTTTTATGACGCTTATTGGAATTTGGTTTCGATGAATTTGTCGGAGCAGCAGGGAGAATAGACAAAACGATCCATGTGGTCACCAGTGAAGAAATAGCGGGGCGGCGCGGGCGGACAGTCGCAGCGGAAGGTATCCACCAGCACCAGCTTGATCTTCATTCGCTCCGGAATAATGCTCTTGATGTAGACGCTCGCGCCGCAGCCGGGTTCAATGCCCTCACGCCTCTCGGCGAGTCCCGCCAGATTCGGCATGATCTCCACGAAAACGCCGTATTCCTCCACCGAACGGACGATACCGGTCACGGTCTCTCCGATATTGAAGAGCGCCGCGTTTTCCGCCCATGTGCCCAGCAGCTCGCGGTGGCTCAGCGAGATCCTCCCGCCCGGCTCCCTTGAGCGCACGACCGCCCTGATCTCCATTCCCACGGAAAAGCGGTCGGAGGGGTGGGATATTCTTGACACCGACATGGTGTCAATGCTCATAAGCGAGGGAATTCCGCAACCGATGTCCACGAACGCCCCGAATTGTTCTAAATGCGTCACCCTGCCGTCGATCACGTCGCCGGGGCGCAGGGCGGAAATGTACTGCTCCATGCACTGCTGCTGCACCGCTCTGCGGGACAGCGTGGCATAGGGAATGCCGTGGCGGTCGGAGCATATTTTTGTGACGTTGAAGCACACCGGCTTTCCAACACGGGAAATGATGGCAATGTCGCGGGTGGTTCCCTGCGCGATACCGAGAGCGCATTCCTCGCGGGGAATCACGCCGTTCATGCAGCCTAAATCCACGATCAGATTATGGCTGCTGTCGCACACCGTCGCCCTTGCCTCCAAAATCGTTCCGTTCTCCATGGCCGCAGCAAGCGCCGCCGGCGTTGTCATGGCTTTCAGATTGCTTTCGCTATTCAGTATCTTTCCTTCGGGCTTGAATCTTGTCATTTTCAGCTCTGCCTTCCTGAGACAGCTTCTTTCATTTTTAATGGAAATGATGTTACTAAGAAACGCTGCCGTTGTTTTTATTCCCTGCATATATATGAATCAGGCAAGGGGATTATGAATCAGAAGGGTCTCCGGCATTCTCCCTTCATGTTCTCCATACGCTTCACCTTCCGGTCGTATCGGCGGGTTCCATGAAAAAATCCGCTTTGTCTGACATATTCCGACAGCTTCGGGAATACAGATAGTCATATACTATTCTGAGAATGAAAACAGCCGGGGAGGTAAAAAGGATTGAAACAGACGGTTTACGCGGACGTGCTGCTCGCGCTGAATTTCTTTATCAATTATTTTCTGCTGCTTTCGGTGGGAAGAATCATGAAATCTTCCATCAGCCGGACAAGAATCTGTCTGGGGGCGGCATTCGGGGCAGCCTGTTCGCTGACGCTCTTTCTGCCTCCGCTGCCCTTTGTCCTTGGCTGCCTGATCAAGCTGATCATTTCCTCCGGCATGATTCGCATCTCCTTCAGACTGAAAAATCTCCATGACTTCTGGCACTGTCTGCTTGTCACCTGCGCGGTCACATTCGGCTTCGGCGGCGCCATGCTCGCGCTCTGGCTGACGCTTGCACCCGGTGGTATGGTATACCGGAACGGAACCGTGTATTTCAGCCTCTCCCCCGCCTTTATCATTTTTGTCACGGTCGCCTGCTACACGGTCATCACCCTTGCAGGAAAAATCTGCCGCAGGCTGGAGCTGAATTCAGCCGCATGCAGGGCGGTTGTCCGCTGCGGGGGCAACGAGCGCCCGCTGCGTCTGATGTGCGATACGGGCAATCTGCTCACCGAACCGTTCTCCGGACTTCCGGTGATCGTCGCGCGGAGAAGCGCGCTCGGCTGCGTCATTCCCGCCGGGTTTCCGACTGGTGAGGGAAATGAAAACATGCGTGTGATCCCCTATTCGGCATTGGGCGGAGAGGGCGTGCTATGCGCCTTCCGCCCGCAGCGCGTGACGCTTTTTGTCGGACGACGGGAATACGATATTGCATGCTACATAGCCGTTTCCGATTCATTGGACAGTGAATATGACGGAGTAGTGAATCCCAAAATTATTGACTGAAAACGAGAGGAAAGACGTGAAATGAAATTCATCGGGATCATCCGGTTGCTTGCGGAAGAGTTCGCACGCAAGGTAGCGGCGCTTTTTGCGCAGAAGCGGGAAATACATTACATAAACGGACCGGAGACCCTTCCCGCTCCGCTGGAGCCGGAGGAGGAACAAGCCATCTTCGACCGCATTATCGGCGGGGACGAATCGGCGCGGGAGCCGCTGATCACCCACAATCTCAGGCTGGTGGTCTATATCGCCAAAAAGTTTGAATCCAGCGGCGTGGGCATCGAGGATCTCATCTCCATCGGCACCATCGGACTGGTCAAAGCGGTCAACACATTTTCCCCCGAACGCAGCATCAAGCTGGCGACATACGCCTCCCGTTGCATTGAAAATGAAATTCTCATGTATCTGCGGAAAACCGGCAACACCAAGACGGAAATTTCCATTGACGAGCCGCTGAACGTCGATTGGGACGGCAACGAGCTGCTGCTCTCCGACGTGTTAGGCAGCGACCCGGACAGCGTGAGCATCGGCGTGGAGGAGGAAAATGAGCGCGATCTGCTGCTGAGAGCGGTCAACCGTCTCGAAAAACGCGAAAAGCAGATCATGTCGCTGCGCTTCGGTCTTTTCGGCTGCGAGGAACACACGCAGAAGGAGGTCGCCGATCTGCTTGGAATCAGTCAATCCTATATTTCACGGCTGGAGAAACGGATATTAAGCAAGCTCAAGGACGAGTTGACGCATCTGAGTTAATCTGAGATACCAAAGACAGCATAATTTGTGCAAACATATTAAAATTATTGTAGAAAAGACTTGACTTATTGTGTATTGAGATGTAAAATATAAGCGTGCATTTTTGTAGATAGGATTGATTGACATGAATGTAACGCTTAAGAAATTGCAAGGTTCGGTGTTCGGCGCGGCAATCGGGGACGCAGTCGGCGTTCCCTTTGAATTCAGATCGCGGGAGGAAATGATGCGCTGTCCCGCGACCGGTATGACCGGCAACGGAACCTATCACATGCCCATCGGCACGTGGTCAGATGACACCACCATGATTCTCTGCACGCTGGACAGGCTCGACGAATCAATGGATTACGACGGCATCATGAGGGCATTTCTCTCGTGGGTGGAAAAAGGAGAGTACACCCCTCACGGCAGCTGCTTTGACATTGGCGGCACCACCCGCCGCGCACTCGAGAATTTTGCGCGTGGCGCAGAGCCACTTAGATCCGGGCTTGACGACAACTACAGCAACGGCAACGGCTCCCTCATGCGGATTATTCCCGCGGCGCTGTATGCCGACGCGCAC
Organism: uncultured Eubacteriales bacterium; assembly: GCA_900316495.1. Classification (GTDB taxonomy): domain Bacteria; phylum Bacillota; class Clostridia; order Oscillospirales; family Acutalibacteraceae; genus RUG762. Next base: position 28,934 of record ONDC01000013.1, read on the forward strand.
GGGCTTTCCCTCCCGGAGGCGGTAAAGCTCGCGGAGACGCTGTCGTCGCTGACACACGCCCATGCCATTTCCCGCACCGGCTGCGGCATCTTCACCTGCATTGCCCTGTCGCTCCTGAAAAACGCGGACAAGTCCTCGGTTCAGGAGGGAATCAGGAACGCGGCGGCTGTCTATACCACAGAGAGCGGATCGAAGGGAATCGAGAAATACCGCCGTTTGCTTTCCGACGGGTTTCCGGCTTTGCCGGAGGAAAAAATCAGAAGCTCCGGTTACGTCGTCGACACCCTCGAATGCGCCGTCTGGTGCCTGCTGCAATCCGACAGCTACAGCGACTGCATTCTCAAGGCGGTCAATTTCGGAAATGACACCGACACTGCCGCCTGCGTGGCAGGCGCGCTGGCAGGTCTTCTCTACGGGTATGAAGGAATCCCCGAGAAATGGCGCGGAGCACTGGTGAAAACCGACCTGATAAATGACATCATCGACGGCTTCTGCAGGAGAAACGGCATTTGATGAAAAAACACTTGCAATCCTGCCGCTTGTGTAGTATAATTCTTCCGTAAATGTTGTGCTTTAAATCGCTAAAAACATTTTTTCAATTTTCTCAACTGAAAGGAACAACCTACCGATGAATTTTCTACGCAAGCTCCCCATCCCGCAGGAGATTAAGGAACAATTTCCCATCTCTGAGAAGTGCGCCTCCATTAAAGCGGAACGCGACAAAATAATCGCCGACGTCTTTACCGGCAAAAGCGACAAATTCCTGCTTATTATCGGACCCTGCTCGGCTGACAACGAGACCTCCGTCATGGATTATATCGGACGGCTTGTCGGGTTGCAGGAGCAGGTGAAGGACAAGATCCTCATTATCCCCCGCATCTACACCAACAAGCCCCGCACGACAGGCGAGGGCTACAAGGGCATGGCGACCCAGCCCGATCCCACCAAGAAGCCCGACCTGCTGGAGGGACTCATCTCCATCCGCCGCCTGCACCTCCGCGCCATCGAGGAGACAGGCTTCGTCTGCGCGGACGAAATGCTTTATCCCGAAAATTACCGCTATCTCAGCGATCTGCTTTCCTATATCGCCGTCGGCGCGCGTTCGGTGGAGAACCAGCAGCACCGGCTCACCTCCAGCGGCGTGACGGTGCCTGTCGGCATGAAGAACCCCACCAGCGGCGACCTCAGCGTCATGCTCAATTCCATCAGGGCGGCGCAGCTCAGCCACACCTTCCTCTACCGCGGCTGGGAAGTGGAAACAGAGGGCAATCCCCTGACTCACGCCATTCTTCGCGGTTCGGTCAACAAGCACGGCAGAAACATGCAGAATTATCATTACGAGGATCTGATTCTCCTGCACGAGATGTACGCGCAGCGCAATCTGGAGAATCCCGCTGTGATCGTGGACGTCAACCACTCCAATTCCAACAAGCAGTACCTTGAGCAGATCCGCATCTGCAAGGAGGTCATGCATTCCCGCAGGCACAACGGGGATATTTCCCGCATGGTCAAGGGTCTGATGATCGAGAGCTATATCGAGGACGGCTGTCAGAAGGTAGACGGCGGCGTGTACGGCAAATCCATCACCGATCCCTGTCTCGGCTGGGAAAAGAGCGAACGTCTGGTTCTGGATTTAGCGGACATGCTGTAAGCGCGTTCGCTCTGTGAATGATGCATGATTTGTGTGACTCCCCATAAAAAACAAGCGCATGCGAGCTTTATATAATCAGCGCGCAGCGCTCCTTCACTCCACACATTTATAATGCTCCACACTTTGAAAAGCGGCAGGGGTGGTTATCCTGCCTAAAATATTCTTCATTCTATTTTTCAAGGAGGTTTTTTTCAAATGAAAGAAAACGAATCTGTCAAAAAGTATTTAGCCGAGTTTATCGGCACGTTTGTGCTGGTGGTCTTTGCCTGCGGAACGGCGTGCGCCCTCGGCTGTGACACCCGCGCCGGTTATCTCGCCGTCGCCCTGTCCTTCGGTCTGGTCATCGTCGCGATGGCTTACTCCATCGGCAACATCTCCGGCTGCCACATTAACCCCGCCGTTTCTCTTGCCATGTTTATCAGCAAGAAAATGACCCTTGAGGACTTTATCGGCTATGTGATCGCCCAGTTCCTCGGCGCGACTGCAGGCGCCGGCGTGCTTGCGTATCTCTTTGGCAAGGAGAGCGGCCTCGGTGCCAACTCCATCGCCAATGTCGGTTGGGGCAAGTCTTTCATTGTGGAAGTTATCCTCACCTTTGTCTTTGTCCTCACTATTATAGGCGTGACCTCCAAAGAGAGCTTCAGCTCCGTTGCCGGCGTGGTCATCGGTCTTTCGCTCACACTGGTTCATCTGTTGGGCATCAAATTCACCGGCACCTCTGTCAACCCTGCCCGCAGCTTCGGTCCCTCCGTCATCGTCGGCGGCGATCAGCTCAAGGGTCTGTGGGTATTCATCGTCGCCCCGCTCGTAGGCGGCGCTCTGGCAGCCTTCTGCTATAAGTTCCTCGCGGACAGGCAGAGCAAGTAATGTCGTCCTTCATACAATCCCATCAAACATAACCCCTTGCACCTGCCGGATAATATGCGTCCGGCAGGTGTTTTGGCTTTTCTTCACGCGGTTATTGACATAAACGACAAAAGGTGATAGTATATTGATAGCGGTCAGAAGGAACAGGCCATCTATTACAGCTTCGGAGGATGGGGATATGGACGAATACAAAACGCTGAGAGAGGCGGCACAGGACGAATTCACCGAAAAGCGCTCGCGCTTCATCGGATATGCCCGTCCCGTTACCTCCGAAAAGGACGCGCTTGACTTTATCGCCGGAATCAAGTCAAGGCACTGGGACGCAAAGCACAATGTCTACGCCTATTGTCTGCGGGAGGGTAACGTCTGCCGCTATTCTGACGACGGCGAGCCATCCGGAACCGCCGGAATGCCTGTGCTGAGCGTGATTCAGAAGTCGGGGCTCACCGACTGCGCCGTGGTCGTGACCCGGTACTTCGGGGGGATTCTTCTTGGCGGCGGAGGACTGGTGCGCGCCTACAGCCACGCAGCCTCCATCGGCATAGCCGCCGCTGGCATTGTCACCATGCGGATGTGCCTTCTCTGCCATCTGCGCTGCGATTACAGTCAGTATGGCAGACTTGCCTCCCTCATTCCGGATGCCGGAGGCATCATCAGCGATACCTCCTTCGGAGAGGACGTGGATATTTCCTTCAGAATGACCCGTGAGGACTTCAGTAGACTCACTCCCAAGCTGGCGGACGCGACCGGAGGAAGCGTAAACGCCGAAACGCTTGGCGAAGAATTCTTTGCGACAGAAATACTGTAACGGTGATGATTCAAATAGCTCTTGATTCAGCCGGATAAATGCCGGTTTATCAACGGCGACCTCCCTTCTATCATTGATTAAGGAGATGCTTCTCTATGAAAAAATTAACGTGTGCGACAATCGTCTGTCTTTTCCTTCTCTCTCTGTGTTCATGCAGCAAAGTGAAGAAATCTGATTTTGTTGGCTCCTATGAGCTTTCCAAAGCGGAGGGCGTCGGCATCAGTCTGACGCAGGAACAGATCGACGCCATGAAGGCCATCGGACTAAGCGCCACCCTCGACATCAAGGAGGATAACACCGCCGTCATGAATGTTTTCGGCGAGGAAATCCACTTCACCTATGATCTCAGAAAAATGATCTTTACCTGTGAGGGAAAGGATGAAAAGTTCACCTTTGACGGCAAAACCATCGCCTTCAACAACGAGGGCAGAAAGCTGGAATTCACCAAAACGCTTTGATGACCGTCAGGAATCCCCCGAATCGTTCCCGGCAGAACGATCCGGGGGATCCTCGTCTCAAGCGCATCAGGCTGACTTTTGCTATAGAAAAAAATAACGTGAACTTAAATAAAAACCTTGCTTTTTCAGGAAAAATTATGTATACTATCGGTAGGGCAATGGAATACAGGAGATCCGGTCATTTCATTGCGGCTTTTGCCAATTGACCGTTGTTGTCTGACAACGGCGGTCTGCCGCAATTGGTAAAAAACATTATGTTTTTGGAGTGTTTATAATGAAAAAAGTCATAAGCGTTACCATAGTAATACTCTTTGTCCTCTCTCTTGCCGCTTGCAGCTCACTCAAGAAAGAGGAAATCGTCGGAGAATACGAACTGATCAGCTTCTCTATGAAGGACGGCAGCATCAACTATACCGAGGAACAGCTCAGCCAGCTGAAGGAAACCGGCAAGGTCGCTACTCTTGTGATCCGCGACGACGATACAGCCACCATGGACATCTTTGGCTCGAAGACCGAGATGACCTACAAGGCGTCCAGCGGTATTTTCGTTATCAGTGGTCAAAACGCAAAGGGCAAGTTTGAAAACGGTATTTTCACCCTGTACGACAACTCTGCTACCATGGAGTTCAGAAAGGTCTCATAATCACCCCCTCCTCTCGCTCCGATCGATTACGGCAGGATTGATCGGGGCTTTTTTTATTGATCCGTTTTGATCATTTTTCTTTTATTGAGAGGCCGCATATTTTTCCTTGACAAATATGTTTTATTTTGATAAAATATAGGCAGATATTTTTCTATCACTTGTAGAGAGGACGCGTTGATCATGAAACACTTTTTAAACAGAGCCATTTGTATAACCGCGGCGTTTATTCTTTCCTTGTCGCTCCTCACTGGCTGCGGCAGCAAAACGCCTGTTTCCTCCTCCGCTTTTGAAACAGCAGCCACTCAGAAGGGCTATATTGTGCAGGATGGTACGGATTTCTTTGCCGCCTATGATTACATCAAGCTGGTGACTCTTGCCACGCCGCAGGATAAGGCCTTTCAGATTGAATTTTATGAGCTAAATGACGACGCCGTCGCAAAATCCTTCTATGACAGCAACAAAAGCAACTTTACCATGATGAAGGGCGATGACTGCATCGAGTCCAACGATTCGGGCAGCAATTTTGACATCTATAAGCTGGAGATGTACGGCAAATTCATGATGATCGAACGGGTCGATAACACGGTGGTTTATGTGCATTCCACTGATGCCGACAACAAGACCGCCATCGAGACTTTTCTGAGTGAGTTGAAATATTAAGAAAGGCACATCCGTTGATGCCGCCTCTCGGGGATATGTCTCTTAGCGGTGGAAAAATCGACTTTTTCAGCGTTTTTCAGACGTCCTGCCCGGATTTATCACTCATTAAGGAGATTGCGCTATGAACAGAATAAAAAGAATTCTCGCATTTGTCTTGATTGTCGCCCTTATTCCCGCTTTACTGACCTCCTGCAAAAAGACGCCATCGGATACGGAGGCATTCAAGAAGCTCAGCAATGCAAAGGGATATGTGATCTACGACGTTACCGAACAGTATATCAACGCCCCGCAGATCAAGGAAGCGACCATCGCCGCCCCGTCAGATAAGTCCTTTCAGATTGAATTTTACATTATCACCGACTTAGACAGCACCAAAGAATTGTTTAAGGCTCAGAGTGAGGTGATGGAATCCACAAAGGGCGATTCATGGTCTGGTAATGTTTCCAATGGAAAGAATTACGCCAAACGCACCCTGACGACCGACGGGAAATACATGGTGCTGAGCTATATCGAAAACACGATGCTCTATGTTCCGCCTACGCCTACCGACAACGAAGATAATTTGAAAGCCATCGACGCCTTTATTGACGAATTCCATTATTGAGTTATTATCACCCGCAGCGCTGCCATTGCGTGACTGCGGGTGTTTTTTCTTCTTTCCTTCACTCGGCAGAGGAAGAATCAACTTTTCCATGATTAAACCGCCCATTATCTTGACATTTTTAGAAATAGTATCTATAATTTTATTATAGTCGCGCCTGCTCAGGTCAGTGGTGTGGCTCTCGGCGCTGATCAGCAACGCGTGTATTTTTTTATTGTTGCATCTGATCTTTCGCGGCAGCCTTGATGTGTTCCATACGCTTCGACTGACGGCGGAAAAAAAGCTGAGCTATCAGTCAATCTCTTACATCTATGGCATTCTCCTGCTCTGGATCCCCATCGCGGCTGCTGTAGGCTTCGCCATCCGGTCGTCTATGCTGACCAAGCTCTGCGAAGAAAAGCCCCTTGTCCCACCGGAATCCCGCCGCTTCCGAAGGCTGCTAACGCTCGGGGTATCATGTCTTTTAGGCATTGTGACGGTTGCGTCGATCGCGTTCTGCGCGGGGGGCGTCACGAACCTCCGGCTTACCGAAGTGTGCGACTCCAAGGTGGGAAGGGTCTCCAACGGCGGTTACATCGAGCTGCGGAACACAGGCGGCTTCCCGTGCCGCACAAAGGGACTTTATCTGAGCAACAGCGAGGAAAAGCTGAAAAAATACGCTCTGCCCGACAGTCTGGCGCAAGCAGGTGATCTGCTGCTGATCCCGCTTGACAACGACGTGTTTTCCCTCGGAAAAACCGGCGGCACCGTCGTGATTCTCTCCGATGAAGGCGGCAGGATCATCGACAAGGTCACGGTGGACAAGCCCAGAGAAGGCAGCTACTCCTTCTGCCGCGTAAACGACACCGGGGAGTGGCGCTATATGAACCCCACCCCCGGAAAGGAAAACGCCCCCTCCGCTGCCATTCTTCAAAAGCCTGTTTTTTCCGTCTCCGCCGGCTATTACGACAGCGAATTTGACCTCAGAATCACATCAGAGGATGGAACGGCAATTTATTACACCACCGACGGAACCACACCCACGTCCGATGCGAAGGTATACAAGAAGCCCATACGCGTCAAAGACCGCAGCAGCGAGCCGAACAAGCGGCGTTCGCTTCAGAATATCGTCTACGACTGGAAAAACTATACCCCTGTGACCGAACCGGTCAAGAAGGCGTTCGTGGTCAGAGCGGTCGCCATAGATTCCGAGGGAGCCAGAAGTCAGGAGGCTGTCGCCACCTATTTCATTGGCGATCAGTTGAAAAGCGACAGGGCGGTGGTATCGCTGGTCGCGGATGACGACGCCCTCTTTGGCGAGGACGGTATGTATGTCACCGGCAAAGCCTACGACGCATGGTACCTGAACGGCGGAACGGGCGATAGACCGCTTGCCAATTTTGACGTGAAGGGAACCGAAACAGAAGTCAGCATCGAGTACTTCGGCGGCGGAACAAGCCTGACATTTGCGCAGAAGGGCGGTCTGAGGATTCAGGGCGGCTCCACGCGCTGGCTGCCGATGAAGCGCTTCTCCGTTTTCTCACGCAAGGAATACAGCGGCAGAAGCACCTTTCCCACTGAGCTTTTCAAGGGAAAGGCGACTCATTCCGTGGTTTTCAACGCCGGCTTTGAAAACGCCGTCAGTATGTACACCGTACCCGACAGAGACGTCGCGACAGTTCAGTGCGTTCCGGTGACGGTCTATCTCAACGGCGAATTTTGGTATGACACCTATATGCAGGAAAAATACAACGACACCTATTTCCGCCAGACCTTCGGCGTGGACAAGGTGGAATTCCTCAAGGTGGGCATAACGGACGAGATCAAACGCTTTATAGAGGATCACGATCTCTCCGATCCCAAACAATACGAGGCGTTCGGAAGGATCATCGACATACAGAGCTATATCGACTACATCTGCGCCAACGTCTATCTCGGCAACACCGACTACAACGAATACGCCAACACCGCCATGTGGCGCACAACGACAAGGGAAAACGATTCCTACGGCGACGGGCGGTGGCGTTGGGCGTTCTACGACATGGATCTGCAGACCGCCGGGTGCCGGTACAATTATGGGATGACCAATATCACCGACGCGCAGCTTGATACCTTCAATATTGTCTGCGACTGGGATCCGCCGGTCAACGAACGTCAGATTTACTGTGCGCTGAAAGCCAATCCCGAATGGCGCAAACAGTTTGTGCTGACCATGACGGATATGATCAACAATAACCTCACAGAGGAACGCATGTCCGCCCTGCTCGGACGCTTCGGCGAGGACATCAGCTGGCATGAATACTTCTTCCGCGACCGTCCCGACAATATGCTGTCCTTCACCGCAAAGGAATTCGGGCTGAACAATACGACAGGCACACTGACCGTCACCTCCGGTACCCCGGATGGCGGCAGCGTCAAGGTCAATACGTCGGTGATCGACCTCTCGGGCGGAAGCTGGTCGGGAAGGTATTTCAAAGAGTATCCCGTCACCGTCACGGCGACCGCCCATCCGGGCTACCGTTTCGCGGGCTGGTCGGACGGCAGGACAGACGCGACTCTGACCATTGAGATCAACGGAGGTGTGACACTAAATGCCATTTTTGAAAAGGAATAGAACGGCTGTTTTTCCGCTGCTGTTGACGGTGCTTCTGATAACATGCTCTCTTGCGGGCTGCTCCGTTCTCTCCCCCGATTCCCGGAAGGATTCCGGAGAGACGACCGTCACGCCGGTCATCGGCATGACCCGCGAGGACAGGCGAACCTCTTCTGACAGCGCAAAGCAGATCGATCTGCACACAGCCGGTGAGGAGCTGCTGATCACCGAAGGAGGGGATTACCGCCTCAGCGGAGAGATGAACGGAACCGTTCATATTGCCGCCGAGGATCAGGTGGTTCATCTGTTTCTTTCCGGCGTCAGCATCCGGTCTGTCACCGCGCCGGCAATCAACGTGGAATCCGCAGGCAAGGTGATCATAACCGTCGAAACGGGTAACGACAACACCCTGGCAGATGGCAGCAAATACATCAGCGACCTTCCCGACGCCTGCATTTTCAGCATGTGCGACCTTACGATCAACGGCAGTGGAAGTCTTTCGGTGTCGGGCTATTACAAGGACGCGATTCACTCAAAGGATTTTCTCAGAATACTTGGAGTGAAGCTCTTCGCAAGGGCAAAGGATGACGGGCTGCACGGCAATGACGGCGTTCTTATCAACGGCGCCGACATTTCGCTGGAAGCCGAAAAGAACGGCATCCGCACCACCAAGGCTGCCAAAGCGCGCAAGGGAAATATCGAAATCACGGGCGCCACGCTTTCGGTCATTGCCGGTGAACACGCGCTGAACGCCGCCCGCAGTATCTACATGACCTCAAGCAGCGCTTTTCTGAAGGGCGTCATGTCCAACAGCAAGGCGGAGCACGGGTGCTACATCGAGGAAGGGTGTCTGACCAATGGATAAATACAGGCACGAATACAAGTACCTCATAGATTCCGGACAGCGCGCCGTCACGCTGATCAAGGCGCGCGGGCTGATGAAGCCCGACCCCCATGCCGGTAAGGACGGCTGCTATCTCATACGCAGTCTCTACTTCGACGACAGGTCGGACACATGCTTTTTCCAGAATGAAGCCGGCGCCGACCCGCGAGCCAAATACCGCATCCGCTATTACAACAGCGACACATCCTTCATCCGACTGGAGAAAAAGATCAAGCGGAAGGGAATGACCTTGAAGCGCTCCTGTCCGTTGACCGAACAGGAAGTGGAAGCGCTGATTTCCGGCAGCTCTCCCCCGATCAGCGCGGATATGCCGGAGGAAAAGCGACGGCTTCTGCTCGAGCTGAATACACGCGGCATGCTGCCAAAGGTAATCGTCACCTATCAGCGGATTCCGTTTGTCTATCCGGCGGGGAACGTCCGTGTCACCTTTGACGGAAACATTACATCCTCCGACGGAATCCGGAATTTTCTGACGCAGGACTACCGTCAGTGTCCGGTGCTTCCTCCCGGAAAAAGCGTTCTGGAGGTTAAATATGACGAGCTGCTGCCTCTTCACATCAAGAGCCTGTTGCAGCTGGACACCCTGCAGTGGAGTACCTTCTCCAAATATTTCAACTGCAGGCTGGTTGGATTTCAGGGGGTGAATGGCATATGAAAAACATTTTGAGGCGACTGGCGCTCGGCATGGCGGCTCTGACGGCGGCGGCTATCCTTTGCGCGTGCGGCGATGACGTTCAGCCCGCCACTGTCGTCAACATCATGTCGCCGGAATCGCTCACCGTCATTCCGGACGCGGATTGGCAGCTTCCCTCTCCCCTCCCCTTCTGCGAGAGCGACCTGACTGTTTCCGACAGTCTCCTTTTGGGAATGGAGCCGGAGTATGTGAAATCTCTGTGGGGAGCGCCGATTCTGGAGAGCGCAGAGGAGCTTCCCGGCTACGGCAGCGGCACTACGCTGACCTACGACGGTTGCAGGCTGGTCTTCTACGGCACGTGGGAAGGCGCTGACGACATATTTCTCTCCGACGTGATTTGCAAAACCGGAAGGATCCGCTTTGCCAGAGGACTTCATGTCGGGTGCAACGCAAAGGAGGTTCTAACGTCCTTTGCAAACGACCGTGAAAGCCGTCCGCTGCATCTGATGAATGCGGAAGAGCCCAACGGAAAAATGCTCTACGGCGAGCATCTGGGCGGCAAGCAGCATGAGGATCTCTATTCCTACGCATATATCGACAAAAGCGCGCTATACGCGAATGAAGCCGACTTTTACGCGATCCATTATTGCTATGAAAAGCCGCTTGCGATCTATACCGCAGAAACAGAGCAGAATCTCTGCGAGACGTATTCTCTGATCTTCTTCATTGACGCGGACGACGACGCGGTAACTGAAATCAGGCTTTGCCGCACGGTTCAGCCGTGGACACAGGCAGCTCACCTGCCGCAATGATGTTTTCTATATTTCTATCAGGAGGTAATCTGAACCATGGGATTCATTGACCTGCTTAAAAAAGCATTTATGGAGGGCTACGCCACAAGCAGTATCACGCTCCAGACCGTGCTGATGTGCATAGGCTGTGCCGTGCTTATCGCCATCTACATCTACTTTATCTACAAGATCATAAACCGCAACGCCTTCTACAACAAGGGCTTCAACATTTCGCTCGTCATTATCGCGGTGATCACCGCCGCAATTATCCTCACCATTCAGTCGAATATCGTCGTGTCGCTGGGTATGGTGGGCGCGCTCTCCATCGTGCGCTTCCGAACTGCCATCAAGGATCCGATGGATCTGGCGTTCCTCTTCTGGTCGATCAGCGCGGGCATTATCTGCGGCGCGGGCTTTGCGGGCATAGCCGTGGTCGCCTCCCTCTTCGTCACGCTGCTCATTGTCCTCTTCTCCTCTTCCTTTAAGGCGGCAAGCACCCTTATGCTTGTCGTCAACGCCGATTCTCACAAGCGCGAGGACGAAATTATGAAGGCGGTCATGGAATTCTGCAAATACAGCAGGACACGCGCGAGAAATGTCTCAAAGAACGGCTTGAACATCGCCATTGAGGTCAAGACAAACAAGCCCTCCGAGCTGATTGACAAGCTGATCAAGATGGATTTTGTCACTGACGCTTCTTTGGTAGAGAACGACAGCGAAATTTTATAAGGTGTTTGCAAAAAAAGTATTAAAGGAGCTACAAGCAAATCATGAAAAGCTGCAAATTCAAACAAATACTCTGCGCGGCGGTCGCAGCCGCAACCATCCTCTCTTTGTCCGCCTGCGTCATGCCGATTAAGGAAGAAAAGAACCTCGCCGCCGAGGACGCGGCGGTAATGGTGGCAAACGCCCCGGTCGTTTCCACCCAGACAGTGATAATCACCGGAAAAACCGTCAATGTCCGCTCCGGTCCCGGCACGGATTTTTCCTGCATCGGCAAAGCGTCAAAGGGAAAATCCTTCGCCTATCTAAGTTCCAAAAAAAATAAGAACGGCAAGCTCTGGTACAAGCTGCAGTTTACCTCCGCCAAAACAGGATGGGTGAGCGCTTCTCTCAGCAAGCTGGTCGGGAATCAGACCACCACGGCGACTACCGCCGCCGAATCCACCACCGTCACCGCGACGTCTCCCCTCACTACGACGAGTCACTTCTACGGTTCCGAGAGAATTACCAGCAAAACGGATCCCTCCGGCACCACCACGACCACCACAAAGGCTGCCACGAAAAAGACCGTCGTCATCAAGGGCAATCCGGTCAATGTCCGCTCCGGCGCGGGAGCCAACTACAAAAAGATCGGCAGCACCTCAAAGGGCAAAAAATACAAGCTGCTCGGCACCAAGAAGGATTCCAAAGGAAAGACGTGGTACAAAATCCAGTTCACCTCCTCCAAGACCGGCTGGGTCATCTCCACACTTGCCTACATAGAGGGAGAAAAGACTTCCCCCACTCCCAAAAAGACAGACGGCAAGGTGGCCTATCTCACCTTTGACGACGGTCCGTCCGTCAATACAATCAAAATACTCGATATTCTTGATCAATACAACGTCAAGGCGACCTTCTTTGTTGTCTATCACAGCAATATGAAGAGCCGCTATCAGGAGATCGTCAAACGCGGTCACACCATTGCGCTTCACAGCTATACCCACGACTACAGCAAAATCTACAAGAGCGAAAAGGGCTATTACAACGATCTCAACAAGATTCACGACTATGTCGAGAAAACAACAGGCGTAGACAGCAAAATCATTCGCTTCCCCGGCGGTTCGAGCAATACCGTCAGCAACAAGTACAACAAGGGCATTATGAGGACTCTCAAATCCAGCGTCACAAAGAACGGCTATTACTACCATGATTGGAACGTCAGCTCGGGCGACGCCACCGGCCGCAACGTGAAGGTTTCCAAGCTGATCGCCAATGTCAAATCCGGCGTGGGCAAGAAAAAGGTCATCAACGTTCTCATGCACGACACCGGCAAGAGCAAGAGAACCACCGTGGAAGCGCTTCCCTCCATCATCGAATACCTCAAAAAGAAGGGATATTCCTTTGAGGCGCTCACGACTGAATCGGTGCTGATCCAACACAAAAGAAAATGAAACCGCATCCGCCATAATACTCATTGAATAATAACAACCCGCACATCAGACTTGCGAATGATGTGCGGGTTGTTTGCTTATTTCTGTGAAGTCAGGAGAAATGCTATCTCACGCTGCGCCTTCTGAGGATCATGCCGATGGCAAGCATGGAGAGAATGGCGAGATTATACGCCAGAACAACAGGCAGGACGCCTTCGCCTGTGCCGGGGGAGAAAGGCGTTTCAGGCTTCTTCTCCGGGTCGGGCGCCAGCTTCTTTGTCCACTGCGCCGTGAGAATCACACTGCTGTCCACCGTAACCACGTCACCGCCGCTGTAGAGACCGTTAGCCGCCAGCACCCTTGGCGCAACAACCGTGCCACTGCCGCTGGGAGCGGGATTCGGGTCAGGCTGCGCCTTGGTCAGCTTCCAGCCCACAAAGGTATAACCCTCGCGAACGTATCGCAGCTCATCGGAATCGTTGGCAAGCACCTTGTGATTGGCCTTGCCGTCCGCGCCTGCCGTCACCGGGAAGTCATGCGACTCGCCGAGCGCGGCGGTGTAGCCCTCGTCACCCGGCTCAAGACCGCTGTGATAGGTAATGGTGTACACCACAGGTTCGGGAGGATTCTCTACGAACCTGCCGGTCAGCAAAACGTCGGATTCCGGCATGATAAAGGTCACGTCGTCGCCTGCGGACTGAATCAACGCAAGACCGTCGGGCACTTCGGCATTCCAGCCGTCAAAGACAAGATCCGGAAGCGATATTGGTACGGACCGGAGAGACGCTTACCCTCCTCGTTGTTCGCCTTCCGGTAATAGTACATATCCTTGCCGACGAATTTATAGCCTTTCTCCTGCAGGCGGTTGTACTTGAGGAGATAGTATCCGTTCACAAAATGTAATGAATTGTCATCTTCCTCAAGAACCTCCTCCCACTCGCCGGATTCATTGACCGGAAGGGCAGTCAGCTCATCCGTGCCGGAGGGGATGCTGTCGCTGACATAATGCTCCGCCGCCGGTGTGTCCGTCTTGCCCAGATTCCTGTTGTATTTGAGGATAAACACCCGGCGCGGTTCCCAGATCGCGGTGAGGTAGGTCACGGTGGGATTGCCGGCGTTGGTGTACCAGTTTTTGAAAAAATCCGGTTCAAAATTCCCGCTGGTCGGAATGGTGAGGTCGCCATTAGTGTTGATGTTGACATATCTTCCGTGGAAAGCGGTTTGTGAATAGCCGCTCTGCGCTCCTGATCATTGAGTTTAATCGTTTAGTACGTCGGTGTTATCCAACTTTTCGGCGGTTTTCTCGATGTACTCATCATCCGCGCTCTCCACCACACCTTCTGTCAAGTCTCCGTTGAATTTCGCCGTCAGGAAGAAGTTCACCGCGTCGCCGCCGTTCTCCTGCACGTATTCATAATCGTACCAGCCGAGCGTCATGGAGCCGTCCTCCGCGTTGAAATCGATGATCTCCACATCCGTCGTGTGGAAATACATCAGCTCCGCGTAATCCGTCAGAAGCGTAATCACGTCGCGGATGCGGAAGGACTGGCACAGATCGTCCGAGTAGAGAAGGTACGACTTACACATCGCATGCGAGACCATGATGATATACACCCGCTTGCCCGATATTCTCACACCCTGCGGAGAGGCGTCCGAATAAAACGCGCCATCCACGATGCTCCAGCTTTTGCCCTTGTCCGACGTGTATTCAAGGTAGAAGCCGCTGTGTCCCGCGCCGGAAAACACCGGGTCACCCACAAGGAACACCCCGGTTCCCGCAGTCTTGTCAAAGGCACTTGTGCCATACTCCTTAACAAAGGCGTTGCGCGCGCTTTTGGAGACCTTCACCTTGTCGCCGCCGAATACCTTCTGCGCCGCCGACCTCTCATATTCAAAGCCTCCGTTCTCCCTGAATTCCTTGCTCACAGCCTGGTCGAATGCCACCGGCGTGTCGTCGGTATAGTACCACGGGTCGCTGAGAATCATCTGCAACCGCGCAGCAGCATCCTCATCGACCGGATTGTCCTCCTCGTCCTCCCCGCAAGCGCACAGCATTCCCAGCGAAAGAAACGCCGCCAGCAGGACTGCCGTCAAGCGGAGGACAGGCTTACTGTTTTTCAATCTGCACCACCTCGATCATCTACGTCATCCGCGTCACACCATGATTCTGCGGTAAAGCGACTTCAGTTCCTCGACGTTCGTTTCTCTCGGATTGCCGGGACGGCAGGCGTCGTCATACGCGTCCTGCGCCAGACGATCCAGATCCTCTTCCCGCACCCTTTCGTTCTTCTCGGGAATTCCCACGTCGACGGAAAGCTGACGCACCGCGTCGACTGCCGCTTTTCTGTATTCCTCCGCCGTCATTTCGTCCACGCCCTTAACGCCCATGGCGCGAGCGATCTCGCGGAATTTCTCCCCGGTGTATTCCTGATTGTATTCCATGACGATGGGCAGCATCATCGCGCAGGCCACGCCGTGCGGGGTATCGTAATGCGCCCCCAGCGTGTGGGCAATCGAATGGGCGATGCCCAGACCGACGTTGGAGAAGCCCATGCCCGCCACGTATTGTGCCAGCGCCATGCCCTCGCGATCCTCCGGTCTGTTTTCGACCGCTCCGCGCAGGTGCTTCGCAATCAGGCGGATGGCTTCCAGGTGGAACATGTCGGTCATTTCCCACGCGGCCTTTGTCGTGTAGCCCTCGATGGCGTGGGTCAGGGCGTCCATGCCGGTCGCGGCGGTAAGTCCCTTCGGCATCGACGACATCATCTCCGGATCGACCACGGCGAATTCGGGAATGTCATGCTCGTCCACGCAGACGAATTTGCGTTCCCTCTCCGTGTCGGTGATGACGTAGTTGATCGTGACCTCGGCAGCGGTTCCCGCAGTCGTCGGCACGGCGATGGTCGGCACCGCGTGATGCTTCGTAGGCGCAACGCCCTCCAGCGAGCGCACATCCTCGAATTCGGGATTGGTGATGATCACACCGATGGCCTTGGCGGTGTCCATCGACGAACCGCCTCCGATGGTGATGATGGAGTCCGCGCCGCATTCCCTGAATGCCTTGACGCCGTCCCTGACGTTCTCAACTGTCGGATTGGGCTTGATGCCTGAATAGACCGTGAAGGGGATGCCCGCCTCCTTCAGCAGATCCGTCACCTTCGCCGTCACCCCGAACTTCACAAGATCCGGGTCGGAACAGACAAAGACGTGCCTGAAGTTTTTCGAGGCGACAATGCCGGGAATCTCCCGGATCGCGCCCTTGCCGTGGAACGAAACTGTGTTGAGTATGATTCTGTTTGCCATTTTTCTGCCTCCTTGCATTATTTTGTGTGAAGTGTGCTTATCTATTAATCATTATATATTAAATTTTCCCATTATTCATGGATATTTTGTTAATTATTTTCATCGTCATTCCCCGTTCAGTCTGTTCTGAAGAAGTGGATCATGAATTCTCTCCCCGCTCTTGACTTTCTTCTCCATTTGATTTATAATAAGATTAGACAAATATTGAATATATTTATCAGTATTTTTTATGAATACAGTCAATTTTACAGGAGGCAACTACTATGGAAAAAGCAGAAACAAGACCCTATATTCCGTGGGAACTGGCAGAGCAATTCATGACCGATGTGTTCGTGCATTACGGCGTGCCGGAGGAGGACGCGAAAATCTGCACCGACGTGCTTCTTGAATCCGACCGCAGGGGCATAGAGAGCCACGGCTGCAACCGCTTCAAGCCAATCTATCTCGACCGCATTAAGGCGGGAACGCTGCTTCCCGTCACCAAGACCGATATTGTCAAGGAGACCCCCACCACCGTCGTCATGGACGCCAACAACGGCATGGGTATGGTCGCCAGCTACCGCATGATGAACCTGCTCATCGAAAAGGCAAAAACCTACGGCATGGCGGGCGGCACCATCTTCAATTCCACCCATTACGGCATCGCCGGCTACTGGACAAGCATGGCGGAAAAGGCGGGCATGATCGGCATTACCGGCACCAACGCCCGTCCCTCCGTCGCGCCTACCTTCGGTGTGGAGCCGATGATGGGCACCAATCCCCTCACCTTCTCCCTTCCCACTGACGAGGCATTCGCCTTCAATTTCGACTGCGCCACCTCCATCGTCCAGAACGGCAAGATCGAATATTACATGCGCTCCGGCAAGCCGACCCCCGCTGGTCTTGTCATCACCGAGGACGGCGGCACCATGACCGATTCCGCGCAGATACTCAAGGACATGCGCGCAGGCAAATGCTCGCTGCTTCCTCTCGGCGGCATGGGCGAGGAAACCGGCGGCTACAAGGGATACGGCTTCACAGCAATCGTGGAAATTCTTTCGGCAGCCCTCGCGGGCGGTCCCTTTATGAAGGATCTCACTGGCAAAAACCCCGACGGCAGCAACAAGCTCTTCCGTCTCGGCCATTTCTTCTTCGTAATTAATCCGGAATTCTTCATGGGTCTCGACACCTTCCGACACACCGCCGGCGAAATCTGCCGCGAGCTGCGGAAGGCGGAAAAAGCCCCCGGCGCGGAGCGTATCTACACCGCCGGCGAAAAGGAATACTTAGCGTGGCTCGACCGCAAGGACAAGGGCGTCCCCGTTGGTGACGCCATCCAAAAGGAATTCATCGCCCTGCGGGATGAATGCGGGCTGGATTACAAATTCCCGTTCGAGAAGTAAGATTCTTCCCGCAAGCATCAAATGGCGGGGAAGCCTCGACCGTTCAACGTCGGATGAAAAATCAAAAATCTTCCGCGGCAGTCCCCTTTCAAGGGACGCACGGAAGATTTTTTCTGTCTTCTGCGGCTTATCCCGCAATCAGCTCGGCATATTCTCTGACCTCGTTTTCCGTCAGACCGGTGTATTCCGCGATCTCCTCGGTCGTCAGGTTACCGCGCTTAATCATGCGGAGAGCGGTCTTTGTGGCGCGCTCCCTTGCTTCCGCTTGGGCTTCGGCTCTTGCTTCCGCTTCAGCTCTTGCCTCTGCTTCGGCTCTTACTCTTGCTTCCGCTTCGGCTTTTGCCCTTTCCGTTTCGGCTTTTGCTTTCGCTTCCGCTTCAACTCTTGCTTTTTCCGCTTCGGCTCTTGCTTTTTCCGCTTCGGCTCTTACTCTTGCCTCCGCTTCGGCTTTTGCCCTTTCCGCCTCGGCTCTTGCTTCGGCTAACTCCTCGGCTGCCATTCTGCGGCCGATGTAACTCCTCGGCTGCCATTCTGCGGCCGATGTCAATGCCCTCCTGTTTTACCTCTTCCCATATCTCACACATCTTTTTTGCCTCCTTGCTGTCTTTCTTGAACGGCTCTGTCCTTTGTCTGAGCGTCTGATACTTCATCCTCTCCGGGTCGGGACAGTTGAAGTCGTGCATCAGTCTGCCAAGGGGAGAATCATCCCTGTACGACCCGTTCACATAAATGATGTGAGAACGGTCGTCGAAGCGGTTGCCCGATTCCTCGATCACACGGTGAATGTGGTATATCAGCCGCCCCTCGCCCAGCACGTCGTTCTCGGTAATGAAGATAACGAACGTCTGCGGCAGCAGGTCGTAATCCTCCGCCGATCGCAGCATATTCACGTCGATCATGCTGCTGATGTACCTCGCGCGCTTCGGCTTCGCTCCCCTTCCGTCCCGCTGCACCTCTATGTTGTAAAGCGCTCCCGTCGCATCGGTGGCAAACACGTCCAGGATCACCGAATGTCCCTGCAGGTTCTTGATCGAATGCTGCGTCCGCAGCTCCGTCACCACAAGGCTGTCATTGTCCATGATGATCCGCAGAATGAACTGCGCTCCCTCCTTGTCGTCCTTGAAGCACACCCGGAAGAAGTCGTCGTCCATCAGACGCAGCCGCCTGATTCTCTCCCTGTCGCGCGGCGA
>ONDC01000075.1 GCA_900316495.1 uncultured Eubacteriales bacterium
CGACAGCACCTATGAATACGCCCTGATCGACAGGGACGGCGGCAGAATCATCTATGTGTACGGCGCGTTTGTGATTCCGGACGGTTTTCCATACAAGGACTACCTCAAAAAAGACCGCTCCGCGTACAAGGCCGATTCACTCAAAGCCTTCACCGTCTACAATCACTCCTTTGACGGCGGTAAGTCTTGGGATGAATTCGACGACTGACCTTAATCTGACAGACAAACCCAAAAACCGTGCGCAGGACGGCAGCGATGCCGGTGGGAGGCACGGTTTATTTTGTAACTGATGGGTTAACAAAATAATTACAATTTGGGAAAGATTATTTCTGTCGCTTTACAGTGATAAATCGACAGAAATATCCCATTTTCACGTTATTTTTTTATATCGTTTTTTTGTGATTTGTGCATTTTGCATATTTTTAGTATTTAGGATGATGAAGTATAATGATGCATAGCGAGATATTATATTGAATAATAATCTATAGCACACACTAATACAATATATAATTTCATCTCAAAATAATCATAATCCAGTCAATGTGAGAACTATATTATGAGAAACTATACAATTTTACTAAAACATATAAACCATACTATGAAAATATTAACTTTTTGAATTTTTCTCTTGCAAATATGAATTTTGTATGGTATACTATTTCAGACTTGAAAAGAAGACGGCGAAAATATTAATAAATTCTGGTTATTTTGGCAAGTGCTCCAATGGAGTCTGTATTATTGTGATTTTGTATTTTTAAAAACAAATCAAAGTGCATGATTTGTTTTTGGAAATAGATTTCTCTGCGCGCATTCAGCAGAGCAGGGAGTAATTTGACTGGCTGCGGAGAAACGGCAGATTGTGCATTAGCTGCCGCGGATCGCATGACAGTTAAAATAAAAACATATTGGAGGAAAAAAGCAAATGAAAAAGATGCACACAAGAATCCTTAGCTTGCTTCTCGCTGTTGCTCTTGCTGCCGTGACATTCAGCGCCTGCGGTAAGGGCTCTGACAAGGACAAGGAAGCAAAAGAGGACGACACACCCAAGGGTCAGGTCATCATCGGTACCAGCACAGAGGCCAACGGCGACTGGGCTTACAGCGCATTCACCAGCAACCCCAATGCAACCGATAACGACGTTATGTACCTGACAGACGACCTCAACACCGTTGCAACCAACATGGCTGGCGACTATGTTCTCAATGACACTGTTGTTGAGAAGTACGAGCGCACCGAGGATGCAGACGGCAACGCTACCTACACATTCGAAATCAAGAAGGGTATGAAGTTCAACAACGGCACAGACGTCAAGGCCGAGAACTTCCTCGCATGGAGACTGTTCACACTCAGCCCCGCCGGTAAAGAGATGGGAACCGTTACTGCCGAATACAACATGATCGCCGGCGGCGCTGCATACCGCGAAGGTACCGCTACCTTCATTTCCGGTCTGCGTCTGCTCGACGAGTACAAGTTCTCTGTTACCGTTCTCAAGACCGGTACAGACGGCAACGCCTATCTGCCTTACTTCTATGACCTGGGCTACGCAGCAGCCCGTGCCGTCAACCTCGACTACTGGTTCGGCGAAGGCTGGTCTGTCAAGGACGACGGCGAAGGCGCATACCTCTCCAACGCAAACGGCAAGACCCTGACTGTCGCTGACATCGGCGAACAGGTCAAGGCTGCTCAGTTTGCTACCTCTGACAGAGTAACCGCCGGCGCTTACAACCTGGTCAGCTTCGACAAGAGCGCCAACCAGATTACTCTCGAAGTCAACGAGAACTACCCCGGCGACTTCCAGGGCCAGAAGCCTCACATTAAGAAGGTTATCATCGTCAAGACTGAGGATGATACCGTTATCGACACCATCCGCACCGGCGGCATCGAGATTTACTCCGGCATCGCTGACGGCGATCAGGTCAACGCTGCTCTCGACCTCATCGACAGCAAGGCAATCAACAGCTCTTACTGCCAGTATGACCGCGCCGGTTTCGGTTACTTCCAGTTTGCCTGCGACCTCGGTCCTGCTCAGTTCCAGGAGTTCCGTCAGGCTGTTGCCTACCTCCTCGACCGCACAGAGTTCGCCAAGACATTCTGCAAGGGCTGGGGCGGCGTTGTCCACGGTCCTTACTGCACCGCTTTCACCATGTACAATGATTCCAAGGAGCTCTTCGCTTCCAAGCTGAACACCTACAGCTACGATCCTGCCAAGGCAGTTGAGCTGCTCAAGCAGGCCGGCTTCGTTCTGAACAAGGACGGCACAGACTATGTTGACGGCAGCGGCGAAGTCCGTTACAAGGAAGTTACCGCAGAGCAGGCTACCAACTACGATGCATTCTGCGTCAAGGTTGGCGACAAGATCCTCATGCCCGCTACCTTGAACTGGGCTTCTTCCGAAGGCAACTCCGTTTCCGACCTCCTCGTTACCATGCTCGCAAACGGCAAGGCAACCAAGGAAGCCGGCGTTGAGATCAAGCAGAATGTCATGACATTCCCCGAGCTTCTCAACTATATGTATCGTCAGGATGCTTACGGCATCGGCGGCGATTACTCTGTTCCTACCTACAATATGTTCAACCTCGCAACCGGCTGGAACAGCGGCGTTTATGACTTCTCCTTCGAGTTCACCACTGATTCCGCTTATATCGAGGAAGGCTACAACTCCACCCATTGCTATGACGAGCAGCTCGATAAGCTCTCCATGGATATGGTTTACGGCGTTGAGCCGGGTGACTATGACACCTACCTCAAGAAGTGGCAGGATTTCGTTATCCGTTACAATGAGGTTCTCCCGAGAGTTCCGCTGTACTCCAACATCTATGTTTCCATCTATCCCAACACCATCACCGATTATCAGGAAGGTCCGTTCTGGGGCTTCTGCAGAGCCATCCTCTACGCCAAGTACGTTGGCTAATCCGGCGTGTTGAATTTCTTAATGCACACATTTTCGGCTGCGTAAGTCAGCCGGATCATTGAGCGAAGGGTCTCCTTCCTTGGTTTTTCAAAGGAGGGAGACTCTTTTGCATATGATGGAGCTTTATTGGTTTAATGTCTGTCAGTATTTTCCAATGAAATCTGTCGGAATCCCCTATTTAAGAAAACTCGGGTTATCGGATTATCATCCTGAGCATGGCGAAGGATACTTTCCCTGAATAGGGTTAGTCCTGACTCGATTTTTTTACTGTGATATGCGGCGTTTCTTCGCCGCGCTCAGAATGATAATGTTTTCAATTTTTTATGATGGGTTGAAAATCACTATCCACAACTTAGTGAAATGAACTCTCTCCATCTCGCCTTTCTCAGAGAGGGAAGCAACATCCGGCTTCCCCTCTTTCACGTATCTGCGATACAGGGGAGCTGTCGGCGCAGCCGACTGAGGGAGTGCTTAATTTGCGGATAGTGAATTGTGAAAAAACATCGGTCTGCCCGGTGTTGTATATCAAAAATCTATTAAGGACGGAGGTCGGTAGGATATATGAAAAAGTACATTTTCAAGCGTCTCATATACCTTATCATTGTTTTCTTTGTTGTATCCCTCATGATGTACGCCATTTACAACCTGATTCCCAGCGATCCCGCTTTGGTTGCGATGGAACCGCTTCGCAAGTCGCTCAAGCCTGACGAATTTGCCCGTCAGTACCAGGCGCTTCGTGAGCAAATGGGACTGAATGCTCCGTTAATCCAGAGATACGCGCGCTGGATGGGTCTCTGGCCTGATGTGAAGGGCAGCTTTAACGGTCTGCTTCAGGGCAATTTCGGATATTCCACAGGCTATAAGCGTGATGTGATTGATATTATTCCCACTCCTATGCTCAATACGGTGCTGCTGAATTTCTGCTCCACCATTATCACGCTTGCCATTACCATTCCTCTGGGCATTTACTGCGCCGTTCATGCGCGCAAGCCCTCCGACAGCGCGATTCAGGCGACGACGGTGATTGGCTACAGCCTGCCGACCTATCTGGTAGGTATTCTTTTCATATTTATCTTTTCCGTTCTGTTCCGTATCTTCCCGACGGGAGGCGCCAAGACGCCCGGCTCCAACTATACGGGACTCATGGAATTCGGAGACCGTATGTATTATATGGCGCTGCCCATACTGGTGCTGGTGTTTACGGGACTGGCGGGTATGACCCGTACCGTCCGTGCCGCAATGATGGATACGCTCTCGCAGGATTATATCCGCACGGCAAGGGCAAAGGGTCTGAAGGAAAAGGTGGTCATTTACAGCCACGCGTGGCGCAACGCCCTGCTGCCTGTTTCCACCTCCATTATGGGCTGGATGATCGCCGTATTTACCGGCGGTTCGCTGGTTATCGAAACCACCTTTGCGCTTAAGGGCACAGGTCGTCTTTACTGGCAGGCGCTGAATGCCACCGACTACGAGCTGGTTCTCGCCATGCAGATGTTCTACACGCTGGTCAGCCTGGTGGGTGTTCTGCTTACCGACATCAGCTATACGCTGGTGGATCCCAGAGTGCGCATTGACAAATAAGAAAGGAGTCATGTTTCATGAGCAACAATCAGACAAATGAGAATAAAACAACTGGCTCCGCCAAAAAGGAATTCTTCCTTTTCCGATGGATCAAAAGGCTTTTGTTCCCCGGTAAAGAACTGGATATTTACGCCGAGGAGCAGCTTCAAAGTCCGATGAGAATGGTTGTGCGCAACTATTTCTCAAAGCCCATGTCAGTCATTGCGCTGGTCGTATTTATTATCATAGCGCTCTTCGTCTTTATCGCGCCCGAGTTTGTCGAGCTTGACCTCGGCGAACAGGACAGCACGCTCGTCAATATTTCTCCCGGATTCCAGATGCTTGATTATCCGAGCGAGCTGGAAGAAAACGGCGTGCAGGATATTTCCATCGGCTACAATTACTCCGTTGCCTGTGACAAAAACGGAGCGGTCTATGTATGGGGTAAGTACAAGGTGACACAGGTCATTGATCTTTCGGAAATTCCTGAAAAGGTAAAAAATGCTAAAATTGTTCAGGTGGCGGCGGGCAGCGACCACATTGTGGCTCTTGACGACAAGGGTACCGTTTATGCCTGGGGCAATAACCGACTCAGACAGACCCTCCTTCCCGCGGACCTTGTCGCTAACAATAATACGCATCAATTCGGCATCAGAAAGATCTACGCTTCCGACCAGTTCTCACTGGTTGTGACGGAGGACAACAGGGCGATTCTCTGGGGTAATGAGAATTTTGCCGATCTTTCCTACAAATCCTCCGAACTGGACGGTCATGTCGTTGACGCGGCTCTCACCAACACCGCCTATGTCATTCTGACGGATGAAGGCAGAGTGGTTTGCGGAAACTTCAACGCTTCGCAGACAGTCACTAAGATACCTGTGGCCGCTTCCTTCAATGTCAAGAGCATTTCCTCCAGCAGCACCACGGTCGCCGCGCTTCGCAAGGACGGCAGGGTGGTGGTATGGGGCGCCGCCACAAAGGGCGAAAACAAGATTCCGTATTTTTCGTCTGAAGTTGTCAGCATTGAAGGCGGACGTTATCACTACACCGCGCTTCTCGCCGACGGCAGCATTGTGAGCTGGGGCAACAACCGCTATAATCAGCTCGACGTGCCGGATTCGCTCAAGGATGAAAATATTCAGAATATTTATGTCGGCTCCTTCCAGAATTACGCGGTTGACAAAGAAGGCAAAATTCATACATGGGGTCTCAAGGGTTTCCTGCTTGGCACCGACAAGCTCGGAAGAGACGTTTTCGCTCGCCTTGTCAACGGTGGCAAGATGACAATGACCATCGGCGCTCTGTCCGTTATCATTGAAATGATCATCGGCATCATCCTCGGCGGTCTGGCGGGTTACTTCGGCGGCGTAGTGGATATGGTCATCATGCGTATCGCTGAAGTCGTTTCGAGTATGCCATTCATACCGTTTGCTATGATCCTTTCAGCCGTTATGGGCACTAAGGTTTCCGTCGAACAGCGAATGTATATCATTATGGTCATTCTTGGTATCCTGTCATGGCCTGGTCTGTGCCGTCTGGTGCGCGCTCAGATGTTCTCACAGAGAGAGATGGAATATGTCGTGGCGGCAAAGGCGCTCGGCGTGCGTGAAAGCAAGATCATCTTCTCGCATATTATTCCCAATGTCATGTCGGTATGTCTTGTATCGATCACACTGGCGTTCGGTACCTCCATGCTTACAGAATCCACACTTTCCTACCTCGGCTTCGGCGTTCCGCTGCCGACACCCACATGGGGCAATATGCTCACCAACGCAAATGACAGTATCATCATTCAGCAGTACTGGTGGAACTGGCTGTTTGTCGGCACGATATTCGGTGTGGCATGTATCTGCATCAATCTGATCGGCGACGGACTCCGCGACGCCCTCGATCCGAAAGCAAACGGCAGATAAGCGCTTTCGGGTTGCCTTAAATTTTGATGAAAGGATGATCTTCGCATAGGGCGAAAGGTACGGTAATATATTATGGAAGATAAAAAAGTATTGCTCGAGGTAAAGAACCTTCACACCTTCTTTACCTCAAGAAGAGGCGTTATCAAGGCTGTCAACGATACATCCTACCTTGTTCATGAGGGAGAGACGCTCGGCATAGTGGGCGAATCCGGTTCCGGCAAGAGCGTTTCCGCTATGAGCATTCTCCGCCTGCTCGACGAAAACGGATATATCGACAGCGGCGAAATTATATTTGACGGCAGGGATCTGACAAAGATTTCCCTTAACGAAATGTACGAGGTCAGAGGCAATGATATTTCAGTCATATTCCAGGAGCCGATGACCAGTCTTAATCCTGTGTTTACCATTGAAAGACAGATTTCCGAGGTTTTCATGGTGCATCAGGGCATGGACAAAAAAGAGGCCGCAAAGGAATCGGTTGAGATTCTCAGAGCGGTCAAGATTCCGAATCCTGAGATTGTCGTAAAGCAGTATCCCCATCAGCTTTCGGGCGGTATGCGCCAGCGTGTCATGATCGCCATGGCGCTTGCCTGCAAGCCCAAGCTGTTGATCGCCGACGAACCGACTACGGCGCTTGACGTAACGATTCAGGCGCAGATACTCAGACTGATGAACGAGCTGAAGAAGGAGCGCGGCACCAGTATTCTGTTTATCACCCACGACCTCGGCGTTATCAATCAGATGGCGGATTACGTCGCGGTCATGTACTGCGGTCAGGTGGTGGAGAGCGTTCCCGCCAAGGTGCTTTTTGACCCCAAGACCAAATTCTCGCACCCCTACACCGAGGGTCTGATGGTTTCGATTCCCAGACTGGATACCCCCGCCAATCAGCGCCTTCAGGCGATTCCCGGCTCGGTGCCTCATCCGCTCGACCTTCCCAAAGGCTGCAAATTCGCCCCCAGATGCCGATACGCCACCGAGAAGTGTAAGGAATGTGAGCCTGAGTTTGTCAAGATAAGCGATACACAGAAGATCAGGTGCTTCTATCCCAATAAGGAGGAACGTCAGAATGGCCGATGAAAAAAGAGACATTAAGGACACAACTGAAAAAAAGGTTCTTCTTAAAATAACCAACCTTAAGCAGTATTTTCCGCTCAAGCAGAAGGGGCTGTATGTCAAGGCGAACGACGGTATAGATGTTAAGATCTATGAAGGCGAAACCTTCGGTCTGGTCGGCGAATCCGGTTGCGGCAAATCCACATTCGGACGCACCATTCTGGAGCTTTATCCCCAGACCGACGGCAGAACCATGTATTACGGCCGTTCGCTCGACGAATTTGCTCCGGAATACATGAGCCACACCATAGAGAACCTGCCGGCTCTCCGAAAAAAATGGATTAGGCTGCGTCAGAAGGAAAAGGAAGCACAGGCGGAATTCGACAAGGCTTCCGAGAGCGAGCAGCATGCCAAGAACGAGGCGCTCCGTCAGGCGAAGCGCGACGCCGATGCCGCGTTTTACGACATAGCCAGCATTTTCGGCGG
Source organism: uncultured Eubacteriales bacterium (assembly GCA_900316495.1). GTDB lineage: Bacteria > Bacillota > Clostridia > Oscillospirales > Acutalibacteraceae > RUG762. The sequence continues at coordinate 7,927 of ONDC01000075.1, forward strand.
GTTCATCACGGTGGAGGACTGCCAGCACATTCAGGATGCGTTCAAGAGTGCCAGAGACCATTCGGCTGAACTCCGTAAGCTGCTTGACGAGCGCAGGGTAAATGAAAACAAGCTCGCTGACGCGGAGTATGATCTTGAAAAGAAGGGCAAGGGGCAGAAGAAGATTGATTCTATCAATGCCAAAATCGAAGAAATCGACGGGAAGATCGCCGAGCAGAGAGCCGGACTTGCCGAGGCGCAGGCTGAGATCGACAAGATCCGCGCGGGATACAAAGATGACCCGAATTTCCAGAAATATGAGGTATACCGCGACGACGGCATCGACCTCGCCAGACTTACCAAAGAGGAAATGCGCAGCTTCCGCAGCGAGCTGCAGTTGATTTTCCAGGATCCGTATTCCTCCCTCAATCCAAGAATGACCGTCGGTCAGATTATCGGCGAGGGTATGCTGGCTCACAAGTATTTCAGCAAAAACAGTCCGAGAATGCAGGATCGTATTCTGGAAATCATGCAGATGTGCGGATTGGCGCCCTATTTCATTCACCGCTTCCCGCACCAGTTCTCCGGCGGACAGCGCCAGAGAATCGGTATTGCGCGTGCGCTTTCCACGAATCCGAAGTTTGTCATCTGCGACGAGGCTGTTTCGGCTCTGGACGTTTCCATTCAGTCGCAGATTATCAACCTGCTTCAGGATCTGAAGGAAAAGAACAATCTGACTTATCTCTTTATCACTCACGATCTTTCGGTTGTCAAATACATCTCCGACCGTATTGGCGTTATGTATCTCGGCAACATGGTGGAGCTGAGCGATTCGCAGGAGCTGTTTGATCATCCCATGCATCCCTACACCGAGGCTCTGCTTTCCGCCATTCCCACCACCAACGTCGATGATAACCGCGAGTTGGTGGTGCTGGAGGGTGACATTCCCAGTCCGGTGAAACCGCCGAAGGGGTGCAAGTTCCACACCAGATGCAAGTATTGCACGGAGATCTGCAAAAATATTACACCCGAATTCCGTGAGCTGAGACCCAATCACTTTGTTGCCTGCCATCATGTGTTGGGTTTGGATGATAATAAGACAAAGTGAAAAAAGCTCTTGATCAATAAAAATAGATAAAAAGAGAGGCTCAGCAGTTATTGCCGGGCCTTTCTTTAAATAATTGTGTTTTGGGGAGGAACAGGGGTTGTTTTTTGACAGAAAGGTGAAGAAAAGCATGGAGGTAATGAACGAGCGGAATAAGCGTTACCTCGAAGAAATGAACCCGGAAAGCACGAAGCCTTCCGATTTTACGGATGAAAGCCTGGATACCGCTGACGAATTGGCGGAAACGGCAGAGCATGAAAAGGAATATCGCCGCCTGAATGATGATGCCGGATTGGAAAAAGGGGATCTGCCCGCGCTGATCATTTCAGCGCTGATTGTGTTTTCTCCGATTTTTTTGGTGTTGATCGGTATCATGGTGCTGGCGTGGATTTTTTTGTCGTAAGACAGGCCATATTGAGAATAGGATTTCATGAACTGAATAATTCTCATTTTTTCTATTGACAGAGGGGAAAGCCGCTAAAAAGAAACGAGCGGTATTCCACAGAGGCGCCCTGTACGGATTCCCGCCGTGCGGGGCGCTTTTTCCCCCTCATTAACAGATTTGTCTAAAAAATTGAAATTCTTTTAGTGCATTATCGACTTGAATAATGGCGCGTTTTGAGGTATAATTATCAAATAAACACATGTTATTCTGAGAAGTACGGCTTTTGGAATGAGCCTATGAAAGCAAGGTGCATAGTATGCAGGACATGGTCGAACGCATTGTGGAAATGGATAAACGCGCCCGTGAGCTGACCGACGAGGCAAAACGTCTCCGCGTCGGCTCCGAGGACAGGATCAGGGCGAAGAAGGAGGAACTTCGCCGCGGCTACCGCGACAGGGCGGAGGAACGAGTGGAGCTTATCAAGAAGGCGGAGGCGAGAAACGCTGAGGTCGAGCTGAAGGCGATCTTGGAGCGCCAGAAGTATGCCGAGAAGGGCGACGAATGGGTGGCAAGGATAGTCGCCAGAGCCACGGGAGATGATAAATAATGTCACAGGCCTCCAATGTGCTGCTCACCAAGAGCCGCGCGATGTTCGGCAAGCGGCTGACCGCGCAGAATATCAGCGACCTGCTGGGTTGCCAGACGGTTACAGAGGTGGCGGTATATCTTAAAAACAACACCCACTACGCTTACGCGCTGCGCAACATCGACGAATCCAATGTTCACAGGGGACAGCTTGAAGCGGCGCTCGACGAGCTGATGCAGAACGAGTTGACCGCGCTTTCTAAATACCGCGTTGACGCGGGCGAGTACATGCGCTCCTTCATGGTCTATCATACGCAGATCAGGGAAATACTCAAATTCCTGCGTCTGATGTCCGCCGGACGCGCCGGCGAATATGTGTTCGCCATGCCGACTTATTTCGTCAAGCGCGACGGTCTTGATCCCATCAGGATGGCGCAGTCGAAGAATTACGAGGAATTCCTCCGCGCTGTGAGCGGCACGGTATTTTATAAGATTCTGCGCGGCATTTCGGTGGGGGAGGACGGCACCATCGATTACACCATGATCGAGCACACGCTTTATTCCCATCTCTTCAGCTATGCCGAATCGGTCATCAGGAAGAATTTCCACGGAGAGGCAAAGGAGAATCTTCTTGGACTGCTGGGGACGCGGAGCGAGCTTGCCAGCTTTTTCAATATCTACCGCATCAAGAAGTACTACAAGGCGTGCGGCGACGATCTGGCGCGTTCGCTGGTGTTTGACTTCAATTACAAGATCTCCAAGAGGACGTTTGACAAAATGCTTGCCGCCGAGAGCGCTGAAGAGGTGCTGGCAATCTTCCGTGCCGAGACCATCTACGGCAGGGAGCTGGGCGAGATCGACGAGGAATACATCGATCAGGTGGTCAATCGGCTGAGCTATAAGCGCGTGCGGCACCTGATGCGCTTCTCCACCGATCCGACGGTGGCAGTGTTTTCCTATATCCTGCTTTCGGGAATTGAACGAAAGGACATTGTCACCATCATCGAGGGCGTGAGGTACAGAGTTTCGCCCGATGTGATTGCTTCCATGATAACGATTTCGTGATTGTTTTATGATCACGTTGATATAAACATATTTCCCCAAATGGATCGAATAGTTTAAGGAGTATAGACATGGCTGTAATGAAAATGAAGCTCCTGAGCATTATCGGGAGCATTGATCAGCTTGATGCCGTTCTTGACACCTGCTGTTCCTCGGAAAATTTTCACTTAGATCAGGCGATGAGCTTCTTCAAGGACAAATCCGAGTTTGTTTCGCTCAATGACGAAAATCCCTATACGTTCTATCTCAACAAACTGAGCGACGCGGTCAAGCTGGCAAGGCTGGAGGCGGCTCCCGTGGAGGACTCCGACCTGCTGATGAACTGGGACGAGATCAAGGATTATGTGGAGAATACCTCCACCAGACTGGCTGCGTACCAGGAGGAAAAATTCAGCCTGACGCAGGAGATCGAGAACGTCACCCACTCTATGGAGCAGTTCAAGCATTTCCAGGGCTTTGACATGAAGCTTGACGAGATCTTCAAGTGCGAATTCATCAAGGTGCGGTTCGGCAGACTGCCGAAGGAGAGCTTTGAAAAGCTCAGCATGTACAGCGATAATCCCTACATCGTCACCTTCCCCTGTACCAGCGACGACAAATACGTCTGGGGCGTTTACATGGCGCCGATTGACAATATTCACGAGGTGGACAGAATTTTCCAGAGTCTCTACTGGGAGCGCCTGAAAATTCCGGACGCGGTTGGCACGCCCGAGGAAGCCTACAATACCCTCGCGGAGCAGCTGAAGGGGCTGAACGAGCGGCTTGCGGACGTCAAGAAAAAGATGGACGACTTCTGGGGCGAGGAGGAGGTGCGCTGCTGCAAGGTGCTGAGCTACCTCGAACGCCACAAGAGCAACTTCGACCTTCGCCGCTACACCGCCAAATACCAGCATAGCCGGATATTCTTTCTCGCGGGCTGGGTGCCCGCCGAAAATGAGAGGGATTTCACCAAGCGGCTGGAGAAGCTCAACGGCATCGAATACAAATTCGAGAACGCCAGCGACGAGCCGGCGCAGACCCCTCCGGTCAAGCTCAAAAACGCTGGCATCTTCAAGTCGTTTGAATTCTTCGTCAAGATGTACGGACTTCCTAATTACGACGAGATGGATCCCACGCCCTTTGTGGCGATTACCTACTTCATCCTCTACGGCATAATGTTTGCCGATGTGGGACAGGGACTCTGCCTGTCGCTCATCGCGTGGATCTTCATGTGGAAGATGAAGAAAATGGAGCTTGGCAAGTGCATTGCCATGTGCGGCATTTCATCGGCGATCTTCGGCGTGCTGTTCGGCTCGGTCTTCGGGTTTGAGGAGCTGCTCAATCCCTTCTGGGGCTGGGTGCATGAAAAGACCGGCATTTCGCTGATGGAGGGCAAGCTGCTCGACGTCAACGAGATCAGCACCGAGCTGATCTACGCCGCCATCGGAATCGGTGTGGTGCTGGTGCTTGTGGCGATACTGCTCAATATCTACACCAAATGCAAGCAGCACAAATACGGCAACGCCCTGTTCAGTCAGAACGGCGTGGCGGGCTTCCTTTTCTACGGAGGTACGATTTTCGGCGTGCTGGGGCAGATGTTCCTGGGCATTCCGCTGCTCACCCCGGCGTACATCATTGGTCTGATCGTCATTCCGGCGATCCTGATCTTCCTCAATGAGCCGCTGAGCGAGCTGATCGAGGGCAAGAAGGACTGGTTCCCCGAAAACATCGGCGACTTCCTCATGCAGAATATCTTTGAAATGCTGGAGGTCGTGCTGTCGTACGTTTCCAATACCGTCAGCTTCCTGCGAGTGGGCGCCTTTATTCTGGTTCACGCCGGTATGATGACGGTGGTATTCACGCTTGCCGAAATGACAAGCGGCTTCGGCTACTGGTTTACGGTGGCGGTAGGTAACCTGATCATTATGGCGCTGGAGGGACTGCTGGTAGGCATTCAGGCGCTGCGTCTGGAATTCTACGAGATGTTCAGCCGTTTCTTCACGGGCGAGGGCAGACCCTTCAAATCCGCTTCGACTATGGCGGAGGAGCTTAAAAAATGACGCTCACATGCGTACGCTCTTCGCTATTAATATTCAATCAATCATCAATTTATGGAGGATACTATCATGAACGTACTTATTTATTCAATTCCGGTGATCGCAGTTTTTGCGGCAGCTTACGCTGCAATGAGATTCTTTAAGAAGAACGGCAACGGCGCAAAGGCGCTCAAGGTCAATTTCGCGGTGGTCGCGCTGGTGTTTGTCGTCTGTATGTTCGGCGCAATGTCAGCAATGGCTGCCGGTGACGACGCAGCCGCTCCCGTTACGACCACAGCCGCTACCGAGACTACCGAGACTACCGGAACCGCATCCACGGCGGATGACACGGCTTCCAGCATGGGTCTTGCCGTGGGACTGGGTCTGATTGCGGCTGCTCTTTCCACCAGCGTCAGCGGCATCGGCGGCGGCATTGCCGTCGCGGCAGGCGCGCCGGCGGCTATCGGCGCAACCAGCGAGGATCCCAAGGCATTCGGTAAAGCCCTGATCTTCGTCGCTCTGGGTGAATCCATCGCCCTGTACGGTCTGGTTATTTCCATCATGATTCTCAACAAGCTGCCCAAGCTCACCGAAGCAGCCGCGCTGATTCCCAAAACTGCCGGGTTGATCCTTCAATAATTCCGGACAGAGAGGACGGAGTTTCCTTTGAAATTTTACCTGATTAGCGACAATATCGACACCGCCACGGGACTGCGGCTCGCGGGCATAGAGGGAACGGTGGTGCATGAGGACTGGGAAGTGGAACACGCGCTGCGAAGCGCCATGGCTGACGAGTCAGTGGGAATTATTCTCATGACCGAGCGGCTGGTTTCGCTCTGCCCCGATCTGGTGTATGACCTCAAGCTCAACATCTCCCGCCCGCTGATCGTGGAAATTCCCGACCGCCACGGCAACGGCAGGGCGAAGGATTCCATCTCCCGCTATGTGCGCGAGGCAATCGGCGTGAAGATATAACCGTTATCTTTTACCCTAAGATGATGAAGGGGTGTAATTTACAGCATGTTGACACAGGAAGAAAAACTCAGCAAATTCATGCTTGCCATCAACGAATACGCGCAGGAGCAGCACGACAAGATCATGCGCGAGGTGGAGGCGCAGAACGCCATCGAGCTGGAAAAGGCCGAGAAGGAATTCCGCGAGGAATCCTACAGAACCATTCAGCGGCGGACGGGCGAGGTTCGCAGCATGATCAGCCGCGAGCTTGCCGAAAAGGAGAGCGCGGGGAAGAAGCGGCTCTTAGCGCGGCGGAACGAGATCGAGAACGAGGTGTTTGCCCGTGCTGCGGCGAAGCTCGAGGAATTCACCAAAACGGACGCATACAAGACCTATCTCCGCAGAGCAGCGATCGAGGCTAAAAAGGCGTTTGTGAAATGCGGCGAGGAGCATATGGCTTCGACGGTCATTTATATCCGCGACCGGGACAAGAAATGTTCGCCGCTGATCAAGACGGCGTTCGGCGACTGCACGGTGAAGGTTGACCCGAATATCGCCTTAGGCGGACTGCGCGCGGAGAATGCCGAGATCGGCAGGGTACTGGATGTGACGCTTGACGTGACGCTGGAGCAGCAGCACGAGTGGTTCGCGGAGCATTCGGGTCTGATGATAGCCTAAATTACTTTTTGGAGGTGATGCCCTTTATGGAAAAATCCTATAAAATCTACGGCATCAATGGCCCTGTGGTGACCATTAAGGGTAAGACCGAGCTGACAATGATGGAAATGGTGTACGTCGGCGAGCAGCGTCTCGCGGGCGAGGTCATCGGCATTTCCAGTGAATATACGACCATTCAGGTCTATGAGGAAACCACCGGACTCACGCCCGATGCGCCGGTCTATTCCACGGGGGGCTTACTTTCAGCGACCCTCGGCCCCGGTATCCTCGACAATATCTTCGACGGTATCGAGCGCCCGCTCAAGGAAATCGAAAGGCATTCCGGCAGCGCCTTCATCGACCGCGGCGCAAGCGTGCCCTCCCTTGATACGGAACGCGAATGGGACGTCACCGTCACCGTCAAGCCGGGCGACAGGCTCACCGGCGGCATGATTTACGCCACCTGCCCGGAAACCACCATCATCGAACACCGCTGCCTTGTGCGCCCCGATCTTTCGGGCGTAGTGGAGAGCGTTGCCCCCAACGGAAAATATAAGATCAATGATGTAATTGTTACCATCGTTGACGATAACAATATAAAACACGAGCTGACGCTCTGCCAGAAGTGGCCGATCCGTCACCCGCGTCCGATTCACGACCGCCTTTACGCCAATATCCCGCTCATCACGGGTCAGCGCGTTATCGACGCGCTCTTCCCGATTGCCAAGGGCGGCACGGCTGCCATTCCGGGCGGCTTCGGCACCGGCAAGACCATGACACAGCACCAGCTTGCCAAGTGGTGCGACGCGGATATCATCGTCTACGTTGGCTGCGGTGAGCGCGGCAATGAAATGAGTCAGGTCCTGGAGGAATTTTCCTCGCTGATCGACCCGAAATCCAACCGCCCCATGACCGACAGAACCTGCCTGATCGCCAATACCTCCAATATGCCTGTGGCGGCGCGTGAGGCATCCATCTACACCGGTATTACCCTTGCGGAGTACTACCGCGATATGGGCTATCATGTGGCTATCATGGCGGATTCCACATCCCGCTGGGCGGAGGCTTTGCGCGAGATCAGCGGCAGACTGGAAGAAATGCCCGCCGAGGAAGGCTTTCCGGCGTATCTGCCTTCCCGGCTTTCGGAATTCTATGAGCGCGCGGGTCTGGTGGAATCGCTCTGCGGCAAACAAGGCTCCGTCACCATTATCGGCGCCGTCTCCCCGCAAGGCTCCGACTTCTCCGAGCCTGTCACGCAGAACACCAAGCGCTTCACCCGCTGCTTCTGGGCTCTGGATAAGTCCCTCGCCTACGCGAGACATTATCCCGCCATCAACTGGCTCGACAGCTACAGCGAATACGCCGGCGATCTGGAAAAATGGTACTGTGACAACGTCGGAGAGGACTTTATGAAGTGCCGTGAACGCTTCGCCGCGCTGTTGCAGGAGGAAGCCAGCCTGATGGAAATCGTCAAGCTGATCGGCTCCGATGTGCTGCCGGACGACCAGAAGCTCATTATCGAGATCACCAAGGCGATCCGCGTGGGATTTTTGCAGCAGAACGCCTTCCACAAGGACGACACCTATGTGCCGCTGTCCAAGCAACTGAAAATGATGCGGGCGACGCTTCACCTTTACGATGTGGCGGCGTATGCCATCTCGCAGGGCGTTCCGCTCTCCAAGATTACCGACAGCGGACTTTTCGATAAAATCATCCGCATTAAATACGACGTTCCCAACGATAAGACCGTTTCATAATCTCATCAGGAAGGGAAGTAACAGAATGATTTTTGAATATATCGGAGTCAAGGAGATCAACGGTTCGCTGATCGTGCTCGACGACGTGGATTGCCCTTCATATGAGGAAATCGTTGAGATACGCCTTGACAACGGCAGCGTGCGCCACGGCAGAATTGTCACCATTGAGGGCGGCAGAGCCGTGATTCAGGTGTTTGAAGGCACACGCGGCATTTCGCTCAGCAACACGCGCACCCGTCTGAAGGGCAGACCCATGGAGCTTGACCTTTCGCCGGAAATTCAGGGGCGAATCTTCAGCGGCGTCGGCACGCCGATCGACGGACTCGGGAAGATTTACCCCGAAAAGCGCATGAACGTCAACGGTACGCCCATCAATCCCGTGTCGAGAGTTTATCCCCAGAATTACATCTGCACCGGTATTTCGTCCATCGACACGCTTATTACACTTATCAGAGGACAGAAGCTGCCGATTTTCAGCGGTTCCGGTATGAAGCACAATGAGCTTGCCGCGCAGATCGTCCGTCAGGCGAAGATCGCCAACGACGAGGACGCGAAGTTCTGCATTGTCTTTGCGGCAATGGGCGTCAAGAACGACGTCGCCGATTACTTCCGCCGTTCGTTTGAGGAATCGGGCGTTCTCGGACGCGTGACGATGTTCCTGAACCTTGCCAACGACCCGATTATCGAGAGGATTCTCACGCCGAGATGCGCCCTTACTGCGGCGGAATATCTGGCGTTTGAACACGATATGCACGTGCTTGTCATTATGACGGATATGACCTCCTACGCGGAGGCGTGCCGTGAATTTTCGTCCTCCAAGGGCGAAATCCCCGGCAGAAAGGGCTATCCGGGCTATCTGTACTCCGACCTTGCTTCGCTTTACGAGCGTGCCGGAATGATCAAGGGGCATGTCGGTTCGGTGACGCAGATACCGATTCTGACCATGCCGAATGACGATATTACGCACCCGGTTCCCGACCTGACGGGCTACATCACCGAAGGACAGATTGTTCTCGATCGCGCTCTGGACGGTTCCGGCATTTACCCGCCGGTTTCGATACTGCCCTCTCTTTCCCGACTGATGAAGGACGGTATCGGCGAAGGCTTCACCCGCGCAGACCACGCGGCGCTTGCCAACCAGCTTTTTGCCTCCTATGCGAAGGTGCAGGACGCGCGGTCGCTTGCGTCGGTTATCGGTGAGGAGGAGCTTTCGGAGAGCGACAAGAAGCTGCTGGAATTCGGCAAGAAATTTGAGAATATGTTCATCAAGCAGAGCGAGAACGAGGCGCGTTCGATGGAGCAGAGTCTTACGCTCGGATGGGAGCTGTTGAGCGAGCTGCCGAGAGAAGAGCTTGACAGAGTGGATAATGAGACACTGGAGAAGTTCTACCACGCGCCGGAAAAGGAAAAATAAATCAAAAGCGGAAGAAGGGAAAAATCCCGTGAATAATAGGTTCAGAACAATCGCGTTGATACTCGCCGCTTTCATGCTTACCGCAATGCTCGCATCGTGCTCAAAGCCCGATGAAAAGAAAGAACCGGTATCTCCCACCGATACGGCTGTAGAAGTATCGTCTGAAATACCGCGCAAGCATAGATTCGACCCGAGCGACTGTGAATTTGACGGCATGAAACTCGGAATGACGACTCGCGAGGTAAAGAAAATTGTGGGAAAACCCAATAGAGAAATCAGATACAGCGCAAACTCCATTCACGGCGCGTTCATTGACTTGCAGTATGACAATTACCGGCTGGAATTCCTTGACTGGTCTAAGGATGAACCGATGAGACTGAGCCATGTTTACATTAACAATCAGTCAACAGCCTCAGAATTAACGATAACCGGCGGGTTGCATTTGGGCAATACCGAGGAAGAAGTGCTGTCCTGCTTTGACAATACCCATACTGCGGGATTTTCCGATCCGGAAACCGTACTCTATGACAACAGCGGAATCGACGGATTTAGTCCGTATACTTTTTATAAGGATATGCCGCAAGAAGCGATAGAGTATGCTTCCCGCGCGGCCTATGATGATTCTATCATCATAGAATACTTCTATCTGGAACCTCCGGTGTGGAATGAGGAGAGAACCGAATTCACCACTAAAGTTTACGAATTGCGCTTTTATATATCAAAAGAGAGTAATACAGTCGTAGAGATTTCAATTTCTGTCAATCCATTCACGGTTTCGGATCCTGAACAGGAATAAAACGCAAATCCGCCCTGCACAGAAACAAAAAAGACTGTTGTTCCTCAGAGCGTACCTGTTAAAAAAAGAAAGGAGTGAGGTCATGTGGCTGTCAATACAGTCCCCACCAAGGGCAATCTTATTGCAACAAAAAAATCGCTGGAGCTTGCCAGAGTGGGTTATGACCTGCTCGACCGCAAGCGCAATATTTTAGTGCGTGAAATGATGACAATGATGGATCGCGCCGCGACAATTCAGAGCGAGATCGACACAAATTATTCCGAGGCGTATATAGCGCTGCAAAGAGCGAATATTGTATTCGGACTTTGCGAGCCGCTTGCGGAGGCTGTGCCTGTGGACGACGGACTTACCATAGACTACCGTTCGGTAATGGGCGTGGAAATTCCGACTGTGCGTCTGGAGGAACGTCCGCTGACGATACCGTTCGGTATGTACACGTCGAATTCAATGATAGACCGCGCATATCTGAAATTTCAGGAGGTCAAGCGTCTCACGGCTGTGCTGGCGGAGGTGGAGAATTGCGTCTACCGTCTCGCTGACGCAATCAAGAAAACCCAGAAGCGTGCGAACGCCCTGAAGAACATCATGATTCCCAAGTTCGAGGCTACAGTGAAATATATCACCGACGCGCTCGACGAAAAGGACAGAGAGGAATTCAGCCGTCTCAAGGTAATCAAGGCGCAAAAAAACGCAAAGAAGTAATCTTTTGCCTGCAATATCGCATTCTGATTATATCATGCTTTGGAAATATTAATATAACGTATTCACAATTCAGAGCGGAACCGATTTATATCGGTTCCGCTTTTTGTGATGGATTGATATGCAAGTTGTAGAAAAAAATACACTATCCACAACTTAAGCACTCCCTCAGTCAGCTTCGCTGACAGCTCCCTCAGAGAGCAATGTCATCAACTTAAGGATAAGATCGTCAAATAGTACAAAAACAAAAATAAAGTTTATGCAAAAAACGAATTGACAAAATGAAATTGGCCCCAAAA
>ONDC01000105.1 GCA_900316495.1 uncultured Eubacteriales bacterium
GCGTTTTCCTCCGGGTGATAGTTCTTTGACAGCTCCACATAGCGCTCCCAGTCCTTTTCACTCAGGTGAAAGCTCTGTTTCAGATTGTTCTTGACTTCACCGGGGCGGACGTTGAGATAATTCCGCAGGTGTGGAACCTGAAACGACTTCCATTTGCTGTAGGCGGGTCTGCGCCATTTTTTTTCATTGAGCTTGATCTCGCCCTCCACCTCACTCACCAGTTCATCAAAAATCGGCAGCGAACGCTCCGGCGCAAAGGTGTTGGTCAGGTGATAGGTGTAGACGGTCAGGAAATGATCACGGAATTCTTCATTCTCCAGCAGCTTGCGGATGATGGAATTGTCAAAATGACCGATGCCGTGTCCCTTCGGATTGAGCAGGTGCCATTCGATGAAATTCTTCTCCCGTATATATTTGGCTGTCTGCATCGACCAGTCCATATCGTAAACCATCCAGCGCCACTTGCCGTCACGGTGCTTGTAGCAGCGGATATTCACCGTATCGGTATTGCCGAAGTAGGTTTCGATAATCCAGTAATTGATCAGCGAGTCGAAGTCCACCTGCTTCTTAACCACCTCATAATTTTCCTGATCGCGCAGATCATGTGTCTTGCAGAACTGTATCAGCTTCCTGTAGGCGGCAGAGGATCCCTCCTGTACCGACATCTGTCCCTTGATCAGATCAAAGTCGCCCTTTTCATAGCCGTAATAGTGCTTTAAGTAATCCGCGTTCAGCGCCTCCCGGACATAATAGAAGCCCCAGTATTCCCCGTTGATATACAGCGCGCAGGGTTGCTCCTCCTCATAATCCAGATCCATTTTTCCTCGCACCAGCGCGGGAATCAGCTCGTCCCGCAGCTTGGTGTAGATCTGATCCTCTCCGCTCGGACGCAGCAAAAGGCTGGAAAAGGTCGTGACTGCGTGCTCATTCCTGATGAAGAACGGATAGGTGACTTCATTCATCCCGTAAATCTCGCGCAGCATCAGCTTAACGCCCTTCTGCGGCATTTCGCGGGAGCTGTGACCAAAGAGCTTCACGCCGCAGGGAAACTCCGTTTCCTTCACGCCTTCCTTTGTGAAGTATTCCGCGTGAATTTTGTATTCAGAGCTGTCGGACTTGTCGACAAATATCCCCTTTCCCTCTGTCAGCTTGGCAGGATCGCCGGAAATACAGAAAATCGGAATGGTGTGGGGATTCTGGGTCAGATAGGTCTGGGTGGCGCTGTCGCTGATCAGAGAATCCCCGCTGAACGCAGCCGCCCGGATCACGGTGTTCCTGCTTATCCTGAACGGCGCGCGATAGACAGCCGACGCCTTGGTCGGCTCGGTGCCGTCGGTGGTGTAAACGATCGTATAATCTCCCGGAACCAAAAGACTGACCGTTGTCCCCGCCTTTATCACGCCGCCTTCCACACTGAAGGTCGGAACAGGGGCATAGGACAGGTATTTCTTTCCCCCGTTTGCCTTTCCCGGAGAAGGGGAGGTAAAGAAGTACCGCCTGAATAAATCTCCCGCCACTCTGCCGCTGGAAACGCCCTTCCTTCCCTTTCCTGTGGAAAAAACATCGCAGACTGCCCCGAGGGAGTCTGCGAGATACAACGTATCGCCCCCGGTGCTGATCTTGACGGAGGAATAAAGGCTGCCGCCCGCCACACGCGATTTGCCGTCGCAATAGATCACCAAATACTCTCCGCCGCCAATCTTGACATCGGGAAAGGTATAGGTCTTTTCTCCCGGCTTTTTTGACAGCGTGTAGCCCTTCAGGGAAATCGCGTCGGACGTGGTGTTGTAAAGCTCGACAAAATCATTCCTGGCGGTCTTGAGGGATTTTGCGGAAGCCGACAGCACCTCGCTGATAATCACGTCGCCGCCGGGAGCCTGTTCCAATTTTTCAGACAGCTTTTTAAAAGGGGTGGTGGTATTGGCCTTTCCGGGCGTCGGGCGGGCAAAGAAACGGTATTCTCCGCTTGATTCATCCCAGCCGCAGGAGACGTTTTTCGGAAGCTCCCTGATCGCCACCCTGCCAAGCAGCGCCTTTTTTGCGGAATAGAGAGAAATCGATCCGTCCTTCGCACTGAGGGAGAAGGATGTGTGAAGCATTCCTTTACTGTCGGTCTTGTTCTTGCCGTCGCAGAAAACAAGCAGATAGCCGTCCGCCTGTATCTTGGTTCCCTTGGGAAACACATACTTGTCCGGAACGCCTTCCTCGTCGGTCAGTCCGTAGTCCGAAATGTCAATCTCCTTCTTCGATGTATTGCAAAGCTCCACCCAGTCGCCAAAATCGCCTTCACAATCGTAAATGGTGAAGGTGTTGGCAATCATGTATTCATTGATCCTGACGTCGGATTGCTGAATGGACTGTGATTCTCCGTTCTTGTCGCCGGGACTGGGGACGTCAAACCAAACGTATTTTCCCTCGTCATTCAGTCCGTAAGAGACATTCTCCTTTGACGGAGGAACCGTGACGGAGATGACGGAATTCGTATCTGAAAGATAAACCGTCTCGCCGTCCGCCGCCGACAGCTTGAAATTTGTATGCAGACAGCCGCGTTCATCCGTCATGTTCAACCCGGAGCAATAGATCACCAGATAGCCCTTTGCGGGAATGCTCTGTCCGCTGAGGGAATTTTTGGTGAGGGATTCCGGATCGTCCGAGATGTAATATCCGTTGAGAGTAATCTCAGAGGATGAGGGATTGTACAGCTCGATCCAGTCGTAGAACCTGCCGTCGTATGCCTTGAAGCTGGCGCTGTTGGAGCATAGCACCTCGTTGATGACAGGCGCTCCTTCGGACGAGCTTCCGGCTGAACCAAAATAGTAAAACGGTATCCATACCGCCAGCGCCAAAGCTAAAAAAATGATGATAGCCAGAATGATTCTCTTTCGGCTTACAGCGTTATCCTTCATCAGTATCAGTCCTGTCCGTATATGTTAATTCATCCATCATGATTATGAATTATTATAGCATACTTTATCCCGGATGTGAAGAGCATTTTTTTATTTTCTTACGCTGATCTCGCCGGAATTCAGCGCTTCCTCGCTGCCGTCGTCATAGCGGACGACAAGGCGGCATTCCCCGTCAATGGCAAGCGCCACCGCGCTTCGCGGCTCGCCCCTGCCGAGGACGGTGACCCTCTCCCCCACCGTCACGGAGCGCCTTTTGTATTCCTCAAAAAACGGATGCTCCGGAAGGCTTCGGTAATACGCCATGAACCTCTTCAGAATGCCCGCAGCCATCCGGTTTCTGATGTCTCCCGAGGGGCGGACGTCGAATACCGCACCGGCAATGTCCTTTATCTCATCCGGGAAGCCGCCGTCCGGGGGAAAGACATTCACTCCGATGCCGCAAACAGCGTATTCCAGCCCCCCGCTCTCCATGTCCAACGACGCTTCGGTGAGAATACCACAGATTTTTTTTCCATTTAGAAAAACGTCGTTGACCCACTTGACGCCGGCATGCCTGCCGGATACCTCCTCTACCGTCTGCGCGACCGCCACCGCTGCGGCTGTCGTGATGAACAACGCTTCGTCCGCGTGGAGCTTCGGGCGGAGCAGGATGCTGAGATACAGTCCCGTTCCGGACGGGGAGACAAACCGGCGGTTCATCCTGCCCCTGCCAGCGGTCTGCTCCGAGGCGACAAGCACCGTCCCCTCCCCCACTCCGTTGGCTGCCATCTCCTTGAGGACGGTGTTGGTGGAGGTGATCGTCCTGTACACCTTGACGTCAAAGGCCGAAACGCTTTCTCCGAGTGCCTTCTCGATTCCCTGCTTTGAAAGCACGTCACTGTCCGGTCTGAGACAATATCCCCTGCCGCTCGCCGCGTCAAACTGATAGCCGTCGGCTTCAAGCTGCCTGACCGCCTTCCAGACCGCGCTGCGGCTGACATGCAGCCGCGACGCCAGCTCCTCGCCGGAGAAGTATTCTCCCCTGCTGTTTTCAAATATTTTGATGATTTCTTCCTTCACACGCATCAAAATCACTCTTTCAAATCATTCCCACGCGAACCATGTCTCCCGGAATGCATCGTTACTTCTTCTTCCTCTTTCATTCCGAGCCTCAATGCGCGCTGGTGTTGATAAATTCCGCCTTGTCCTTGGAATAAAGGATCTTCTGCCCCATGTAAAGTCCGTAATAGCCGGAAAGCATGTAGCTCGTGGCAACCGCGACGGCAAAGAAAATCAATCCCTTCGGACCGAACATCTCCACCGACAGAATGATGGACGTGATCGGGCAATTGGTCACGCCGCAGAAAACCGCGATCATGCCAACTGCCGCCGCAAAGCTGCCGCTGATTCCCAACACCGGCGCGACGAGACATCCGAAGGTCGCGCCCACCACGAAGGAGGGCACAATCT
The DNA here is from genome assembly GCA_900316495.1 of uncultured Eubacteriales bacterium. Classification (GTDB taxonomy): domain Bacteria; phylum Bacillota; class Clostridia; order Oscillospirales; family Acutalibacteraceae; genus RUG762. The sequence goes on from ONDC01000105.1 coordinate 4,356, forward strand.
CGCCCCCGCGAAAGCCCGCGCCGAGAGTAATCGCCGTAAAGAGCAGCTTCAGGGCGAATGCCTGCGGCAAGGTGTGTCCGCTGAGCACCGCGTCGTTGATCAGCGCCATACCCGCGCCGTTGTAATCCGCGTTGCCGACCAGATACGTTAGATTGATGAGCAGCGCCGAACAAAGCAGAATCTTGATAAATTTATTCGGATATGCTTTTTTCAACAGCTTGCCCGTTCCGTGCATGACGATGCAGAACACAATGCTCAGCAGCCCGCAGAGAACCGCCAGCACCGTCACCCGCACAACCGACGGTATGGTGATAGAGGGGATGAAGGACAGCTCGAAGAAGGTCTTTTCCACACCGAGACGAATGGCAATGCAGTAGCCCACCAGGGCGGAAATTACGCTCGGAACCAGCGCGGAATAATACATCGCCCCGACGCTGATGACCTCCATCGAAAAGATCGCCGCCGTCACCGGCGTTCCGAACAGGGCGGAAAACGCCGCGCTCATGCCGCACATGATAATGAGCTTCTGATCCTTTTCGTCGAGCCGCAGCAGTCTGCCGACCTGATAGCCGATGCCGCCGCCCATCTGGATGGCGGCGCCCTCACGTCCGGCGGAGCCGCCGGCAAGATGGGTCAGCACCGTGGACAGAAAAATCAGCGGAGCCGTAAAGATCGGCGGCTTTTCCTCGCTGCGCACGGATACAAGGATCATATTGGTTCCCTTGTCGTTGTCCATGCCGCAGCATTTATAGGAGGCGACGATCACCACACCCACAAGCGGCAGCAGCCACACCATTCTGAAATGAGACAGCGCAAAGGTCTCGGCGGACAGCTTGATGAGGTAGTGAAACAGCGTTCCGACGCAGCCCACAACCGCCCCGATCAGCACCGCGCAGAGACACCACTTCACAAAAGTCCGGAAGTGCGTCACGCCGTGGCTGAATTCTTCCTTTGTCCTGTCCGAATATTTTTTGACAAAAAGAGGCAATGAAATCACCCTCAAACAGAATCGGCAGACTGCATGAATCTAAAACGCAGTCTGCCGGAAATTATAGCATATGCTTCGGAAAAGGTCAATCGCTTTTTACGTGAAAATGAACTACGCGTACATCGCCGCAAGGCGCTTGTCGATCTCCACAAGGAACTGCTCGGTGCTGACCTTCTTCTTGTTTTCCAGCGTGGAAAGCAGATAGAGGTCGCCTGTCATCACGCCGTCCTCAATGGTCTGTATCGTTGCCTTCTCCAGATTGTCCGCGTACTCACAGAGCGCCGGAGTATGATCCAGCTCGCCGCGCTTTCTGAGCGCGCCGCTCCATGCGAACAGCGTTGCGACGGAATTGGTGGAGGTTTCCTCCCCCTTGAGGTGCTTGTAGTAGTGGCGCTGCACCGTGCCGTGCGCGGCTTCATATTCATACACGCCGTCGGGAGAGACAAGCACGCTGGTCATCATGGCGAGCGAGCCGAAGGCTGTGGCAATCATGTCGCTCATGACGTCGCCGTCGTAATTCTTGCACGCCCAGATGTAGCCGCCCTCGCTGCGGATCACTCTCGCCACCGCGTCGTCGATCAGGGTGTAGAAGTATTCGATGCCCGCCTCGTCAAAGCGCGCCTTGTATTCCGTCTCAAAGATCTCGTTGAAAATGTCCTTGAAACGATGATCGTACTTTTTGCTGATGGTGTCCTTGGTGGCAAACCAGATATCCTTCTTCTGGTCGAGCGCGTAATTGAAGCAGGAACGGGCAAAGGAGCGGATGGAGCTGTCAAGGTTGTGAATGCCCTGAATGATTCCGTCAGAGGAAGAAAACTCGTGTATCAGACTGCGCTGCTCGCTGCCGTCGGGATTGGTAACGCAAAGCTCCGCCTTCGCCCCCTGCGGAACCAGCATTTCCGTATTCTTGTACACGTCGCCGTAGGCGTGACGGGCGATGCAGATCGGCTTTTTCCATGTGGGTATGTAGGGGGTGATGCCCTTCACTAAAATCGGGGCGCGGAACACTGTGCCGTCCAGTATGGCGCGGATAGTGCCGTTGGGAGACTTCCACATCTCCTTGAGGTCGTATTCGGACATTCTTGCCGCGTTGGGAGTGATGGTCGCGCACTTGACGGCAACGCCGTATTTCTTTGTGGCCTCCGCGCTGTCGAATGTCACCTGATCGTTGGTTTCGTTGCGGTGAACCAGTCCGAGATCATAGTATTCCGTCTTAAGCTCCACGTAGGGGCAGATGAGAATATCCTTGATCATCCTCCAGATCACGCGGGTCATCTCGTCGCCGTCCATTTCGACAAGCGGAGTTTTCATCTGAATTTTTTCCATCATTATTCAAACCTTTCTATTAAGAAAAACTATCCCTTGCGGACGTCCATTTCCTTGTAGGGGCGGTGGTGTCCGACATATTTGTAAGCGGGACGGATAATCTTGCCCTTGTTGATGACCTCCTCGAGACGGTGCGCGCTCCAGCCGGAGATTCTGGAGATGGCAAAACATTCGCGCAGATCGGCTTGAAAAGGTGACGGTGGCTGGCAATGGTCGCCTTGGCGATGCGCTCCACGCGGTCGTAGAATTCAAATTCCTTTTCACGCCCCTTCGCCGCCGCTAACTCTTCGGCATATTCCTTGAGAATCACCTCGCGGGGGTCGGAATAGGTGTAGACCGCATGTCCGATGCCATAGATCAGTCCGTTCTTGTCAAACGCCTGCTTGTCGAGAATTTTAATGAGATAATCGCGTATTTCCTCCTCGTCCTCCCAGTTGCGGACGTTTGCCATGATTTCCTCCATCATGTGCTTGACCTTGAGGTTCGCGCCGCCGTGACGGAAGCCCTTCAGGGACGCGATGGAAGCCGACAGCGCGGAATAGGTGTCGGTTCCCGACGACGTGACCACATGCGCCGTGAAGGTGGAATTGTTGCCGCCGCCGTGCTCCGCGTGAAGCACAAGGGCAACGTCGAGTACCTTCGCCTCCAGCTCGGTGAACTGTCCGTCCGGACGCAACATGTAAAGCAGGTTCTCGGCGGTGGAGTATTCCGCCTTGGGGTTCTTGATGACAAGGTTCTCATCAAGGACAATATGATGATACGCATGATAGAGATAGGTCGCCATCGCGGGCATTTTGGCGATGATCTGCAACGACTGGCGCAGTATATTCGCAGGGGAAATATCCTCTGGGCTGTCATCGTAGGAATACAGCGTCAGCAGTCCGCGCTGCAGTCCGTTCATGATGTTCTCGCTCGGCTTGTTGAGAATGACGTCGCGGGTGAATTCATTGGACAGCGGGCAGAAGGTCGCCATCATTTCCTTGAACTGCTCAAAGTGCTCGCCGCTCGGCAGGTCGCCGAACAGCAGCAGATAGGTGGTTTCCTCAAAGGCGTAGCGCTTGTCCCTCATGCCCTCGATCAGGTCGTAGACATTGTAGCCCTGATAATAGAGCGAGCCTTCGTCGGGCATCTTCCTGCCGTCCACCGTCTTAGTGGCGACCACGTCGGATATTTCTGTCAGACCGGTCAGCACGCCCTTGCCGTTGGAATCACGCAGTCCGCGCATCACGCCGAATTCCTCATAGAGATTCACGTCGATCATACCCGACAGCATGGCGTTGTTGTAGAATTCGTCAAAGAGGTCAGTCTGGCTCTGCGCAAACTGCACGACTTCATAGTTACTCATTTCTTTTCATCTCCCTGTGCTTTCGATCAGAGGCGAAATACCGTATTTATGAAAAAAGAGCAAAGACGGGGCATTCTGATAAGTAAATGTCCGCACCTTTGCTCCGATACTCCGCTTTAATTAGTAAATATCATATACTATTTTTCCATTTTTGTCAAGCAAGAATCGCGTTAGGTAAGCGCAAAGTTTTTGTTGATATTGTTCAATCATAGCCGCTAAAGGCTGCAAATGATGTTTTCAAGCAGCTTGCGCCGGCAGCCGCCGCTCTGTCTGCGGGGCGTGCAGTTGACGAGGATGCTGTCCTCCCCTATCACCTCTATGTCGCACCAGTCGATAACGCAGTCGTCCTCCCGTCCCAACAGACCGAAGAACCGCGCCCTTCCGTAAATGATGATGGCAACGAGCCGCGCGTCGCAGGTATCCACCTCCACGTCGCTGACATACCCCAGCCGCGCTCCGTTCTTGATATTGATGACCTCTTTGTTTCTCAGATCCACGATCCGACAATTCATGTTCATCCCTCCATGAAGAACTTGCTGCTGTTATTATATGATTCTCCCGAAAAAAGATGATTTCTTCCGGCATTGTTCTCGTTATTTTAATATTTTTTTCATATTTGATATTGATATTTTGCGCTCGGATACTTTATAATGGTATTATATCATTTGTTAAATGGAGATGGTTATTTCTTGGAACCTATCATGAGAAAATACAAGGATGAGATACTCTGCGATCTCAAAAGGCTGGTGGCAATTCAGTCGGTTGCCGTGCCGGACTGTCAGACCGAGGGGTATCCCTTTGGCGCCAAGTCCGCCGAGGCTATCGGATTCATGACGGAGCTTGCCGGTCAAATGGGATTCCCGGTCGAGAACTGCGACAACTTCGCCTGTCACGCCCAGCTTGGCGAAGGCGGTGACGACGATTACGTCGCCGTGCTGTGTCATGTGGACGTGGTGCCCGCCGGGGACGGCTGGAACACCGATCCGTGGACGCTCACCGAAAAAGACGGTTATCTGTACGGACGAGGCGTCGCCGACGACAAGGGCGCGGCGCTGATCTCCCTCTATTGCCTCAAGGCGATGAAGGACAACGGCGTTCCGATGAAGCGTCCCGTCCGCTGCATTTTCGGCGGCGGCGAAGAGATAGGCATGGACGACATGGGGCATTATTTTTCAAAGCACGCCCTCCCCACCCTTGCCTTTACGCCCGACGCGGATTATCCCGCATGCAACTGCGAAAAGGGCATCCTGCATATAAAGCTCAGCGGAAAAACCGACCCCTGTATCAAACGCATCGCGGGAGGTAAGGCAGTCAACTGCGTCATCGACCGCTGTGCCGCCGCCATTGACTGCGATGACTCAACAGCCCGCGGGATTGGCGAAGCCGTCCGCGCAGCCGGCGCGGAATGTGCCTTTGCGGACGGGTCATTTGACGTGAGGGGCGTTTCCGCTCACGCCATGTGTCCGGAGAACGGCATCAACGCCGCCTCTGAGCTGCTTCTTGCCCTCGACGGGCGCGGCATGCTGTCCGAGGGAAGCGCGGAATACTTTTTTGCAAAAAAGCTCTGCGGCGACACGCGCGGTCGGAAGATCGGCGCCGCCTGCTCTGACGAGCTTTCGGGCGAGATGACCCTCAACATCGGCACCATCCACTCTGGGGACGGCGTGACTACCCTTGCAATTGACATTCGCTATCCCGCCACGCTCAACAGCGAGGGCATTATTTCTGCCATCAAAAAATCTTCGGACGAATTCGGCGTGGCGATGGAGGTTACGGGCGACAATCCGCCGCTTTATGTGCCCGCGGATCACCCGCTGATCAAGGCTCTCGGCGATTGCTTCACCGAGATCACCGGCAAGCCGATGGTTCCCGTCGCCATGGGCGGCGGCACCTACGCCCGCGCCCTTCACGGAAGGGGCGTCGCATTCGGCCCGGTTTTCTCCGACAGCAGCCCCTGCAACCTGCACATGCCCGATGAAAATCTCTCGGTGGAGGAATTCATGCTGCATGCCGAAATCTGCTACAGGGCGATGTGCCGTCTCGCTGTGCTGGATAACCGGAATGAATAGACTGCGCAGGGCACTCGCCTCCCTGAGAATCAAAAGAGGCGATTTGATCCTGCTGACCGTGCTGCTGACCGTGTCGGCTGCCATGGGAATTCTGTTTGCCGTCAGTCAGCCGAAGCCGGAATACGTATCTGTCCGGGAGGACGGGATGGAAATCGCCCGCCTTCCGCTGAACATCGACCGTGTGTACAGAATCAACGACAGCAACACCATTGAAATATCCGGGAAAAGTGTCCGAATGACCGAAGCGTCCTGCCCGGACAGGATTTGTATCAAAACCGGCGCCATTTCCCGCAGCGGTCAGTCGATTGTCTGCGCTCCGCACCGGATTGTCGTCACCATCATCGGCGACCGGGAGCCTTCCCCGTATGACGCCATAACCAATCTGATACTATTACATTAAATAAAGGATGATCCTACATGAACAACGACGCAAAAACCTTCAGCTATCTCGCCTATGTCGGCCCCCTTTTTCTCGTCGGTCTTTTCAGCGACATCCGCAGGGATCCCACCCTCCGCTTCCACCTGAACCAGGGTTGTGTCCTGTTTCTCTGTGAGCTGGCGGGAATGATCCTTCATTCTATCGTGAACGCCATCCTGGGCGGTATTATTCTGCTCAATCTCATTCCGGCGCTGCTCTTTGTGTTTATCGGCATTGCTTCGCTTGCGCTCTCCCTGATCGGCATATTCAATGTCGCCGGAAACAGGCTCTCTCCCCTGCCCGTCATCGGCGTTGTCAACATTCTCAGATAACAGGGGTGATGGCTTTTGACTGTCAGAAAGACTAAATTTCTGTCCTCTTTGCTGGCTATTTCTCTGCTGTTCTCCTGCCTGAGCGGATGCGGCGAAGGTAATAAGCGTCATTTCGTGATGCGCACATTCAGCACGCTTGGTTCTGAAACCGACGCGGGCGCTTATTCCGAAATAATCTCCGAATATACCAAGTCACATAAAAACGTCGTCATCAACGACACGTCCACCACCCGTTCCGGCAGCTACAAGATGGAGCTTTCCCTTGCCTCCACCTATCGTGGCGCCGGAACGCCCGACGTTATTTATTATTCTGCTGTCAGCGATATGAGCGAGCTTGCGGATTTCTTTATGACCGTAGACGATATTCGCAAGGATTATCCGAAATTCGCCTCCAGCATCTCGGAGGCAGCCATCAACAGCGCCGCCGCCGACAATGGGGGCAGGTATTGCATTCCGGTGCGCGGCGAATGGCGCGGCATCGTCATCAACGCCGCCATGTTCCGCAGAAGCTCGCTCAGGATCCCGGAGAAATGGGAGGACATTGTGCGGGCTGCCATGCATTTTGAAAAGAACAAAAAAATATCGCTCTTTGCCAACAGTCTTGAGGAAAGCGGTCCTTTGATTGAGTACATGGTGCGCGGGCTGGGCGGAACCGAGTCGCTTTCCTCCGCGATGAAGGGCGCCCCCGACAAGAACTGGGACAGGGTTCTTGACGCTATCGGACAGCTTGATGAACTGAACGCCTTTCCCGCTATGTCACGGGGCGCATTTGACAGCCTGATCTCCCCTTCCGACCTCAAACACACCTCCTCCCGGAAGCAGCCGTCTCCTGTCGAGCTTTTCAACAGTGAAAAGGCGGCGATCCTGCTGATGGACAATTCCATGTGCGGTCAGATCAACGCAGACATCGACACCGGGTACATCGCCCTACCGGAGGTAGGCAGCGCCTTCACACAGGCGGAATCAACCACAGCCTCCCATTCCTACCCCACCCATGCGCTTTCCGGACCGGTGTATCCGCCTATGACAGCCAACACCCTTCCTTCCGAAACCACCACCACGACATCGGGTAAGCAACGTCACTCGCCCGATCCGATGACTACGCAGAAGAAGGAAGCGAAGGTATCCGATTCCGATTCGCCCGGCGGGACAAATGAAAACGGACTGTATGTGGACTTCACCGAGGGATTTTATATTACCAAAAAGGCCTACTACGATAAAACCAAACGGGATGATGTGCTGGCATTTGTCGAATTCTTTCTGAACGAGGAAAATGCCGTAAAGCTCTGCAACCAATACCAGGCGCCTGCTCTGAGCAAAATCTCAAAGAAAACCCAGGACAGGCTCACCAATAAATCCAACATTTATAACGGCGTTATCAAATCCGTGGAAACTGCCGACAGCTTTATCGTCAGCACACAGACGCAGGAAAACAGCTTTTTCTGGCAGCACTGTTCCATGGCGGTCGCATGCATGTCAAAGGGAATTCTGACAAAAAAAGAAGCCCTTGGCATGATTGCCGACACACAGATGACCATCAAAGACATCTACGGAAGCCGCTGATTTTCTCTCATAACGAAAGGAATATGATTGATGTTAAAAAACATAACGACCGGCGGCATGAAGCTGTTCATGACGTTGGCAGTTATCGCCTGCATAGCGGTCATGATCCTGTCCGCAGAGGCCGCCTCCCATATGTATGCTCCCAATGAAGACGCTTTCACTTCGACGCTCGGAAAACATCTCTCTACCCTCTGTCAGAACGCCGGATACGGGTTGAGCGCCACTCAGCTTGCCATCATAGAAAACGCCGAGGTCAAATCCATTCAGTACGAAACCAGCTCAGACGGAAACAAGCTCTTCTCCGCAAGGATCAGGCTCTGCGCCCCCGAAAACAGCGCCGGTGGGTATTCCGGCGAGGATCCGGAGGAATATCTGAAGGAAATGGCGGAAACCATGTTCAGCGGACATTCGGAGGAAATAGAGATCATTGGACTAATCAACAGTGCCGAGGGCGACGGAATTCCTGCTGTCGATATGGATACTCTCGGAAAAATAGCTGACGCCGCTCAAAGAGTCTGGCAGAATGAAAAGCTCACCGATAGCACAGGCTTTGAATATGCCTTGACAGATCTGATTGTTCCCGAGCCGTTTCCTGACAGAAAATTTCAGGATGGCAAGGAGTACCAGCCTGCCTATGCCGCATGGCTGGACAAATGCGCCTCACGCTTTGCCTCAGAAGGAATGACGGTATTCAAGGACGGCGCAAAATCCGACGATCCCGCCTCGATT
>ONDC01000138.1 GCA_900316495.1 uncultured Eubacteriales bacterium
CGGGCTTGGCCCAGCCCACATGCACCGTCATCATCATGAGAAGGCCGATCGGGTCCAGGTGCTTGAGGGGATTGAGCGTCAGGCGTCCGGCGTTCTTCGCCGTGGGATCGCCCAGCCTGTAGGCCACCAAACCGTGGCTCAGCTCATGGAGCGTGATGCACAAAAGGGAGGGCACGACGCTCAGCAGCAAGCTCAGCAGATAGCTGAAATCAAAGCCGTTTCGAATCTCCTGCCATGCGCTGATCACACTCACCCCCATATTAAACAGTATTTTAGCAAAAAGCGCGGGAAAATACAAGGGCAGAATTGTCTGCGCTTGCTTATCGGAATTGTCTGAGCTGGGGCTGATAGACAAAACCGACCGCGGCGAGGCGCTCTTTCAGCTCCTCCGCGTCCTCCCCCAGATCCTCGCACAGGGCCTCCAGGGAGTCGTATTCATCCCGCAGCTTGGTATTGACGACGCTCAAAAGCAGCATCGGGTCTTTGGGCAGCATGATGGTTTCCTCCTGTTGAAACCGTTATTGTCTGCAGTCTATCACGTCAGTGAGGGAAATTCAACAAGGCATCAGGCAATAAGTCGCCCGTCAACCCGATCATGCGATTGACCTAAACGGGCGGGGACAAGCCCCTCCACCCGTAAGATAGTTTTATCGTCATTATTTTGTCATGCCGTTTCCTGCTTCATCAGTTCATTCAGCGGGATAAATCCGATCAGATCATACTCGATGTGGATGCTCTGGCGGCGCTTGCCGCTGCTCTTGTCCGGTGCGCCCACATAGATCGCCTTGATGAGCTCGTGCGCCACATAGGGCGTCAGCTCCTCCAAAGCCGTGTACTTCTGAATGCGCTCAATGAACAGATCTAAATTCTGGTTCTGCTGTTCCTGTACTTCGATCTCCTTCCGGAGAGTGTCTGCCGCTTCCTTCAAGTCCTGCTGCTCTTCCTCATAACCCTGGCTCATCGCTGCAAACCGCTCGTCGCTCAGTTTGCCGGATACGTTGTCCTCATAGGTACGCACGAACAGCCGATCGAGCTCCTGGATGCGCTTCTCCGCCTTCTCAAGTTGTTTCTGCTTGGTCTTGAGGATCGCTTTGCTCTCCGTCTGCATCTTCTCTTCCATGATTGCCCGGAAATGGGCTTCATAGCGGAGTACAAGCTCAATGACCCTTTGCGTGTAATTCCAGACCAAACGCTCCAACACGATTGCGCGGATGAAGTGGGCCGAGCACGGAGAATCGCTGCCGCGAGAGTTCGAGCAGGTGTAATTCCATTTGCTTGGATCGTCGTGAGAACCGCTGAAATACATTTTGCCTTTGCAGTCTGCGCAGAACACAAGGCCGGAAAACATGTGCGTGTTGCCGGATTTCGTTCTGCGGTGACGCTGCTCGCGGATCTCCTGCACTTTATCGAAGGTGTCAATGTCGATGATGGCAGGATGTGTGTCGTAGAAGATCGCTTGGTTCTCCACCGGATTCTTGCGTGTCGTCTTATCCCAGATGGAATTGGAGTAGGTCTTGAAGTTGACTGTACAGCCGGTGTATTCGCGGCGGGCAAGGATATCCGAGATGGTTCTGGACTCCCAATGATAGTGGTTGGCTGGTTCCGGATGGTTTGACTTGCGCCCTTCCTTCATGTAGTAGGCCGTGACGTTCAGCACCTTTTCCGCTTCAAGCTGATTGGCGATCTGCGTCGGGCCGCGGCCTTCCATGCAGAGTGCGAAGATGCGTTTGACCACCTTTGCGGCTTCCTCATCCACGATCCATTTCTTCGGATCGTTCGGATCTTTGATGTAGCCATACGGCAGAAATCCGGTCAGCGGCTCGCCGCGCTCGCCCTTGGCTTTGACGACGGCACGAACCTTCCGGCTGGTATCGCGGGCATAAAACTCGTTGAACCACATGCGAATCCCGGCAAAATCGTTGTCCACGCTGTTTTGATTAATCGTATCGAAGTTGTCGTTAATCGCAATGTACCGGACGTTGTGTTTGGCAAAGGTGATGTTGATAAACATACCCGTCATAGTGGAATTGCGTCCGAGGCGGGAAAGGTCTTTTGTCAGCACCACGGCTACATGATCCGCTTCGATCTCATCCAGCATTTCCTGAAAGCCGGGGCGATCAAAATCGGTTCCGCTGTATCCGTCGTCGATGAAGAAAACGGGGTTCGGCAGCTTCTTGTCTCGCACAAAGGATTCGAGGATTCTGCGCTGATTACTTATGGAGTTCGACTCGCCATCCAGAGAGTCCTCGTTTGAGAGGCGGCAGTATAGTGCGGTGATTTTATCAGTTGCCCTGATCAATTCTGTTTCCTCCTTTTCGGGGGCAACTGTCTGTACAGGATTGGTCGGCTCCATGGTAACATAACCTTTTTCGTTTGTCATCAGAAATCCTCCAGATTGTGCAGCATGATTCGGGATAGTTTTTGATCCAGCATCTCTGTTCCCTCATAACTGCCGGTGACCGTATAGATGGTCCCGTCGATTTCTTCCATGATCTTCATTTCCGGAATCCACCATGCGCTCAGATTCCGAACAACGATGCGCCCCTGCTCATCAATGCGATAGTTGCGGCGATACTGATCGTCTGGCTGAGGATCGTGTTTCGCATAAGGATCGGGCCGACTGAAATACAGCTCCGGGATACTGTCGCTTCCGTCGTCCTCGTCACCTTCCCATGATTCGATCATTTCCAGATATTCAGCTTCGTCGGAATCAAGGTCAAATGCTTCATCTTCAAAATCGGTCATGTGCTCGTTTTCCATTTTTTCATGTTTTCCTTTCCGCGACATTTCTAAAGCAAGATACGCCTGGCGAATACGAAAACTCCAAAATGAGTTTTTCTTTCCTCCGGCCATCTCGTTGGGGATGACGGCTCCCCAATCCCTCGACCGGACAAATCTGGCGATTTTCCGTTTTAGCTCCTATTTCTTTTTCGCAGCGGCAGCGAGTTGCCGGATTTTTGTTAGCGTTTAGAAGGGCGTAATTCGAGGAAGACGGGAAATCATATTCCCTCGTCAATACCGCGTCCTGAAAACCGCATGATGCCTGCATTTTTCATGCCCTAAAAGCTAACAGCCGAAGCGGCACCGGACTGGGAAAGTGGAATAATAGAAATCCTAAATCGCGGGGAACGAGAAATCGTATTACCCCATCAAAAGTGCGCCTCGGAACCCGCATGATTGCTGGACTTTTGCAGCTCTATTTTTCCACTCCGCAGCCCTTGCCTTTTGAAAATGTCACGCTCTAAAGGCCGGAAAACCGGGGTGCAGGTCAAATCGTATTAACCTGTCAGAATCGTGCAATAGAAACCTACATGATCGCTGCATTTTTTCATGCCTAAAGCGTGACACCTGATCTACAATTCCTGTTCGTCCCTTTTGCGCTCCTGCCCGATCTCCGGCTCTTGCAGCCGGAGCATTTTTTCAATATTGGCTTTGACGGTCTGCAGCTCCTTTTCGCGCTTTTGGCTCTCACGGTATTCGGTGTATCCGGCGTTTTTCGCCGAAGTCAGATCTTCGATCTCATCCTGGATTCGCTTGACGGTAGGAATCATCTTGACCTCGTTCTCTTTGAAATACCGCATGGCCGCGTCATAGAGAATGAGCGCCGGACGGTTTTCTTCGTAAAACTTTTCCTGCTTTTTCTTCGGCAGCTTTAGATACGCCGCGTGCAGATCTTTCGCGTCGCGGGCGTTCAGGACATGCCGCTGCAATTCCTTTTTCGCATTCAGTTCCGCCTCGATCTTTTTCAGATCGGTGCGGGCTGTATTTGTGTTCTCATGCGATTCCTCTAATGCGGCGTCGAGTGCGTCCAGATCGGTAAGCCCGTTTTCCTGTAAATATAAAAGTGTCTTCGCCATCGTTTTCAGATTGAAGACCGTGCCCCAATGGATGTAGCCCTCGCCCTTTCCTTCGGCGCGTTTGGCTTCGAGATCAATCAGCTTTTCGATCTCCGGTTTTGCTGCGGGCGTGACAAAAGTGTCCGGCCTCTGAGTGACAGAAGGAATGATCTGTTTTGCATTTTGCTCCAACGCGGCGAGGATCGCTTCTTTGGAAAAGTCATCTCCCAGCTTGCGCGATGTGATCGGCTTCGAGCGCTCCGGCGTCAGATAGCTGAAACGACCGCGGCTCTCTTTGACCGCAATGCCGTAATCCTCCAAAAGATAATCGAAAAAGTCTTCCAACGATTTGGATTTTTGGAGCGCGGCGCGGATCTGCTGACGCAGGATTTGCTTGTCCGTTTCAAACTTCGTCTGCTTCGGTTCTTCACCGTTTGCGATCAGCTCGGCGTTTTCTTCGTCGAGTTTTTTCTGTCCCTGCTTCTGCGCCCAGTACTCGCGTTCAGTAATTCTGTTATTGCTGCCGTTGAGCAGATCGATCTGATACAGCCCCTCGCGCTGACACATTTCCATCACTTCCGCGCGGAAATAACGGAGAGCTGCGGATGTACATCGGTGCTTCATGCCGGGCAGCATATCGCAGTCTTTATCCATGTACGGCATTCGCGGCACGCGCTCGATGCGCAGACTGTTGATGACGATATGCACATGAATGTTGCCGCTTTTGTTGTGACCGTCCGGGTGAGTCGCGACCAAAGCCTGATGGCCGGGGAAATGCTTTTTGCAAAATTCCAAGCCCAGCTCATGCGCGCGATCCATCGTCAGGCCGTTGTCTTCCGCGTCGCGGGGATCAAAACTGATGATGTAATGATGCGTCTTGACATCGCCGCGGGAGAGATTTTTGTTATAGGCGAGGTTCGTTTTCATGCAGGCAATGGCAAAATCCTCATCGCCGCAGAGCACGGTGTCGATGCGATAATCCTCGCGCGGAATGAGATGACCGTACTCATCAAGAACCGGTTTGTTGCTGCTCTCGTCGTGCTGAAAGATCAAGTAACGCTCGGCGGCCCCGAGGTCCGAGTTTTTCGAGCTCAAATGTTTGATCGTTGCCAATGGCGCTCATTCCGCCAGATCGCCGAGCGCGCGGCGGATTTCTGATTCAATAGATTGATCGGGAAAACCGGAATTAAGTGCGCGGGCGATCTGATTGAGATTGTTGCCGATGCGTTTTCCTTCGGTGATCAGCTCGTCGATTTTGGAAAGCAACTCTTTGTTCACCGGCGAGAATTTGATTACGGGATTGATGACGAGCTTATCCAAAGATGTACGGATCATTTCCGATTGATTCATCCCATAGGCCTTGCATTTCAACAGGAAGAACTTATATTCTTCATCGTCCAGGCGCGTTTTGATGACATGACTGCGCTTGGGCGTGTCGTATGTTCCCCGCATTTTTTGAACACCTCCGTGTGAGAAAAAATGATCGTTTCTTTCGTTCTGCTGGGTT
>ONDC01000143.1 GCA_900316495.1 uncultured Eubacteriales bacterium
CAATGCGCGCCCCGTCATTTTGTCAAATTCCTTGTCCTCAATGTAGAGAGAAACCTCACGGCATTTCGGACAGATTGCCGTCTTGATGGGATAGGTCTTGAATTCCCTGTCGTTGAGCTTGAAGCCCGCCCCTGTGATATGACCGCTTTCAATCATTTCGGTACCGCAGCGTATACATTTTCTCATACTCTTTCAAATCCTTTCCATGATATAGTATCCCTATTCCTTTTTTGATACTCTTTTCCTTCGCCTGTTTCCGGCTCTAAAACCTGTCCCCTTGCTGATACCTTTTTCCTATCGAATCATTCCGTCTTTTTCTTGTCTGTATCCGAAAATAAAAACATTTCTTCATCCTGATCGACCCTTTGGTCAGAAAAATCCTCTCCGGTACCGATTTCGTTCATATGAGCATTACCGATGAATGCACCCATGTGCTGTCTCAGTTGGTAAAATTTTCCCTTATGATAACCGGTTTCCTCTCTGATATTCTGATAATGCCGCATGACCAGAACGATGATCGTCATAACCGCCACCATGATGACGATTCCTCCAATGAGATAAATATCCATATTCTCATTTCTCCTTTTTTGTTATATTGTCTCCAGCTCTGCTTCCGCGCGTTTGCGAAGCTCGCTGCTCATGTAGGTCAGCAGAATAATCCGCAGGGCGTCGTGAAGCCGTTTGGTCGCGTCGCTGACGTGACCAGTGTAGCCTTCGGATGTGCCGTGATAGTCTCTGATTTCTTCATCGATCACACTGTCTAAACGGTCAAGTGTGAATTTTTCAAGAGGCTCCGTTCTCTTGATGATATTATATATATATGTATAGAGATCGGCGTCCTTTATTATGTCGTCCGACTGATCCTCCACGTCGCCGTTGACACATTCCATCAGCCTGAGAATATTTTCAAGCTTCATGGATTTACGGAGAAGATCTATTATGAGTATCCGCGCAACCTGACGCTCACTGTATTTCTTATCCACGGGCGACATGATCCAGCCGCGTTTGATCCAGTTCTGAATAGTGGAGCTGCCGAGTCCGGTCATTTCCACGACCTGCGAGAGCATAAGCCCCCCTGTCACAGCGAATGCGGGACGAATGGCTTCAAAATCCACCAGCTCCTGCTTCTCCGTTTTTTTTCGCGTCATATGAATCACCTTAAAGTTTAATTGATTATCACTTAAATTATCTTGATTATAATACAGGTTCATATGAATGTCAATAGCTGTACTATGATTTTTTATGAACATTTTTTTAATTTTGCTCAATGATTCATCCAAAATTATTGGATGCACCCAGAATAAATATTGACAAATTCACTGTTCTTTACTGCAATTAATTCGATAAGCAATACTATTTTATATTGTATATACCCGAGGACAAAAAATGCTGCATTTATTTACCTAAAATTACAACGGACAATGAAAAAGCACTGTGATTTCGGATTTCACAGTGCTTTTTTTATTTACATGCTATCCTCAGGCTCATCCTCGACGGTATTGTCCACCGAGTCGGTCTGTTCGCCTTCCTCGTGCTTCACACGCGCCAAAGCGACAACCTTGCCGCCGTCTTCGATCTTCATCACACGAACGCCCTTGCTCGGCCGGGCACATTCCCTGATCTCGCTGACGGCAATGCGGATGATCACGCCGGAGTCGTTGATGATGATCACATCGTCGTCATCATCTACCACTCGAATCGCTGCAACAGCGCCGTTCTCAGAGCGGTAATTCTTGATGCCCATGCCGCCTCTGCTTTGCAGACGGTAATCGGAAATCGGCGTCAGTCTGCCGTATCCCGTTTCACTGACGGTCAGCACCCTGCCGCCCTCGCGCAGAGTCGACATGCCGATGACCTCGTCGCCCTCGCGCAGACGGATGGCGTGAACACCAGCCGCGCCGCGTCCCATGGCGCGGACGTCGTTTTCATTGAAGCGGATGGAATAGCCGCCCTTGGTGGCGACAAGCAGCTCATTGCTGCCGTTGGTAAGCCGCGTCCAGACAAGCGAATCGTCGTCGCGCAGGCTAAGGGCAATCAGACCCTTCTTGCGGATGTTGCCGAATTCACTGAGCGCCGTGCGCTTGATAAGTCCGTTCTTTGTCACCATGACGAGATACATCTCATGCTCGTAAGTCTTAAGCACGCGAATCATCTCGGTGATCTTTTCGTCGCCCTCCAGCGGGAGAAGGTTGACTATATTGATTCCCTTGGAAGTGCGTGAACCCTCTGGAATTTCATATCCCTTGAGCCGATAAACCCTTCCTCTGTCGGAGAAGAACATCACGTAATCGTGCGTAGAGGTGATGAACATTTCAGTGGGAACGTCCTCTTCCCTTCTTGCCATGCCGCTCACGCCTCTGCCGCCTCTGTGCTGTGTCTGATAGGTGTCGAGCTTCTGACGCTTGACATAGCCGAACGCGGTGAAGGTGATCACGCAGTCCTCTTCCTTGATCAGATCCTCTATGTCCATTTCGCCTGAAATCGTCTCAATGGCCGTCCTTCGCTCGTCGCCGAACTTGCGGGCGATCTCCTGCGATTCCTCGATGATGATGTCGCGGCGGCGTTCCTCGCGGGCAATGATGTCGTTGCAGTCCTCGATTTTTTCCAGAAGTGCCTTTAATTCAGCCTCTAATTTTTCCTTTTCCATGCCGGTTAGCTGTGCCAGACGCATCTGCACAATCGCCTGCGCCTGTACCTCGTCAAAGCCGAAGCGATCCATGAGCCGCTGCTTGCCTTCCGGGATATTCTTGGAGGAACGCAGAATGGCGATGACTTCATCGATGAAGTCGAGCGCCACCTTCAGCGCTTCCAATATATGAGCGCGTTCCTTTGCTTTTTTCAGGTCGTAGATAGTGCGGCGCAGAATGACCTCTAACTGGTGCTTGATGTAGTACTCCAGCATTTGCTTGAGTGTGAGCGTTCTCGGCACACCGTCCACGATGGCGAGGTGAATCGCGCCGAAGGTGATCTGCATCTGAGTGTTCTTGAAGAGGTTGTTCAGCACCACATTCGGCGAAGCGTCGCGCTTGACGTCAATGGTAATGCGCATACCCTCGCGGTCGGAATGGTCGTCGCAATTGCTGATTCCTTCCAGCTTCTTTTCCTTGACAAGATCGCTGATGCTCTCGATCAGGCGGGCTTTATTGACCTGATACGGCAGCTCGGTGACCACGATCTGATAGCGTCCGTTGGGACGTTCCACGATTTCCGCCTTGGCGCGGACGGTGATCTTGCCGCGTCCGGTGGCGTATGCGGCGCGGATACCGGCGCGTCCCATAATAATACCGCCTGTCGGGAAGTCCGGTCCCTGAATGCATTCCATCAGCTCTTCAAGCGTCGCGTCGGGATTTTTCAGAAGCAGGCAAACCGCGTCGATAGTTTCCCGCAAATTGTGCGGGGCTATATTGGTCGCCATGCCGACGGCAATTCCGGTGGAGCCGTTGACAAGCAGGTTCGGGTAACGCGACGGAAGCACCGTCGGCTCCTGGTGCGAGTCGTCGAAGTTGTTGGTGAAATCGACCGTTTCCTTATCTATATCGGTGAGCATTTCCATGGAGATCTTGCTCATCTTGGCTTCGGTATAACGATAGGCAGCCGGCGGGTCGCCGTCCACCGAGCCGAAGTTGCCATGTCCGTCAACAAGCATGTATCTCATGGAAAAATCCTGCGCCAGACGCACCAGTGCGTCGTACACAGAGGCGTCGCCGTGGGGATGATAACGACCCAGCACAGCGCCGACGGTGGTGGCGCACTTCTTGTAGGCGCGCTCCGGGTAGAGTCCGTCCTCAAACATGGTATACAGAATGCGCCTGTGCACCGGCTTCAGACCGTCGCGCACATCGGGCAGCGCTCTCTGCACGATAACCGACATCGAATAAGCGAGGAAGGAATCCTTCATCTCGTGATTTATGTCGACCTCTATGATTTTTTGGTTTGCGTGGCCTTCATATTCCATTGGCTATAATCTCCTATATTATTTTATTTAGAATTATTATATCTGATTTGCTGTTTTTTCTTTAATAAATCCCTCAAACTGTCGCATCTGGTGATCGCTTATGAACACCTGCGGCGGAAGAAACTGTACCGATATTCCCTTGATGACCAGAATGATATGATCCAACATCCTGTAAGAGCGTTTCAGTTTATCGTATCCGAAGCTGCGCGTACTGTTTCCCGTATTGATTTCAAAATGATCGTCGTAAAAGCTGTAAATAAATATTTTAATGTTCCTCTGCCTGAACGACATCATCAGCATCTTCACGATAAATAAATGCAGGGAAACACGCTTTGCCAGCCAGCTGATCAAAGCGTAAAGGAGCAGAGCGGCTATAACGGACAGGATTATCATGAACGAATATTTTATCAGATTTACAATGCGGAAATTATCAGGGCTTTGCTCTGACGCGATGGAAAATTTCGGCATGGGTAAATCGATGTCAATTTGATTTTGGTTACAATCCATTGGGGGGAGTCTCCTTAATAGGGTAATTATACGACTATATATTACAATTTGGAATATTTATCAAGTTTTTCCTGAATAAAAACTTCCCATTTATGAAATTCATCGCTGTCCTTGGCAGCGGAACGCGGCACATAGAGGAATGTATTGTCCTTAAAAAATACCGCTGTCAGTTCGTTGTGTCTGCGAATTTTCTT
>ONDC01000054.1 GCA_900316495.1 uncultured Eubacteriales bacterium
GGGGGCTAAGGCTGTCGCGGGATGCATTTATATCCTCCGCACCGGCGGAAGCAAGGAGGACGTGCGCCGCTACGCCTCACAGTATTATGACCTCAGCTTCACACTTGATGAAATTAGACCGGACTATTCCTTCGACGTATCCTGTCAGGGAAGTGTGCCGCAGGCAATTGTGGCATTCCTCACCGGAACCGACTTTGCGGACGTGATAGCCGAAGCCATCTCCATCGGCGGAGACAGCGACACTATCGCCGCTATAGCCGGCAGCATTGCGGAAGTTCTTTATCCCATTCCGCCGGAGCTTATTTACAGGGTCACGGAACGCATGGCGCCTGAAATGAGAAGCGTCGTAAAGCGGGCAAATGATTTTTTAGGCAACCGGCATACCGCCTGAATACTTCAAAAATTCTTCTTTTCACAGCAGCTCCTTCTCCTTCCGCGTATTCATCAGGCGATTGTAATACGGGAAAAAGTCATGAAACCGATGCTGTGGCGCATTTTATAAAACGGAGTTATTTTCCGGGGTCGGGGGAAGGCTTTTCGTTATTCTGGGATGCGTCTGTATTCGACTTACCTTGATTATTTTCGGGGCGCGTCTTGCCCGGTCCGCCACGTTTAACAAGTTAAACAGGCGGCGCTGCCCCCAGACCCCCCGGCAGGGAACTTTGGGCTACGCCCAGCGGCTTCGCCGTTCCCTGCACCCCGCGCTCGCATTCGCTCGCTTAATTGGCGCTGCGCGCTTTGCTTTTTCTTGTTTATTTTTTCAATTGCTAAAAAAAATACCCAAATTTCGCCTGCATAATTTGTGTACCATTCAGCGCCTATTTTTGATGAAATAATTGTAAAAATTGTAGAAAACAGCGGAACGGTGTGTTATAATATCCGTAAAAACGAAGGTTTTTTATAAAATGGCAAATATCTTTGACACCAAGGAATTCACCGAAAAATATTACTACGGCGGCAGTCTCGGCGCGATCTGGTCGCCCGAAAAGACCAGGTTCCGCCTGTGGGCGCCCACCGCTTCCAAGGTGGCGCTCAATATCTTCCGCGAAGGTCTGGGAGACAACCGGCTCGACTGCATTGAAATGAAGCCGGCGGAAAACGGCACGTGGCTTCACATCATGGATGGCGACCAGAACGGGCTTTATTATACATACAGCGTCACCGTCGACGGCAAGACCAACGAAGTCGTTGACCCCTACGCCAAGGCAGTCGGCGCGAACGGTCTGCGCGGCATGGTCATTGACCTGAGCGCCACCGATCCCGAGGGCTTCCGCAAAACGCCGCGTCCGGCATTCGGCGAGTGCCGTCCCACCGACGCGGTCGTCTATGAGACGCATGTCCGTGACTTCTCCAACCATTACAGCGCCAGAAGCAGCTTCCCCGGCAAGTTCCTTGCCTTCACCGAAACAGGCAAGTCGCTCAAGGACGGCACGAAGATTCTCGTCGACCACCTGAAGGAATTGGGCGTCACCCATGTGCAATTGCTTCCCTCCTACGACTATTACACCGTCGATGAAACCAAGCTCGACGTGCCGCAGTTCAACTGGGGCTACGACCCGCTCAATTACAACGCCCCCGAAGGCTCCTATTCCACCGACGCCTACGACGGCGCCGTTCGTATCAATGAATACAAGCAGATGGTCAAGGCGCTGCATGAAAACGGCATCCGCGTCATTATGGACGTTGTGTACAATCACACCATGTTTGCCGAGGAAAGCTATCTCAATATGACCGTGCCGCATTTCTATCACCGCACACGCGAGGACGGCACCTTCTACAACGGCTCCGCCTGCTCCAATGAAACGGCTTCCGACCGTCCGATGTGCCGCAAGTACATCGTCGATTCGGTGGTGCATTGGGCTTCTGAATATATGCTTGACGGCTTCCGCTTCGACCTCATGGGAATTCACGACATCGTCACCATGAACGAGATACGCGACGAGCTGAACAAGATCGATCCAACCATCATTGTCTACGGCGAAGGCTGGACGGGCGGCGAATGCGGCATTCCCGACGAGCTGCGCGCCTTGAAGTGCAACGCCAGGCAGTATCCCGGCGTGGGGGCGTTCAGCGACGACATCCGCGACGGCATTAAGGGTCACGTCTTTGAGCTGAAGGAAAAGGGCTTCGTCAGCGGTGCACAGAATTTTGAGGAAACCGTCAAGTTCGGCCTTGTCGGCTGCATCGACTTCCCCGGCATTGATATGAGCAAGGTCAATTATTCCAAACAGGGCTGGGCGCTCAATCCTTCGCAGGCGGTCAATTATGTGGAGGCGCACGACAACCTCACTATCTGGGATAAGCTGGCAACCTCCAATCCCGAGGACGACGAGGAAACCCGCATTAAAATGGATAAGTTAGCGGCTGGAATCGTCTTTACCGCTCAGGGACTTTCCTTCATTCAGTTCGGTCAGGACTTCCTGCGCACCAAGTACAACGAGGAAATCGGCGGCTTCGACGAGAACAGCTTCCGCTCCCCCGATAAGGTCAACAACATCGACTGGAACCGCAAGTCCGAATACATCGACGTGTTCCGTTATTATCAGGGACTCATCGCCTTCCGCAAGGCGCACAGGTCGCTGAGAATGTCCGAGGCTTCGCAGGTGTGCGATAACCTGCAATTCCTTGACTGCCCGGAAAAGAACATGGTCGCCTTCACCGTCAGGGCGAATGAAGCCGGCGACAGCCGCGATCTGCTGGTGGTGTACAATGCCAACCGCGACAGTGTGAGCTTTGATCTGCCCGAGGGCGAGTGGGAAGTATTCATCGACGGCGAAAAAGCCGGCACGGAGGTTCTCGACACCGCAAGCGGCAGTATCACCGTCACCGGTATCGCCATGATCGCCGCCGTGAGAAAGTAAAGCATTATCATTTGTCTGTTTATGACATCCGCAAGAACCGTGGATTCCCGCGCTGTGCGCAAGTTTCCGCGGTTTCTTTTTTTGGGGGTGATCCGCTGAGAGTCTCTTTGCTCATGCCTATAGGAGATCAGACTGTGTAGCATTCACCAAATTATTAACGAAAATATAATTGATTTTTCTCCCTTTGTATGCTAAAATTACTTTGTATAAATATGTATAGGGATTACAGTTTTGTTAATTTATTGAAAAACAGTAAATATTTATTGACAAACGCAGATATGTATATTATACTCTAATTGCAACTGACAGACATACTGCCAGAAAAAAACGGAGGAACACGAACGATGATTGTCTATTCTCCTGAAGTAAAGAGATTCATCCTCTTCAGAGGGGAGGCAGATTGCACTGACAACGATTATTCGGAGCTTCAGAGCTACCTTTTTGAACCGACGGGAGAGGATGCGTCCGATGTCCGCGAAGCCAACTCGGTTGCCAACGAATTTTCCGAAACCTTCTGCGGACCCGCGCCCATCAGCGTCATTCCCCAGGCTTCCAGAAAGCTCAGCAAGAAGGAAAGGGAAAGCGACGAATCGTCCGCGGTCTATTTCGTCAATCGCATTCCAGGCGTACTTCCCGAATGCAGAGAGCCTCTCCTGCAGCATAAGGAGTATTTTGACATGCTGCTTCCCAACAAATTCTGTGAGGAGGTCGTTGTTTCGGCGGTGGCGCGTCTGATGAGCGACAAATCCAGAAAACCACAGGCGGAGCAGTTCTTTGCCTTTCTCAATAAAATGTATGACGCGGGCGATATGGACGTAAAGAGCATCATCACCATGACCATTCTCAACAGCATTACCGGTGAAGAACGCATCGACTATGTGGAGGGTCTGCTCTCCGACACGCTCAAAAAGTCGTGGAAGTCCGCCAGAAAATTCATCGGCAAGCAGGTAAAGCCCGAAAAGGAAAGCAAATACAAGCAGATGTCTGATCAGTACCGTGCCCAGCTCATGCAAAATATGAATAAGTAATTCTTTTGTTTTCGGCGCACAGATTTTATCTAAAAAAAACATTTTATCACAAACGCCATGTGATTTTGATTTAGACCATTTTATTCTGAAACAAAGGAGCGATTCTTGTGAACAACCATAATGTTGGCGAAAAAAACTATCCGATGGGCTATGCGCCTCCCCAGTCTTCAATGCCGCAGCAGCCTGTTCCCCAGCCGGTCAGACCGGTTTATCAGCAGCAGGTAAGGCCGCAGCAGCCTGTCATGCAACAACCCGTTCCACAGCCTGTCAGACCTGTGTATCAGCAGCCGGTTCAGTCGGTTCCGCAGCCGGTACGACCGGTCTACCAGCAGCCTGTCTTCAGACCTCAGCCGATGGTTCGTCCCACTCCGCAGTACACGGTGCAGGCTCGTGAAGCGGCAGGTTCCATGAACAAGGCGCTCTTCGTCTTCCTTTCTGTCCTGTTCGGATGGATTTGCAGCCGCTCCCTGTTCTCTTTTGAACTGGGCGTGGGAATGACGGTCATGGGCTTTGCCTTCTACCTGATTTATCTTCCCTTTATCCTGTTTAAGCAGAAAAAGAAGTTTTCTCTGTTCGGGCTGCTTCTTTTCATTCCACAGACCATTATTCTTGCCTCGTTCTCCTTCTTCTCGGATGTGCGCGTCGTAATAGTAGGACTGATCGCTTCGTTCGTCATTGCCGCCGTGCAAACCACGCTGATCGCGAACTGCACCACAGGCGTTCCCTTTTCATTTGATCTGCTCTGTGATACGTGCATTACTTACCTTGCCCTGCCATTCATCAACATGTGGACTACTCTCACCGGCATTTTTTCCGGCAAGGACAAGAATGAAAAAAAGAGCCATCTCTCTTTGAAAATCGCGATCGGCGCCGCCATTTCCCTGCCCGTCGTGCTTACCCTCGTCATGATCTTCGCATTTGCGGACGAGATGTTTGCCAAATGGGTGAGCAGGTTGCTTTCCGTGCTCAATCTCAATCCGGTCAGGATTACCGCAGACATCCTGTTTACCCTGATTGTCATGCTTTACGTCATGCCGTTGATTGTGACGCTGCGCAGCGGATACCACAAGCAGTACAACCATAAGGAGTCCCGCCGCTTCTTTGACCCTGTGATTACCGCCACGGTTCTGTTTGCGTCCAGTGTGGTGTACCTGGTGTTTGTCGCGGTACAGTTTACCTATCTCTTTGCCGGCATCGGCAGTCTGCCTGAAGGCTTGACGCTCGCCGAGTACAGCCGAAGGGGATTCTTTGAACTTGTCTTTGTCATCGTGATCACTACCATCGTGATGGGCGCCGTATGTATGCTCACCAAAAACAACCAGCATGACAGACTGCCTGTCTATGTCAAAATTGCGCTTCTTATTATTACTGTCAGCAACGGCATTATCATTGTCTCCGCCGCCCGTCGCCTGATCATTTATATAGGCGGCTACAACCTCACCGTTTCCCGCTTCAACGCCGCCGTTCTCATCTGCCTGATGGCAATAGTGGATATTGTCGTGGCTCTGAGAATCATCTTCGACAGGTTGAGGGTTTCCGCCGTGGTGGGTACCATCGTCGCCATGACAGTCGCAGCGTACTGCCTCTTCAATGTGGACGGCTTTGTGGCAAAATACAATGTCGACCAATATCTGGCAAATCCCGTCAAGAATAGAATTGACATTCATTACATGACACGGGATCTGTCTGTCGCTGCTGTTCCTCAGTTGGAACGCGTTATGGAGAAAGCTCCCGATCAGAAGACAAAGGAACACGCAAAGCTGGCAATCGCGTATATTGCCCAGAAAAATAATCTTTTTCCGGGCGACAACAAGCACCTTGCCCGCTGGACTCTCGATCGTCAGGTAGCCGTCAATATCATTGAAAAGCATGGTATTACGGAAGAGATGGCGGATGAATACTTTGACAGATATTTATACGACTATTCCGAGTACGATTATCTGTAATATTCATTCTCGTTAATTATTGTAAATCATCTATTGTCGCCGCGCACACTCCCGGAGCTGTGCGCGGCGATTTTTTTCTCACGGCGTGACGAATTCATATCCCTCTGCACGCGCAAAGTCGATAAATTCGCCGAGTATCGCGGCATTGGTGGGCGAAACGGCATGCAGCAGATACACCCCTCCGCTGTGCAGTCTTTCCTCCAGCTTTTGCAGCGACTGTGTCTGATCTCCCGGAGAGTCTGTGTCCCAATCCTTGTAGGCAAAGCTCCACAGACAGGTGGTGTAGCCCATTTCCGAGGCAACGGCAAGTGTCTGCTCGGAAAATTCTCCCTTCGGCGGACGAAGCAGCCGCATTTCATAACTGAAGTGCTCCCTGACATAGTCATGGAGCAGGCTGATCTCTTCGCGGCATGTGTCAAGCGATTTTTCCGGCATGGAATAATGTCTCCACGTGTGATTTCCCACGACCTGGCCCTCGTCTATCATTCGCCTGACCAGTTCTCCCTCACGTCTTGCGTAGTCCCCTGTGATGAAAAACACCGCCTGAACCTTCTTATCCCTGAGGGTATCGAGGATGCTGCCGGTGTAGCCGTTTTCATATCCCTCGTCAAATGTGAGGCAGATTTTCTTTTTTGCCGGCTCGGTCAGGGTGTCTGCGTCCGAGTCGCTCAGATCAATGAAGAGTCCGCCGAGTCCGCCGTATTTCTGCTGCGAGGTCACCGCGTCACGCGGCCGGTTGAGTGCGTCGTAATTTCTGCCCTGTCCCCAGCAGATTTTCTTCCCGCTGAGTGAAGCAGGATCGGGAAGCTGCCGGGTAGGTCGAGTTGCGCCGGTTCCTTCCCCGGCTTGAACGGTCGTTGCTACCTCCGCTTTTTTCCCCGAAAGCTGTCCTTTTGAAGAGGCCGTAACATACGACATTGTGTTGACCGCATACGCGACGGAAAGACCAAACGCCAGAATACCCGTGAGCAAAATCAGTTTTCTTCGCTGCATATGATTCATTCCCTTCCAAATTGAATCCGGCTGATCAAAAGCCTGTCTTTATTTTTCCTGAAAAACGCAAAAATAGACCTGCATCATTCTTGAAAACTTGGAATAATGCAGGTCGTTTGTTATTTTTCAAAATAAATGGGATTCGTTATTGAATGGAATCACGATAAAATATTCCTATTTGTAATTCTACCAAAATAAATTACAAATTTCACTGTAGGTATTGCTTCAATCTCTGCACCGTCACGGCGTCAATCAGACAATCCATCAGCAAGCCGCTTTCGGTGTATTCCTCCGAGAACACGGTGCCGTTTTCCCTTACCAGCGCCGACTGACCCATGTCCGTGAACGGAAACAGAAGGGTAACGCGCGCCTTCTGCACCGGAAGCGCCTTCTCGATGGCTTCCAGAAGCAGGTCAAAGCCCTCTCCCCTCTTGGCGCTGATCCGCACGCCTTCCACCCCGCAGATTTCACCGGGGTCAGCTCTGTCGATCTTATTGAGCACGGTAATGACGGGCTTGCCGCCCGCGCCCAGCTCGTCAAGGAGCTTTTGGGTAATGTACAGATGATCGCGGAACACAGGCGACGAGCAGTCGCACACATTGAGAATAATGTCCGCCTGAACCGCTTCCTCCAGCGTAGATTTGAAGGCCTCTATCAGATGATGCGGCAGACGGCGGATAAACCCGACGGTATCGACCAGCATCACGCTGCTGCCCGAGGGAAGCGCCAGTGCCCTTGCGGTAGGATCGAGGGTGGCAAACAGCATGTCCTCAGAGAGTACGCCCGCATTTGTCAGGGCATTCAGCAGGGTGGATTTACCGGCATTGGTATAGCCGACGATCGCCACTGTCACCACGCCGTCGCGTTTGCGGCGCTCGCGCTGGCGGCTGCGCTGATCCGCCACGTCGCTCAGCTTCGCCTTCAGCGAGTCAATGCGCCTGTGAATATGCCGACGGTCAGTTTCCAGCTTAGTCTCGCCAGGGCCTCTCGTGCCGATGCCGCCTCCGAGCCGGCTCATGGCGATGCCCTTGCCGGTCAGTCTCGGAAGCATATATTTCAGCTGCGCCAGCTCTACCTGCAGCTTGCCCTCATTGGAACGCGCCCTTCCGGCAAAAATATCCAATATCAGCATCGTGCGGTCTATGGTGCGGACATCGGTTGCCTGTTCAATATTCCGCATCTGGATGGGAGAAAGCTCCCGGTCGAAGATGATCAGATCCACGTCATTGTCCCGGCAGAAGTCTGTCATGTCCTGCAGAAAGCCGGAGCCGACACAGGTGGCGGGGTCCGGCGCGGGGCGCTTCTGACAGATCACACCCGCGACCTCGGCTCCCGCGGTACGGGCAAGCTCCCGCAGCTCGTCAAGGGATTCCTCTGTATCCGGTTCCCCCAGATCAACGCCCGCAAGCAGCGCCACCGTCCGCTTGGTATCGGTATCGTGCAGTTCCGTCCTCATGCCGGATTACTGTTCGACGTACTTGTTCATCACGCTGATCATGAAGAACGCGCCGAACACCGAGCCGAGAATCGAGAAAACCACATTGATCAGGAAAAAGGAAAGCTGTTTATCCATCAGATAGCTCAGCGCGCCGGAAAAAGTCGTGGTGTCGTTGACATAGGAAAACACCATTCCCAGAAACATAAATACGACCGATACAACTGCGCTGACTCCCATGCAGATGCCCATGCCGGTGCCCTTGGAACGCACGCCGTGAAGCATGGTATAAAACACCACCGCCAGCATTCCCGCAGGGAAACAGAGCGCCGCCATATGGAAATCGGCGATCATGGAAACGATCAGATAGGGAATCACACCGATCGCGGCGCCCAGCGCGGCTCCAAGAACGCCCTTTCCCACAGTGCCCTCTATTTCGCGGGAGGGAGAATCGTCCCTGCGGGAGCGTTCATCGCCCATGATCTCGCGGTATTCGTCTCCGCTGTCGTCAAACGAAACGCGCGGCTCGTCATAATCGGCGTCGTTGTAGGAACCTCTGAATTGATCCTCGTAACGGTCATCGTCATACTTGGATCTCATGCCGGAGTATTCGTCATATGAATCGTCATACTTGCTGCTGTCCGGCTTCATGGGCGCATACCGGCGGTCGTAATCGTCCTCATCCTCTCTGTCTCTCGTAGCCATGGGCTTGGGAGCGGGAGCGGACTGTGCCGGACGGCGGTTCTGTTTTTGCTTGGCGCTGCATTCCGGGCAGAGAGGCTGCACCATATTGTCCACAAAGGAGCGCTTGTTGGCTCTGGCGCCGCATTTGACGCAGACGTTCGGCACGCGGAAGCCGCACTGACGCGCTTCGGCGACAACAAAATCCAACACCTTGTCCATCGTGCGCAGAGAAACGGAACCGGCGCTCTCATCGTAGAATATCGCGAGATAATTCTCCACATCGCCTACCTGCCCCTGACTCAGCTCTCCGCCCTCGTCAACGAGCGCATTCTCAAAGCTGTCAAACGCCCTGTTGTCCCCGGCAGAAAGCATAAAGACAAAGAGCTTGCCGCCGTCCTCTTCGCTCACCGAAAAGCCGCAGCCCTGGTAAACGCCGTATACGACGTCGCCCTCTCTGCGATAGTTGTTGGTCGACTGCCAGGATGAAAGTGATGAACTCATCATATCGATTATATCCTCCTCAATTGTTGTTCCTGCTGTATCGTAACTGAAAAAACATGAATAAATGTAACACTTTTTCAATTCAATCTCTGCTTATTTTACATCATTAAAGCTGAATCGTCAACACAAATTCCCTGAATAAATTGAAACTGACAAAAGAATTTATAGTTTCTTCATCTTTTCGTTTTTTTCACCCGTTTCAGGTTGGTATAAATCCCAACTTAAAAATCGTTAAAAATAACATAAAAAAAGGATTGAAATATTGTATAAAATATGATATATTAATAATGATACATTTATTTCTTCTGGAAATAGCCAGTTTTAGTCATTTTTCATCTCGCCTTTTACAGGAGGTTGTTTTTTATGGACGGCATTTTAAATTATTTTCTTTCAAGTGTCTCTTCGTTTGACCATAATGTGTTAAAAGCGGTCAACAGTACTATGCGCTGCGGGATATTGGATTCCATCATGCCATACATCACCAAGCTGGGCGACGCCGGCATTTTCTGGATCGCGCTCGCTCTGATCCTTCTCATTCCAAAAAAGACCCGCCGAACCGGCGCCGCTATGGGCGTTGCCATGGTAATAGGTCTCATTGTCGGCAACGGCATTATCAAGCCCCTCGTGGCGCGTCCGAGACCCTTCAATATTTCAAATACCATTTTGCCGAAGGACCAGCTGCTGATTTCCGCCCCCACGGATTACTCTTTTCCGTCGGGACATACTCTTGCGAGCTTTGAGGCCGCAACCGCTCTGTACAAGGATCATACGCTCTACGGCTTTGCCGCCTTTGTGCTGGCGATTCTGATAGCCTTCTCCCGCATTTATCTTCAGGTACACTACCCCAGCGACGTTTTCGGCGGAGCCATCCTCGGTTTCCTGTTTGGTCTGCTCGGAAGCACGATCGTTCGCACGGTCTGCGACAAATGGGCGGAACGCAAGGCAAAGAAGGAAGCAGCCGCTGCTGCCGAAGCAGAAAAATCCTCGGAAGAATCCTCAGAGGAGGCGCCTCAATATCATTAACTTTCGCTGATATTCATTTCGGTGAAGAAAGGTGATCTGACAAATGGCAAAGATAAATCTGTCATCATTACTCAAAGGCTCGGAAAGCATGGAAAACATGGAACTGGACGAGCGTTCGACAAAGGTCAACAAGCAGCTTCACATCATCGGTCTTATTATCAGCATCTTGATGCTCGTGGTAACACTGGTACTGCTGATTATCGCCATCACAAAGGTTTATTCCATCAATCAGGATTTTACATCAAAGGTTGTATCCTATTCCACCGCCAACAATGTCAATACGGTAGTCGCCTCTATTCTGCTGCTGCTTGTCACCTCCATGACAGGACTGATATTTTTCAGGCTGTATCAGGAAAAGCCTCCGTTTTCGAGGGGAAATATCCGCATTATCCGGTTTGTCGCCGTTCTGCTTGTGCTGCTTTCCGTCCTTCCCATCGTGTTCCAGGTGGGCGTCGCGGGATTCCTCAATATTCCGATCAAGAAAATCTCCATCAACTATATGTATATCTTTATCGGAATGATATTCTACTGCATTTCCTATGTGTTTGAGCACGGAGATATTGTGCAGAGACAGATCTCGCAGAGGGTCAGCATACAGGAAAACATGATTCTCACAATGGCGGAGGCAGCCGAGGCCAAATCCGGCAATGTGGGACAGCACATCAAGCGCGTTTCGGAATACAGCAAGGTGATCGCCAAAAACATGGGAATGAGCGATGAAGAAGTGGAAACCATACGTTTAGCCTCTATGCTGCATGACATTGGCAATATTCTCATTCCCAGCGAAATCATCGAAAAAGAAAGCACCCTCAACGACGAAGAGTTCGCTATCATGAAAACGCACGTCGTGGCAGGCGAACAGCTTCTGCAGAACGCGGAAGGTAATGTGATGGAAATGGCAAGACAGATCGCGCTGGATCATCACGAGCACTGGAACGGCGCGGGATATTTGGGTAAGATCGGCAAGGAGATCAGCCTTCCGGGAAGAATTGTCGCTGTCGCCGACACCTTTGATATGCTTATCAGCGCCAGAGGCTACAAGAGCGGTTGGGATACCAACAAGGTCTATCACGGAATCTGCGATGACAGCGGAAAGAAGTTCGACCCGGAGGTCGTAAAGGTATTTATCATCTGCTACAAGGAGCTTCTTGAAGTGTTCAAGAAATACAATAAGACAGCAAGCAAGGACGCGCCGCTGCCCGATGAAATCGTCGCCAGCTATGACAAGATCCTTGGCGAGTTCAACCGCAAGAATCAGCCACAGGAGGAAAGCTCTGTCAGCGTATCGAAATCCTATCAGGACGTCGAGCTTGATCTCAGAAGGCTTATCTGACAACGGGGATGTCGTAATCCTCCCCCACCTTGCAAATACAGCGCAGACAGTATCAAAAGCTGTCTGCGCTTTTTCATTTATCTCTGCTCATACCAAAAAGCCGCAGACCTCACAACGGAAGTCTGCGGCGATACATCGCGCGATATTTCGTTTCCTTAGAAATAATGCATCGGATTGGTGGGGGTGTTGTTTCGGCGTATCTCAAAGTGGAGATGCGGTCCGGTGGAATGTCCGGTACTTCCCACACGTCCGATCGCCTGACCCTTGGACACAGTGGAGCCAGATCGGATAGTGGCAGCGCTCAGATGAGCATAGCATGTCGAATACCCGTTGCCATGCGAGATGATGATATGCAGTCCGTAACCGCCTGCCATCCGGCTGACGGTCGCTGTCCCTGAATCCGCAGCCACAACCGTGCGTCCGTAGATGCCGCCGCAGGAAATGTCAACGCCGCGGTGCAGCTTTCCCCAGCGTGGTCCGAAGGGCGAGGAGATGCTGTGTACGCCGGGAACCGGCCATGTAAAGCGTCCCGTGCCCACTCTCGAGCCGGTAGGCGCCTTCTTAGTGCCGACCTCATACACCGCGTCAACGGGCTGTCGGGTAACGGTGGATGAAATAACCTCGCTCGCCACCTGAACGCCGTTGATTTCCGTCACCTGCTTCAAAACCTCACGTTCCCCGGGAACGCCCTTTGTAATGCATTTTGAATAGGAGGTATACTGTTTGTCGTTCTTGACGGTTTTCTTGGAGAAATTGATTTTTTCCTTGACCTTGACCGTGCGGACAGTCTGAACCTTCAGCACGGGAAGCTCCTTCTCCAGCAGCACGGATGTGCCGGGTTCGGGAGTATCGCCCAGGTTCTCGTTGATCTTGATCAGACGCGCATACGACATATTGGCAACATTGGCAATTGACTGCGCCGTATCGCCCTCCATAACGGTGTAAATCTGGGTTTCGGTGCGCTTGGTTGAGATCGTCTTGGCAAATTTATCGGATGACACAATCCTGTCCGTGGAATACAGGCCGCTGATAATATCGGTCGTGCCCATAAAGGTGACCTTTTCACCCGGCGTACCTGTCTTGTACTGATCAAGAAAGCTCTCCATGATAAACTGGATGTCGCCATAGCTCTTGGCAGCAGCGCAAAGGGCGCCGTTTATGTAAAGACCGTAGGCGTTCTCGACGTCGCTGCTGTCGGCAAGCAGCGCCTCACAGAGGGTTTCGGAGCTCATATTCATGGATGAGCTCACCGACGCCATCGTATAGGACGGGGTAAGCGAATCCGTGTAATCGCGGCTCGTATTGACCGTGCGCTGGCTGAGCAGCTTCACGGCGCTGTTGTAAACCCCTTCATCCTCAATATAGCCCAGCACCTTGCCGTTGCAGGACACCTCAAGCGCGTGCGGGGCACGGACGACGTTTGCAATCACCACCGCAAGCACGGCGATGCAAATGACCGGCAGGAGCACATTCACAACTCCGGCAAAAAAGCCCTTGTGCTGTCTGAAGGTATTTCCGAAGCCCTCCGTGCTGCCGCAGATCTCGCGGAATTCACGCCACGCGCCCGATACGGGTACGACGACATGTGCGCGGAAAAACGCCGAGAGCCTTCCGCTCACCGGGCTGAAAAACTTCTTTATCCTTCTGCGCTTGTTGTATGTCGCAAACTGCAGCCGGAGACCGATCCAGCAAAGAAAGCGATAGAACCGCGCGAACACATTCAGCTTCTTCTTTTTGCCGTTTGCTTTGATCTTTTGTATTATCTCTTTTTTTGTCAGAGGATCCTGTTTTGTCAGGATAACCTTTTTTGTCAAATTGCTCATGCATATCACTCCCCTTGAGCAATCATCCTATTACAATGCTGTTATTATTATACTACAAATTTGTAATAATACAACCCCGAAACGACATTTTCTTGCAATTTCCGCATAAAAAACTTCGTTCCGGGGGCAAATCAATAAAGAATGCACAAATAAATGATCAGAAATTGTGATTGATTCTGTTCTTCCTTATTTATTCATTCAGATTCCATCTGATTCCGCTGAAATTTACGCCGTCGGTAAATTCCTCAAAATTCCCGCTGCCTTTACAGGACACTTCCTCCGCAAAAATTTTGATCAGCGCCATGGATTCAAACTGAGCCATAGAGGTGAGATCGAAGAAGCTTGAATTGGATCGGAAGCTCCTGTCCCTGGGGTCGAACCACACACTGTTGGTCATATTGGCGTAATCAAAGCCCGTATCATGCGCTTTGGGGTAGAAACGGCAGGCAAGCGCGCCTCCCTTTATTCCGGGTTTCACATAGGGCAGAAAATGCTCGGCAAGCTCCGCCACCGGTTTTTTGATGAAATGCGGATCCCTGCGCAGCTTTGTTCCGGACAGGAAATCTGAGGTGAGAGTAATCGCCTGCTTCCGTGGCGTATGGACGCCGTAAAGGTCGCAGAGCAGGAGGGAATACAGCAGCGCCACCGACGTATCAAGCCCCTCGCAGTCCGGCAGACAGTCGCCCAAGTCCACATCACAGATGGTCAGACCCTTCTCCCGACGGAGCAATATCAGATCGAGGTTGCTCTCCACCAGCGCGTGATACTTGTAATTGACGCCGCGCTCGTCGGTCTTTTCCAGCAGCTCTATATTGTAATACACCAGCGGGTGCACCAGACGGTCATAGCAATAGTGGCAGCAGAAGCCCATCGAATAGGAGAGGATGACGTTGTAATCCTTCCTGTCGGAGCAGTAACGACAGACCTTGGCAAGCGAACGCAGGAGAGGGGCAGGGTCCCCTTTGTGGAGCGCCGAGCCATAAGAGCGCAGGCTTCCGGACTGCCACGGCATCATCCTGTGAAAATATAGTATATCAGGTCCCTGACATCCCCAGAGAAAGGCTTCCTTGTCAATAAAAGTAAATTCCTTTTCAAAGCTGTCCTCATTCAGTATGCGCTTTCCCAGCATCCAATGACTGATAATATCCGGCATAGCAGAACCTCCGTTTCTCAAAAGACACAAGGCGGACGACATGATTGCCGTCCGCCTTGTGTCAGAAAAGAGTATCAAAAAAGGGATAGGAGTAGGTGTAGTCTTAATCAGATCATAACGGGATGAACAAAACCGACAGAACAGAACATGTACATCCTAAACCTGCACAGAGGTTCGTTTGACTCCCGCTATTAATATTAAGTATAAATACACTTTGTGAATACCCTATTAACTGACAAATAACACTTTGTGAACAAAAGAACGGCATTCAGAGCGTTTTTTACATTTTTTCAAAACTATTATTGCAATTCAACAAATCGGCAGTCAGCCGCCAATGATGGAAAAAACAGCGACCACAGACGTTCTGATCTCAGAAATCATGCGGTTCACACCAAGGGATTTGACGATATACCATTTATTATCCACTTTGGTCATATGAATCTCCACCGACATTTCCTGTGT
>ONDC01000097.1 GCA_900316495.1 uncultured Eubacteriales bacterium
AAAAAATCTTCAAATCTTACATTTTCTTAAGATGATATTGCACGACGGGAGAATATCAGGAAACCACTGGGGATTCTTCCCTGCCATGATCCGAACACATTCAACTGACACAAAGCATCTTTCCACAAGGAGGAAACAGAATGAGACTGGACAAATATCTAAAAGTATCGCGCATTATCAAGCGGCGCACGGTGGCAAACGAGGCGTGCGACGCGGGAAGGGTGCTGGTCAACGGCAAGCCCGCCCGCGCATCCTACGACGTGAAGGTCGGCGACGTCATCGAGGTCGCCCTCGGCGCGCGGTCGATGAAGATCCGCGTGTTGGAGGTCAGCGAGTACGCCACCAAGGAAACCGCCGACAGACTTTTTGAATCGGTGGTGTAATATGAACCTTCTGATTACAGGCGGCACCACCTTCGTCAGCCGGTTCGCGGCGGAGTATTTTATCTCGGAAGGACACGCGGTGACCGTTCTCAATCGCGGCAGCCGTCCGCAGGTGAACGGCGTGACGCTGATTGAGTGCGACCGCACGCAATTAGGCGACCGTCTCAGGGGAATCCGCTTTGACGCGATTCTGGACATCACCGCCTACACCGAAGAACACGTCAGGACACTGATCGAATCAGGCGTTCTGTTTGACGACTATCTCCTTGTCAGCTCCAGCGCGGTCTATCCCGAGACCAATCCGCAGCCCTTCAAAGAGGAACAGGGCTGCGGCTACAACGCCATATGGCGCGATTACGGTATGAACAAGCTGCAGGCGGAGAGGTATCTGACCCGGCACGTCCCCGGCGCGTACATCCTCCGCCCGCCGTATTTCTACGGAATTTATGAAAACATCTACCGCGAGGGCTTTGTCTTTGACTGCGCCATGCAGGACAGACCCTTCTACCTTCCCGGCGACGGCGGCATGAAGCTGCAATTCTTCCATGTGCGCGATTTCTGCCGGTTTATTGACATTCTGCTTGAAAAGCATCCGGAGCGGAAAATATTCAACGTCGGCAACCCGGAGCCCGTGACCGTGAAGGAGTGGGTGACGCTTTGCTACCGCGCGGCAGGGAAAACGCCGGCATTTGTCAGCGTGGACAAATCGGTCGTTCAGCGGGATTACTTCTGCTTCCACGATTATGAATACGTCCTCGACGTGAGCCGTCAGTCCTCCCTCATGCCCGAAACGATTCCCCTGGAGCAGGGGCTTGCGGAGGAATATGAATGGTACCGGGAGCATCCCGACAGCGTTTATTTCAAAAAGCCGTATATGCCATACATCGACCAAAATCTGTAAGAAAAATCCCGGCAGGGTTTGCCGTCGCTTCACAAAGCGAGAGGCTCCCTGCCGGGATGATATGCTTTTCCGGAAATGACTCACAAAGGATTAAAAGAATCCGCCGCCGAACATCGGGGCAAAGACGAGCGCGACAATCGTCATCAGCTTGATGAGGATGTTGATGGAGGGACCTGCCGTGTCCTTGAAGGGGTCGCCCACCGTATCGCCGACGACAGCCGCCTTGTGGGATTCGCTGCCCTTGCCGTCGCCGCCGCCGGTTTCGATGAATTTCTTGGCGTTGTCCCACGCGCCGCCGGAGTTGGACATGAAGATCGCCAGCAGCACGCCGGACACCAGCGAACCGGCGAGCATGCCGCCGAGCGCTTCGGTGCCGAGCAGGAATCCGACCACCAGCGGACAGATAATCGCGATAATGCCGGGAACCAGCATTTGCTTGAGCGCCGCGTGTGTGGAGATGCTGACGCAGGTCTTGTAATCGGGATTCTCGGAGCCTTCGAGCAGACCGGGCATTTCGCGGAACTGCCGACGCACCTCCTCGATCATCTCATTTGCCGCCTTGGAGACGCTGTCCATGGTGAGCGACGAGAAGAGGAAGGGCAGCATGCCGCCCACGAGAAGGCCGACAATAACCTTCGGGTCGAGAATGTTGATCGTAGAAAGCGCGGGACTTGTCGCGTGGGCGTAGGAAACGAACAGCGCGAGCGCTGTGAGCGCCGCCGAGCCGATGGCAAAGCCCTTGCCGATGGCGGCGGTTGTGTTGCCGACGGAATCGAGACTGTCGGTGATCTCGCGGACGGATTCGTCAAGTCCGCTCATTTCAGCGATACCGCCGGCATTGTCGGCAATCGGACCGTAAGCGTCCACCGCGACGGTAATGCCCGTAGTGGAGAGCATGCCTACCGCTGCCAGCGCAATGCCGTAGAGTCCGTTGTACCCGCCGCCGCAGGAACGGTAGGCGGCGATAACGCCGATTCCTATGAGAATGATCGGGAAAAGCGTGGACTGCATGCCCACCGCAATACCGCTGATGATCGTCGTGGCGGGACCGGTCTTGGACTGCTCCGCGATCTTGCGGACAAAGAGGAACTGATCGGATGTGTAGATTTCAGTGATAATGCCGATGAGCAGACCCACCACAAGCCCCGCGATGACGGGAATGCAGTATCTCATATCGCCCATAAGCGAATTGCTGAGAAGCAGCGACGCGACAATGACCGCGCCGGAAGCGACATAGCTTCCGACATTCAGAGCGGTCTGGGGGTTGCCGCCCTCCTTGCCGCGGACGAAGAAGGTGCCGATGATGGAGGCGATCAGACCCACGGCGGACAGAAGCGCCGGGAAGAGAGCGCCCTTGACTTCCATGCCGTCCGCCAGTCCCACACCGAGCGTAATGGCGGAGATCAGCGAGCCGACGTAGCTTTCAAAGAGGTCTGCGCCCATGCCTGCGACGTCGCCCACGTTGTCGCCCACATTGTCGGCGATAACGGCGGGATTTCTGGGGTCGTCCTCCGGGATGCCGGCCTCTACCTTGCCGACGAGATCAGCGCCCACGTCGGCTGCCTTGGTGTAGATGCCGCCGCCCACGCGCGCAAAGAGCGCAATGGAGGACGCGCCAAGACTGAAGCCGAAGAGGATGTCCGTGTTGCGTGAAATGGCGTAGATCAGGCAAACGCCAAGCAAGCCCATACCCGCGACGCACATACCCATGACGGCGCCGCCGGAGAACGCGACAGAGAGCGCCTTGCTCATGCCGTGCTTTTTGGCGGCGTTTGCCGTGCGGACGTTCGCCCGGGTGGCGACCGACATGCCGCAGTAGCCCGCCAGTGTGGAGAGCAGCGAACCGCAGAGGAAGCACACCGCCGTCAGCCAGTTGTTCAGACCAATGCCGATGGCAAGGAACAGCACGGCAACGAAAATGACCAGAATCCGGTATTCCGAGAAGAGGAACGCCCGCGCGCCCTCATTGATCGAGGCGGCGATCTGCTTCATTCTCTCGGTGCCTTCCTCCTGCCGTTTGACCCGTAGGGAAAGAAACAGGGCGTAAAGCAAGGCGATAACGCCGGCAGCCGGAGCGAGATACATTAATTTTTCCATGGTACAACCTTCTTTCAGTAAATAGATTCTACTACTATTTTAGTATCTTTTTGCTGTCCTGTCAATGCGTAAAACTGACGAATGTAGTAATTCTGATTCTATTTCCAGTGTTTACAATTTGTTCACCTATTTTCCGGATGCATTTTGTTTATGTATAGAGAAGGCTTGGATGTATATATTGCGGATGATGGAACGTTCTATTGGGCGCTTGATGTTGCAGGAATATCTGGGATGATTGATTTTGATGATTCCGAAACAGCTATTGATGAGGAACCTGCAAAGTAAAAATTTAATCAGTGTTAAGTTTTCAGGTAAACAACAAGCCTCTTGTAAGAAAAATCCTTGCGAGAGGCTTGTTTGTTCTATTATTTGTTACAATGAATTACAATAGTGAAATCTATAAGTATTCTTAACATAGTCTCAGCAACAGTGTTGGGAGGATTCAGAATTTTAGAAAGGAAAGATACTATTGGTAATTGTCAAAAGCAATAGTAATACACTGATTAGCACCTTCCTCACCTGACTGCATTCATGCCTTCAAGTGGGGAAGGTGCCTTTTTCATCTGTTTTGGGTTGTATTATTCCGCGATCAGATCATTCATGTCATAAAGTCCGGCGGGCTTGCCCTTCATAAATACGGCTGCGTTGACCGCTCCGGCGGCAAATACGCCCTTGGACTGCGCGCTGTGGGAGAGGGTCACCACCTCGTCGTGACCTGCGAAGATCACCTCGTGTTCGCCGACAATGCTGCCGCCGCGCACAGAATGAATGCCGATTTCCGAGTGTTCCCGCTTTCTGCGGACGCTGTGGCGGTCGTACTCAAAACGGGAATCGTAGGGCAGCTCCTCGCTGATGGCTTTGGCGATCATCAGCGCCGTGCCGCTGGGTGCATCGATCTTCTGATTATGGTGCTTTTCCACGATCTCCACATCGAAGCTGCCGCCGAGAATCTGCGCCGCCTTGCGGGAGAGCGCGATCAGCAGATTGATGCCGAGCGACATATTGCCGGAGTGGAAAAGCGCGACCTTTTGGGACGCTGCGTCAATCTGCGAAAGCTGTGCTTCGGAATAGCCCGTGGTGCAGAGAATGGCGGGAACCTGCTTGTCTACCGCATAGGCAAGAATGGAATCCAGCGTGCTGGGGTGGGAAAAGTCGATGACTACATCGGCGGTTTCGGTCACGTCACCGATACCGCTGTAGACCTGATAGCTCCGGCTACAGGAGGTATTCACGTCTACGCCCGCGACGATCTCGCAGTCGTCGCGTTCATTGACAATGGCGGTGATGGCCGCGCCCATTTTGCCGCCGCAGCCGCAGAGAATGATTTTAGTCATGTGTTTTATACATCCTTTCATTGTTCATGGTGGTAAATCAATATTTATTCAAAAGGCAGTCTGAATAGCAAAGCCAGTAAGAATCCACCCGCAAGGCTGATAGCCGTGTTTTTCGGGGAGACATAGAGGATGGCAGCCGCTCCGATGAACAGCAGGGTGTCCACGATACTTCTGAAATCCACATACCAGAAGCCGATCCCGAAGCAGCAGGACGCCATCACCCAGAGGATCAGCGTGTCGATCACGAGCGACGGAACGGTTTTTCCCTTCCCGTACCAACAGACCGCCGCCAGCAGGGGAGAGACAGCCGTAAAGCCGTACCAGATCATCATGTAATGCGTGGGGTTGAATCCCGCGATGAGAACGGAGGAAATGTGATATGCCCCGCACATGCCGGCAAAAAAGAGAAAGACGCGCAGCGCGGCATTCAGCGGAGATTTGGCAAAGACCGCGATGGCAAGCGCGATCAGCAGCCAGATCGGGAAGAGCGAAAGCACATTTCCCAGGTCGATCATGCCTAAAATACGCTGCCACCATACGCCGTCGTCGATGCCGAGCGTGTCCAGCCATTTGGAAAAGACGCCCATCAGTACCCCGGCGATCAGGGCGATGCCCCCGTACAAGGCTATGCGCGGTTTCCCTCCGGTATGCTCCGGCTTGCGTATGCCGTCCAGTTTTTTCTGACGGTTTTTACAAAATGCATTCTTACTTCACCTCGCAAGATTGTGGCGGAATGAGCCTGTCCAGCTCGGCGGAAAGTCTTTGCTTCATCTCTGAAAGCGTCGCTTCGTCGGGGCGGTTGCCGTCGGCGTACATCTTTTCCATCGGATACCACCAGACGGGGCCTTTTCCGTGATGACCGTATGGCAGAATGTCGCCTTCCCTGCGCGGGAACAAATGCCAGTGCAGGTGCGCGTCCCCCATGCCGAGCAGCTCGTAATTCATCTTTTCGGCTCCGAACGCGCGGGAAACCGCCTCGGCGACCATCGCCATTTCCTCCATGAATTTCGTTCTTTCATAAGGCTCCAGATGAAAGATTTCGGTTATCTCACCGTGGTGCTTGTAAAGGAAAAGGGTGTAGCCGCTGAAATGCTGATGATCCCCGATGACGACATACCCCGTCTCAAGCTCCCGGACAAAATAGGGATTGCAGCCCTTTTTGATCATGTCAATCCGATCACAGATCAGGCACATCTTTTCATAATCCTCCGATACAACACATGCTTCCGGCCGGAATTACAACCGAAAGCATGCAAATCTCATAAAATGACTGAAGACTGAATATTTAAGACTTAAGAATGAATAATGTCGGAAGCCCTTACGGGCTTGAAAAATAATAATCCAGCGCGAAGCGCTCCAATATGATTCATTTTTCAGTTTTCAGTCTTCAATTTTAAGTTAGCGAGCGAACGCGAGCGCTCAAAGGAGTCCGTGTCTGGCGAGGGTGGCGGCGAGCTTATCCTTGGCGGCGTCGGTCATTTCGTAGAGGGGCATACGGCAGGGACCGGCGTTCATGCCCATCATGTTGAGGGCTTCCTTGACGGGAATCGGATTCACGTCGATAAAGAGGTCGTTGCAGAGGTCGAGATATTCAAGCTGGAGAGCCGCGCTTTCCGCGACCTTGCCGTCAAAATAGAGCTGGCA
This sequence comes from uncultured Eubacteriales bacterium, assembly GCA_900316495.1. GTDB lineage: Bacteria > Bacillota > Clostridia > Oscillospirales > Acutalibacteraceae > RUG762. The sequence continues at coordinate 6,360 of ONDC01000097.1, forward strand.
GATGTTGTGCGTGACCTCGGGGGCGACGTTGGAAAGCACCGAGATGACGCCCTTGCCGCCGAGAGAAAGAAGGGGAACGATCTGATCGTCGTTGCCGGAGTACACATCGAGATTGTCGCCGCAGAGCGCGCGGATCTTGGCAACCTGCGAGATGTTGCCGCTGGCTTCCTTGATGGCGACGATGTTGTCGTACTTGGAAAGCTCAAGGGCGGTTTCGGGGGCGATATTCACGCCGGTTCTGCTCTGGACGGAGTAGAGGATCATGGGTGTCTTGACGCTTTCGGCGATCATGCCGAAGTGTGCGACAAGTCCGCGCTGGGAGGTCTTGTTGTAGTAGGGCGTGACAAGCAGCAGTCCGTCCGCGCCCATCTCCCCGGCAGCCTGTGAAAGCTCTATGGCGTACTTAGTGTCATTGCTGCCTGTTCCGGCGATGACGGGAACCCTTCCGGCGGTCTGTTCGATGGCGAAGCGGATAACCTCGCGGTGTTCCTCGTCGCTGAGGGTGGAGGATTCTCCGGTGGTGCCGCACGTAATGATCGCGTCGGTCTTGTTTTCAATCTGGAAATCAATCAGGTCGGCGTAAGCGTCAAAATTCACCGAACCGTCCTCATTCATAGGCGTGACAATGGCAACGCCCGCTCCGGTAAAAATAGTATTCTTCAAGCGACAGTCCTTCTTTCTTTTTTATTGTAAATTGTAAAAGCCTTATATTATCTATTGTATTCCAAACAACCAATAAAGTACCGAATAAAAAATTTATTCCAGCGCGAAGCGCTCCGAAACTATTCACTATTCATTATTCAGTATTCATTATTCACTAAAGCGAACGAACGTGAGCGCTTCAGTCGAGCCATCCCTGGGAGGGTATTGTGGGAAAGACAGACAAATTTGTAGTCGTACTGGGTGTCCTCGCGCAGTCTGCCGCAGCTCACCGCCATGCCGCCTTCAAGATTGCGGTCGAGCTTTGCCTGCGGCCGGTTGTCCTCCTCGAAGTAGTGGATAAACTGCTTCGGCGCGCTGGGAAGTCCGAGTCTCTGCGGCTCGCCCGCGAAGGAAGCCCATTTTGCTTTGATCTCGTCGATGGTGGGCTTGTTCTCAAAGCGCACAAAGACGGCGGCTGTGTGACCGTCGGAAACCGGCACTCTCAGACATTGGGTGGTGATGGAAATATCGTTGCGGAGGGTGATCCTGCCGTCCTCATACTTGCCCCAGACCTTCAAAGGCTCCTTCTCGGATTTCTCCTCCTCGCCACCAATGAAGGGAATGAGATTGTCAACCATTTCCGGCCATGTCTCGAAATTCTTGCCCGCGCCGGAGATTGCCTGATAGGTGCAGGCTAAAACGTCCTTCACGCCGTATTCCAGAAGGGGGGTGAGGGCAGGCACGTAGCTCTGGATGGAGCAGTTGGATTTGACTGAGATGAAGCCGCGTTTCGTGCCGAGGCGCTTGCGCTGTGCCTCGATGATCTGCGAATGGTCGGCGTTGATCTCGGGGATGATCATGGGGACGTCCTCTGTGAAGCGGTGGGCGCTGTTATTGGACATGACGGGACATTCGTGCTTGGCGTATTTTTCCTCCAGGGCGCGGATCTCGTCCTTTTTCATATCGACGGCGCAGAAGACAAAATCGACCAGGGAAGTGATCTTTTCTATATCAGCGTCGGCGTCGAAAATCATCATATTCTCCATTTCCTCCGGCATGGGAGTAGCCAGCTTCCAGCGGGAACCGACCGCCTCTTTGTATGTTTTTCCTGCCGAACGCGCACTGGCGGCGAGAGCGGTTACTTTGAACCACGGATGACCCGAAAGAAGCGTTGCGAAACGCTGACCGACCATGCCCGTTGCTCCGATAATGCCTACGTTATAAGACTGCTTCATAAAAATACAGACCTCCAAATGAATAAATGATGGAATGTTGACAAATAAAACAAAAAAACAAAAAAACCGGTTGATAACCGGTCATCGATGCGCTATAATAGTAACCGCTGACTTCCGGGAATACTGTAAGAATGTCCCGCACCAATGATGCCGCCAACCGTTAATATTATCTGAGTAGCACTCCATCACGCATGATGACAGTTGCGCGGCTGTTGACCGCACACCCAGGCGCATGCCCTGCCATACGGACAAGCCCTTCGGCGGCACAACCTTTCACACCGGCCTGCCGACGGCAAATGGCTGCCTCGACCGGTGATACTCTTTTGAATGCCGCACCTCTATCAGAAATTCTGTTTATTTGATTGCCTTTAAAACAATTATAGCGCATTATCGCCAAATGTCAAGGGTTTTGCGGCAAATCGGCGGTTTTGCCTGTTTTTTCTTGTTTTTACCTATAATATGCGAGCGGTTTCTGTGCCGTGCGCATTACTTTGAACAAAAAAGGATGAACCGATTTATGAAAACAGCAGATTTTTATTATGACCTCCCGCAGGAGCTGATTGCCCAGCACCCTGTCGAGCCGCGGGATTCCTCCCGCCTGATGGTGATGGACAGACAGAGCGGAGCGCTGCAACATAAAATATTCCGCGACGTGATTGAATATCTCAATCCCGGCGATTGCCTGATCGTCAACGACTCGCGGGTGCTGCCGGCGCGAATTTTCGGCGTGAAGGAGGGCGGCGATTCGGTCAACGAATTCCTGCTGCTGACACAGAAGGAGCAGAAGGTCTGGGAATGTCTCACCAAGCCCGGCAAGCGCGCGAAGGTGGGCACGCGGTTTGTCTTCGGCGAAGGGCTGATGGTGGGCGAAGTCATGGAAGTGCTGGACGACGGCAACAGAATCGTGCGGTTTGAATGTGAGGACGAATTCTTCTCGGTACTCGACCGCATCGGACAGATGCCCCTGCCCCCCTACATCACCGAAAAGTTAGAGGACAAGGAGCGCTATCAGACCGTGTATTCCCGCGAATTAGGCTCGGCAGCCGCGCCGACCGCCGGACTGCATTTTACCAATGAGCTTCTTGACGCAATCCGCGCAAAGGGCGTGAGAATCGGCTATGTCACGCTCCACGTCGGACTCGGCACCTTCCGTCCGGTCAAGGTAGATGATGTGACGAACCACGTGATGCACTCCGAGCATTACTGCCTGCCGAAGGAAACCGCCGACCTCATCAACGAAACCCACCGGAGCGGCGGAAGGGTCATTTCCGTCGGAACGACAAGCTGCCGCACCCTCGAATCCTGCCCTGTTATTGACGGCAGAATCCAGCCCTCCGACGGCTGGACGCAGATTTTCATTTACCCCGGCTATGAGTTCAAGGTCATCGACGGACTCATCACCAACTTCCACCTGCCGGAAAGCACGCTGATCATGCTGGTGTCCGCCTTCGCGGGCTTTGACAACGTGATGAACGCCTATAAGGTCGCGGTGCAGGAACGCTACCGCTTCTTCTCCTTCGGGGATGCGATGCTTATCCTGAACCAGATTTAAATCCGCAGCTAAAAACAGCCTGAAGGCTCCATTTTACGAGCTTTCAGGCTGTTTCTTATTAATTTAACCTTATACAATAATCGTCGTTTCATGCCTTAAAAATGCGAATGGACGTGATTTCCCCGCTTTTGACGGAAGCATATCGATTCGCTCGCGTGTGTCCGCATGAGCGACGGCTGTCGCAGAACGTCTCATCACGCCTCAGATAATCAAGAGCTTTCCGGACTCAGATCAGCGCGGTGCTGAAATACCGTTCCGCGCGGTCTGCCAATATTGTGGCGATTACCTTATCCCTGCCGTATTTCCTGGCAATTTTCTTCGCCGCCCAGACATTCGCGCCGGAGGAGGTTCCCACCAGCAAGCCCTGCACCCTTGCCAGCTCGCGCGCGGTGTTGATCGCGTCGTCGTCCGAAACCTCGATAATATCCGTAATGATGGAGGTATCCAGAATATCCGGGATGAAACCGTCGCCGATTCCCTGTATCTGGTGCAGACCCGGCTCGTCTCCCAAAAGGGCGGAGACATTCTGCGGCTCCACCGCGACGATCTTGCAGTCGGGGTTCTGTTCCAGCAGGTACTGCGCCACCCCCTGCAGAGTGCCGCCGCTGCCGATGCCGGAGACATAGACGTCAATTTTCTTCCCAAGCTGCTCTACCAGCTCGACCGCCGTCGTGCGATAGTGCATCTGAGGGTTGGCGGGATTCTGGAATTGCTGAGGGACAAAGTAATCAGGGGAGCCGGAGGCTATTTCCAACGCCTTCTCCACTGAACCGCCAATGCTCAGACCGGGGTCTGTCAGCACCAGCTCCGCCCCCAGCGCGCGGATAATCTTCTTGCGTTCCTCGCTCATGTTCTCCGGCATGACGATGATCACCCGGTAGCCCTTGCGGACGCCGCACAACGCCAGTCCGATGCCGGTATTGCCGGAGGTCGGCTCAATGATGGTCATGCCGGGCTTCAAACGCCCTTCCTTCTCCGCCGCCTCGATCATATTCAGGGCAATGCGATCCTTGATGCTGCCGCCGGGATTTAAAAACTCCGCCTTGGCGTAAAGCTGCAGACCTGTCGTCTGCTCCAAACTGATCAGCGGCGTATTCCCGATCAGATCCAGTACACTTGTATAATACAATTTGTGTTTCCCCTTTCAAAATCAGCTGCCAGCTTTCAGGTGCCAATGGTACTAACCCACTATATGGCTGTCACCCGCTAATTATACATGACCTCCATGAGAATGTCAACTGTTTCGGGGCAGACAGTAAAAGCAGTTTTTTTTCTGAAACGACTGAAATATGTCAGCCGCAACAGAACGCGGGCGCACATGATTAAGAAACGGATAGGACGGTCATTTCATTGGCGATGAACGCAACCACCGGATTGATGACGCATCCTGTGATATGAGTGGGGGACTCAGGCATTATGCCGCGGAACGCACAGCAGCAGCCGTTCCTCCCCCATGTCATAATACAGCTCCATGCCGACGTCTGACGTGTCATACGCGTGAATAATGCTTCTGACGTCATCCCGGAGAGCGGTGATGCTGTCTGTCTTATCCGGCAGGGAACGCAGTAATTCCGGTTGCCAGACCACCGTGGTTTTTCCTTCAAAAACAGCCGTGTACAGAATACCCGCCTCCACCAGATCCTGAAAAATATGGCTGCCGTAGCTCAGCTCCGGCACATAGCCTATCCTCGATTCGGAGACCTCCGCAATCAGGGAGAATTCGCTGATATCCGAAAATCCCGACGGCACGCCAAGCTCTGGCGACGAGGTGCAGATTCTTCCCGGCGTGAGCAGCACCAGTCGCTTCCCCTGCTCCCGGAAATGCCAGTTGATGTCCGAAAGCGCCTTCTTGACGTCGTACTTTCTTTTGTAGGGGAGCTTGTAGTAGGCTACAGGATCAATATACACAACACAGTCTATCGGATATTTCCGTGAAAAGCCCATGGATACGCCCTTTGTTTCAAGCAGAATTTCCTCCCTCGAGATGCTCCCGGGAAATTCCACCCTGTCGCCGTCGTCCGTGAGCTGAAGCGGACGGCATTGCAGCAGATCGATGACATATCTCCCGTCCGGCGCAAAATTGACGGTGTATTCCGTGTCCACCGGGTAGCGGTAATGCTGCTGAATCAGTCCGAGTATCTCGCGCATATCTTTCATGAGCGACTGGTTGTCTGTCAGACCGTCGCAGGTGACAAACAGAATATCCCTGTCGATGCCCATATCGCGGAAGCGTGCCTCGGTTTCATAGTTGTGGGTGAGCAGCAGCCTGCACAGATAGGCGGGCAGCTTGCCGGACAGCTTCATCGGGTCAAAGCCCTCCACCTCTCCGCTCTCCATGCTCACCGCGTCCACGATGCGCTGGGAATACTGCTGTCTGTCGGAGATCGATGTATGGATCACGCGCTTCGGGTCGTCGAGAGAAACCATCCTTGGATAAGAGCCTGTCCGGCGATCCACAGCGGCGGTACCGAGTCCCATGACGAGCCGCAGCATGCCCGATTCCGGCTTTACGGAGTCCATTCGGTAGGGACTGGCGGAATATCCGACGCCTGCCGCGCAGGGCATGAAAAAGCCCTCGTATCGCGATCCCGACACCCTTTGCACCAGGATCGCCATCTGTTCGTCGCGCTTGTCGAGTCCCCGGCGCTTTCTGTAATCCAGAGCCGAAAGACTCATCGTACTGGCATAGACCGTCCGCACCGCGTCCTCGAATTTCCGCAGACGTTCCTCCGGCGAACCGAGACTGCCGCAGAATACCGACTCATACTTCCCGGCGAAGGCGTTTCCGAAGCCGTCCTCAAGTATCGAGCTGGAGCGGACAATCACCGGATCATTGCCGTAATAATCAAGAATCCTTCTGAATTCCGCTTCCACCGCGGAGGGAAACTTTCCCTCCATAATCTTTTCCCTGAATTCATCCGCCAGCGTGAAGAAGCCGTCCTCCGTTCTCTGTCTGATTCTCAGATCCCAGAAGCCATTGTCCACGATGTAGGCGTAGAACACATCCGAGCCGATGTAATAGGAATCGTGCGGTTCAAAGCGGGCGAAGATGTCCGGACGATGGTTTTCCACGATCTTTCTTGCCAGAAGCATGCCGCAGGCCTTGCCGCCGATCATGCCTGTTCCCACCATGCGCGAGTGAATTTCAAAATAGTCCTCCGGTCTGAAATTCTGCTTGATGAGCTGCCGCATACGCTCATCCCTCGTGAGCATGATGTTGCACATCCTGGAGCATTCCGCCGTCACGTCCACGCCGTTTTCGTGCAGCATCTTGGTTCTGGCGAAAAACCGCTCCCAGCTGTCTAAATTCTGATCATGCGCCTTGCCCGCGTCCTTGTTCATCAGCCCGTAGAAATGGCTTATTTCGGTGCCTTCGGAAAGAAGACGGAAGCTGAGATCGTCAATTCTCAGGCGATAGGGCTGGAACATGGTCTGAGAATAACGGTTCCAGACCTTCATCGGGCGGATGTAAATATCCTGTCCGTCGTCGTATACGTCAAGGAACAGCTGCGTAGTGTCCCTGATTTTCGCGATCGCGTCAAAGGAATGTCTGCCGCGTATGACAGGGAAATAGGCGACCGTGTCCAGAATGAAGAGAAACGGGCAGGTCAGGTGGAAGAAATTGCCCATCATCAGATCGGTTGCCCATGCCTCCTCCAGCTCGGAGAGGCAGTCAAACACATAAAACGCGTCGTAGCCCTCGCGTTCGATCAGGTTGTGGATATGAACCGTAAAGGTCTCAAACCGGTGGGAAAGCTCGACCCGTTCGATTTTCAGCCCCGGGCGCGGCGACAGAATCGGTTCATGCTCCGCAAACCTTATATAAATCAGATTTCTGCCGTCCGCGATTGCCTGCTCCGCAAATCGTTCCGCCACAATCCGGAATTCCCTCAGCGACGGAACCTGCCATACCACATTGTCGCCAAGGCGTATGTGTTGCAAAGCCTCGTCCATCATCGGTATGCCGGAACGCGTTTTTTCAAATGCTGCCATCATGCATCCTCCGTTCTGTTAGGTTATCATTGACGCAAAAAAGGCGCTCCCGTCAAAACGAGAACGCCTTTGCTCTACGACCTTATTGTATATCAATTATGCGGCGGTGTCAATAGATGACCGCGATTTTTTGAAAAAATCACTTGTCAAACGCGGGATTGAAGGCGTAGAAATTCTTTGCGTTCAGGCGGTCGGTGGTCAGGCGAAGCGCTTCACCGAAATGACTCATTTAAACAAAGCGGCTGAAACGCCCTTCCCGCCGCGGTTTCAGGCTTTTGCATATAGGAAAAAAGCAGATCGGATCTTCTTTGAATCCGGTCTGCTTTTTTGCGTTTTCAATCCCTTATAGAGGTTAATGCAAGGTAAAGACTGTGGTGCAATAATTCCAACAAAAATTCTGTATCAATCCCTTATAGAGGTTAATGCAAGATGTGTCAAAATGTTGAGGAGGTAAATCGGGTCCTCGAAGAGCAGTATCAATCCCTTATAGAGGTTAATGCAAGCGATACAAAGATTGTAAATACTGTTTTCAGGTTGTATCAATCCCTTATAGAGGTTAATGCAAGTCTTTCTTTCTTGGCGGCTCGTGGAGGTCTCAATTGTATCAATCCCTTATAGAGGTTAATGCAAGATCAACAGGTTGTGTTCTGAAATAATTATACCCCCAACCCCTTGTAATGTCAAGTGAACAATTTGTGAACAAAAGGCTATAAAATGAGTCAATATCCCTGTAATAAGCTCAAAATAGTACCACTATCAAGAGTTTATACCGTGAAATATACATATATAACTAATATAATTATGAACGATTTATTACAAAATCGTTCATAATTATGAATAAAGTATTAACACTAACCACTAATCACTGACCACTCACCACTAAAAAATCCGTCCGGGCTTGCGCCG
>ONDC01000109.1:0-6160 GCA_900316495.1 uncultured Eubacteriales bacterium
TTTTTTTGGCTTTTTTCGTTTTCTTCGGGGTTACGGTGGACGATGGTCTGGCGCGGGGCGCGCTTCAGTCTGTGGTTCGGCGTGTTGGGGTGGTTTCCTTTTTTTGGGGGGTTATTTTTTCTTTTCTTTTTTTGGTTTTTATTTCAGGACAGACTGCTAATCGTATCGTGGGAATTTCTTATGATAGGAATTTTGTGAGTTTTGTGAATGTTTGCGTTGTTATTTAGTTATGTGATTGCGTATTATGTGCTTTATTGTTGATTTATGGCGCGTATATTGGAAGAAAAGTGTTGTCCTTTTATGGGAATTGCTGCTAATCATATCGTGGGAATTTCTTATGTTGTTGCATGCGGAAGGAGATGTCTTCGGTTCGTGGGTATGTGTTTTTCCTTTTCTTCTCCAATGCAAAAACGACTGCCGCACTTTCTCTTGTGCGACAGCCGCTGAATGCTGAATGTTGTTTTTTTTCTTCTGCTCGGGAATCAGTTTCTTCTGCCTTCCACGTAGCCCTGTCCGCCGATGACAACCGAAACGGTCTTGGCAAAAATGATCATGTCGAATATCACGGAGCGCTTGATGACGTATTCCTTATCGAAATACACCTTCTCCTCCGCCGGTACACAGTCGCGTCCGTTGACCTGCGCCCATCCCGTCACGCCCGGACGAACGTCATACACGCCTTCACGCATGCGGAGCTTATGCACGTCCGATTCGCTCATGATGAGGGGACGAGGTCCTACAAGGCTCATGTCGCCTCTCAGCACGTTGAAGAGCTGCGGCAGCTCGTCGATGCTCGTCTTTCTCAGGATCCTGCCCACACGCGTGATGTGCGCATACGGATCGGTCAGATTCGCTGTCGCCATTTCGTGCGGCGCGTTTGTCTTCATGGTGCGGAATTTGTATACCTTGAAAAGGTTGCCGTTTTTGCCAACGCGGTTCTGGCTGAAAATCACGGAGCCTTCTGAATCCAGCTTGATCAGAATGGCGACGATCACAAACAGCGGAAGCAGGAACGTCAGGGCTACCGCCGAGACGCTTATGTCAAATACTCTCTTGAGAACAGTGTATACAGGCTTTGTCTTGATTCGTGTGTCATCAAAATAAAGACTGCCTACATAATTCTCGCGCACATTAACCATGACAAATACCCCCTTCATCAATCTGATGGTAAGCCGCGATGAATTTCGTGCCGCGTTTTTGCACGCGTTCGGACTTCCCTTGGCTTTGTTTATAGTATATCACATCATTTATCGAATTTCAATATATTTTTTTTGTTTTTTGCATTTTTATCAAATCTTTCAAAAAATAATCACCGTGGCGCGATAAATGTTTATTAAATAACGATAAACGGGGTTGTTTTGTCTTTTTATGTGGTTGAATGTCTTTTATTATTTTAACAGGTTAAAGCGCTTTTGTGCAATTTGACGAGCTGCGCGGTTTTTATGCTCTCTTTTTCTATAGGTACGTGAGGTGGCTTTCTTTTCGACACGCCACGTTACATCATGCCCTCAAGAGTGAGCATCCGCGTGCAGTGGAGTAGGTCGCTTTCCGCTTTGTCGTGGGTGACCAGGAGAACCGTGCGGTTCTCGCAGCAGTCGTTCACGCGGTCGATCACCCGCTCCCGCAGCTCCGGGTCGAGTCCCTTGAACGGCTCGTCCATCAGGATCAGCTTCGAATCGCGCGCCAGCGCGCGGGCGATGTTAAGCCGCTGCTTCATCCCGCCGGAGAAGTCGTCCGGGTAGCCCCTGCGTTCGCTCAGAAGCTCCACCGCCTGCAGCATTTCCCGCGCCCGCTCCTTCGTGCAGCCCGTCGCCGCCGTGATGTTTTCCTCCGCCGTCAGCCACGGCAGCAGGCGGTATTCCTGAAAGATATAGGAGATCCTTCCCGCCGGCAGCTCCCGTTCGCCGCTATCCGGCGGGAGCAGACCCGCGACGATGTTCAGCAGCGTCGTCTTGCCGCCGCCGGACGGTCCCAACAGGCACACCCTCTCCCCTTCCCTTGCGGTCAGGCTGAAATCCTTCAACACCTGCTTCTCCCCGAACGCCTTGCTGACGTTCGTTAACCGAAGCGTCATGGACATCCCTCCCGGGAGACTGTCCGGTATCTCTCCGCATGCGTCCGGCTGGCGTCCTTCCCGCCATTTTTTGCCGGAATCCTCTTGAATACTCAGAGGATTGCCTGCGGCTTTGGCTTCCTCCGGCAAATCATCCGACGGCGCCATCCGCTCACGGGGAGAGGGCGAAACCGCTCTGACCAGATGGAGCTTTTGGCTCAGTCCATTCACCGCCCGGACAAAGCATTTCTCAAGGACGATGCTCAGGATGATGACCACCGCCGTCCACGCGAACAGGTCGGCGGTCTCCAGATAGATTTTGGAATAATACAGCTGACGTCCGATGGAATCCTTTGTCACGCCGATGACCTCGGCGGCGACGCCCGCCTTCCACGACAGTCCCAGCGCCGTCCGGCACGCCGCCATCATGTACGGCAGCACCGACGGAATGGTAATCTTCATCACGCGCTTCTGTCGGTTCATGCCGTAGACCTTCGCCATTTCAAGGAGCTTGGGGTCTACCTCCCGGATGCCCTGAAAGACGTTGCCGTACACCACCGGCAGCACCATCAGGAACGCGATGAACACCGGCACCCGCTGTCCCGTCAGCCACACCAGCGCCAGTATGATGAACGACGCCACGGGGGTTGACTTGATCAGCGTGATCGCAGGGGTGAAGAACTCCCGCGCAAAGGTGAATTTGTGGCAGAGCATGGCGAGAATCGCCCCTGTCGCGCTCCCTAAGACAAAGCCCTCCGTGATCCTTCCCAGAGAGCCGAGTGCCGTCCGCCAGAATTCCCACGTCAGCGACAGCGCCCACAGCCGCTTCGCCACCCGCCACGGCGAAACCACTAACAGCTCCATATTGACCGCCATACAGACAAGCTGCCACAGCGCCAGCCAGAGCGCCGCGACAGCTGTCTTTACCGCGATTTTTTTGATTTTTTCCTTACGCTCAGCCGACATAATAGAAATTGTCGTCCGGAGCCGCGCCGCCTACCGACTGGGGATCCGCTTCCAACAGGACGTTGATGAACCCGGAGACCGATTTCTTCATGTCCTCGCCGGTGACGCTGACGATGTTGCAGTTGGGGATCGCCTGCTTTGCAAGGGCTTCATTGGGAATCACGCCCAGCTCCACCACCGCCGCCACGGTGTTGTCGGTATCGTTGAGCGCCGCGTCGGAGGAAGCCGCAAAGTCGTTCAGGAAGGTGCGGAACGCGCCCTCGTTCTCCTTGAGCCAGTCGGCGCGCACAACTACCACGCCCTGCGCGATGGGGGTGTCGCACACCTTGTTCCACTCCGCCTGCATGTCGGTGACGGTGAATTCCTTCTCCGCCTTCTTGAGCTGTCCCTTGATGGCGGTCGCCTTCGGCTCCGGTACCATGATGGTCTGCACGTCGCCGCTCACGATCTTGGCGGTCAGCTCGTCGACGGTGTATTCAAAGCTCACCTTCGCATCCGTGAGGTTGTTCCTCGCGATCACGTAATTCAGTATATATTCCGGGTTGGAGCCTTGCACGGAGGAGGGGGCATAAATGGTCTTGCCGCTCAGATCGGCAACGGATTTGACCTCGCCCGACGTGTCGATCATATACAGCACGCCAAGGGTGCTGACCGCCGCAACCTTGATGTTGCCGCCGGTCACCTTGTAGAGCTTCGCCGCCAGATTGGTCGGAACGCAGGCTACGTCCACGTCGCCGGAGGAGAGCTTGCCCACCATCTGGGTCGGCTCGTCCACATAGTCCGGCGTGTAGGTGTTGGTGTAGCTGTTCGCGCCGTCGGAGTACGCTTCGGCGATGGTCGCCTTTTCCTTCGCCAGCTTCGCCAGCGATACGCCCGTCGGTCCGTACAGCGCGCCGAATCTGACCTCGGTGGTCACGGTTTTGACCTCCGCGCTTTCCACGGAGGAGGCTTCGTTGTTCTTCTCCGCGCCGCATGCCGCCAGAGAAACGATCATTGTCAGCGACATGACAATCGCTGCGATTTTTGAAATTGTTTTCATCATCACAATTCCTTCCTCATAAAATATTTATTGTGATCAGCGCCGGGGGCTTCCGCAACCTTCTCCGCAGAAAGCCCTTCGCTGATTTCACACGTTCTGGAGGGCTGACACGTCGGTCAGCACGATGGTTTTGCCGCTGCGGACGATCATGCCGGATTGCTCCAACTGCCCGAAGGCGCGGTAGAGGGACGCGCGCGACAGATTCAGACGCGTGGCAAGCTCCGCGCAGCTCTTTACCGTCACCTCCGGCGTTCCGCTGTCCGTGGTGAATTCACTCAGCAAAAAATCCGCGAGCTTCCGCTCCGCCGTCCCTCTCGACAGCGTGTGGATCTTCCGCGTCAGGAAGCCGATGCGTCCGCAGAAAAAGCGCATGACGTTTGCCGCGATCCGCGGGTAATTCGCCGTGAAGTTCGCAGGCTCCGGCACGCCAAGAAACGCCACGCGGCATTTTCCCGCCGCCTGCGCCTCCGACCGCACGGGATTCCCGCTCCCGCACGCAAGCGACGCGATGTCAAACGGCTGACCCGCACCGACGACGTTCAGCAGCATTTCGCCGCCGCTTTCGTCTCCCGCATATAGTCTGACCGAACCTGACAGAACTATTCCCCACCGGTCCCTGCGTTCCTCGCGCGGAATCCGCTCCCTGCCCGAAAAGGTCAGCACCGTCACGCCCGATTCCTTCAGAAAGGCGCTGATTTCCTCTTGCCCGCAGCCCTCGAACAGCTCACACGCCGCCGCTTTCGCGCAATCCTCGGCGGTTGCCTCAGATTTCTTCACTTGTCTGCGCCTCCCGCTATGATTCTCAGAAAGTGTATCATTTAATACACTTTTGACAGTATTATACAGGATGCAAGTCCGTTTGTCAAGGGGGAATTTTGATTTTTATGGCAAAAAAAGCGAAGCGTGATGAGAGACGCGCTCTCCACGCTTCGCCCTGTGGTTCAGGCTTTGCTTTAGGGAAAAAATATCAGGCGGACGCTTGCCGCTCCCGCCAGAAGCTGGACGGCTATCGCCCACGGCTCCCGGAGGAAAAACCTCCCGATCGCGGCAAAGGCCTTCGGCTGCCAAAGCAGCGCTACGCCGGCAATCACCGAAACCGCCGCCGCAATCAGCACCGCGCCTGCCGCCATGTCCTTGGCAGCGCCCGCACGCGGGCTATATTCCCCCGTGCAGTCCACCGCGCGCTCGATGGCGCTGTTCACCGCCTCCAGCGACAGCACCGCGCCGCACAGCATGACAATCACGCAGGTCTCCCCCTTCGTCAGCTCAAAGAAGGGAAGGTATACAAAAAGGTGAAACGCAACCGCCAGATGAAACCGGAAGTTGCGCTCCTCCTTTGCACAGGCGATCAGTCCGCGGAACGCGCAGACAAATCCCTTGAAAAATTTCTTCATTGTCATCGGTTCATCAGCCGGGGAAGTCGTCGGGGTTGGTCACGTAGCTTGAATCGCGCGGCAGTCCCAGCGACTGCATGACCGCTTCTTCCTTCTCCCGCATGCGAACCGCTTCGATGCCGCCCTGTTCGTGGTCGTAGCCCAGCAGGTGCAGCATGGAATGCGCCGTCAGATACCCTATCTCGCGCTGGAACGAGTGACCGTATTTCTTCGCCTGATCCACCGCTATCGGAACGCACAGCACGATGTCGCCAAGCTGCTTCGCGCCGGTCGCCGGGTTAATATCGTAGCTGCCGTCCACACCCAGCGGGAAGGAAAGCACGTCGGTCGCCGCGTCGGTATTGCGGAATTTCGCGTTGAGCTGCCTGATCTCCTCCACGTCGACAAACGACACGCAGACCTCACAGGAGCCGGGAATCTTTTCCATCTGGAGAACCGCGTTGCAGCATCTTCTGATCAGCAGTCGGATGCCCGTCGGAATCTTTACCGCCTTTTGTCTGTCCTCTATGATTACCTTTGTTCTGTCCATTTTGATGTTTGCCTCCTTACTGTGTGATGCTTTATGTGATAATTGTATGAATGTTGAGTTTTTTTTAGAATGACTCTGATGTGTGGATGTCCGGACAAATGGATATTCCTATCCTGCGCCGGGGGCGGACTCACCCACCGCAAGCGGTCCCCCCTCCCTTTCAGGGAGGGCTTTTTTTC
>ONDC01000109.1:6173-10576 GCA_900316495.1 uncultured Eubacteriales bacterium
CTTCCCTGCGCCGGGGGCGGACTCACCCACCGCAAGCGGTCCCCCCTCCCTTTCAGGGAGGGTATTTTTTCTTCGGGTGTGTCGGGTTATATCCGGGTGCATGAAATATTCCTACTCTGCGCCGGGGGCGGACTCACCCACCGCAAGCGGTCCCCCCTCCCTTTCAGGGAGGGTATTTTTTTCTTATGCTTTTTTCCTGCCCTTTATGAGCTTTCTTCCTTCCGCCTTCTCTGTGTTTTCCTTGCGTTCGCTGCTCTCATATGCCTTGATGATGTCCTGCACCAGCCGATGACGTACAACGTCCCGCCCGTCAAACCGGACGATCGCTATGTCCTCGATGCCGTCCAGAATGCGGATCACCTGCGAGAGTCCCGATTTCTTTCCGTCCGGCAGGTCGATCTGCGTCACGTCGCCGTTGATTACCATCTTTGAGCGGAAGCCTAAACGCGTGAGAAACATCTTCATCTGCTCCCGCGACGTGTTCTGCGCTTCGTCCAGTATGATGAAGCTGTCGTCCAGCGTCCGACCGCGCATGTACGCCAACGGCGCGACCTCGATCGTCCCGCGCTCCATGTGCTTCTGGTAGCTCTCCGCTCCTAACATGTCGAACAGCGCGTCGTACAGCGGCCGGAGATACGGGTCGATCTTCGATTGCAGGTCGCCCGGCAGAAAGCCCAGCTTCTCCCCCGCCTCGACCGCCGGTCGCGTGAGGATGATCCTCTCTACCTCGCCCCGACGGAACGCCGCCACCGCCATCGCTACCGCCAGATACGTCTTGCCGGTTCCCGCCGGCCCTACTCCGAAGGTGATCGAATGGCTCCCGATCGCTTTGACGTAATTGCTTTGTCCGATGGTCTTTGGCTTGACCGGCTTGCCCTTGGAGGTGATGCAGATGCATTCGTCCGGCATGCTTTCCCATTGCCCCTCGACGTCGTCCTCCACAAGCGATATGCAGTACCTCACAGACTGGTCATTCAGTGTGTCGCCCCGCTTGATGACCGTCAGCATGGCGTGGATCGCTCGTACCGCTTTCCTCACATGCTCCTCCGCTCCGGATATTCTGATCTCCGAGCCGCGCGTGATCAGGTGGACGTGAAATGTCCTCTCGATCATCCGGACGTTTTCATCATAGCTGCCGAACAGACTTACCGCGTGCTCCAGCCTGTCGATTTGCACGGTTTCCTCGTACAATGCGCAAAGACTCCTCTCCTGTGTGCAAAAGCTCTTGTGATGTGATTATATTCCGCCGACAGGCAAACTGTGCCGATTGAGCGAAAAACCGGCAGACTATTTACCCTCGGCGAGATACAATCATCACATTTACCAGTGTATTATAACACATATTTTTAAAAATGTCACTATAATTTTTTAAAATATAGCAAATTTTTAGAATTTTTTCATATTTTTTTTAAAATTCACAGGATAGTTGGAAGAAATTTTACGAAACCGAAAAAGACGCCGCCGACGGAATTCTTGTTCCGCCGGCGACGTCGGGAGGGGTGTGGTGTTTTTTCTGTATGATTGTTTCCTTATCTCTGGGCGAATGTCAGTGCGCGGTCTTGCTCCATGCCTTCATGCGAAGGGCTTTGTCAAGAATCACCTTGCGCATTCTGATGGATTTCGGCGTGACCTCCACCAGTTCGTCGTCCGCGATGAATTCGAGGCACTGCTCCAGGCTCAGCACCGTGTGCGGCACAAGCCGCAGCGCTTCGTCCGAGCCTGCCGCGCGCGTGTTCGTGACGTGCTTCTTCTTGCATACGTTCACCACGATGTCCTCGGATTTCGGCGACGCGCCGACTATCATGCCCTCGTAGACCGCGGTGTTCGGTCCGATGAACATTCTTCCCCGTTCCTGCGAATTCCACAGACCGTAGGCCGTCGATTCGCCTGTCTCGTGCGCAATCAGGCTGCCCTGCTGCCGCACGACAATGTCTCCCTTATACGGCTCGTAGCCGTCAAACACGTGGTTCATGATCCCGTTGCCGTTGGTGTCGGTCAGAAATTCCGAGCGGTAGCCCATCAGTCCCCGCGCCGGTATCTTGAATTCAATGTGCGTCATGCCGGTTTCACGGGTGTCCATGTTCTGCAGCTCCGCCTTGCGCGTGCCAAGCTTCTCCATTACCGTGCCGACGTAGTCCTGCGGCACCTCGATCATCAGCAGCTCGATCGGCTCGCACTTCACGCCCTTGATCTCTTTGTAAATCACCTGCGGCCGGCTCACCTGAAATTCATAATTCTGCCGCCGCATGGTCTCTATCAGGATGGAGAGGTGCAGCTCTCCCCTCCCCGATACCTTGAAGCAGTCCGTGGTGTCCGTTTCCTCCACGCGCATCGCAACGTTGGTCTCGACCTCCTTGAACAGACGGTCGCGGATGTTGCGGCTCGTGACGTATTTGCCTTCCCTGCCCGCAAAAGGGGAGTTATTCACCATGAACATCATCGACACCGTCGGCTCGTCGATCTTGATGAAGGGCAGCGGTTCCACACATTCGGGGTCGCACGCCGTCTCGCCGATGTTCAGGTCGGTCAGTCCCGAAACCGATATGATGTCCCCCACCGACGCGCTCTCCGCTTCCACCCGCTTGAGTCCTTCAAACTGGTAGAGCCTGCCGATTTTTACATTCTGCGTCGTGCCGTCGCTGTGGCACAGCACAAGCTGCTGTCCGTTCTTCACCTTGCCGCGTTCCACGCGTCCGATGCCGATGCGTCCCACATAATCGTCATAGTCCACGTTGGAGAAAAGCACCTGCGTCGGACCCTCCGCATCCCCGATTGGCGCGGGAATCTCCTTCAGAATCGTCTCGAAAAGCGCCTTCATGTCGGTTCCCATGTCGTCCGGGTCGAGAGACGAGTAGCCGTCCCTCCCCGACGCGTATACTACCGGGAATTCCAGTTGATCCTCGTTCGCGCCCAGGTCGATGAACAGATCGAGGATCTCGTCGATGACCTCCGCAGGACGCGCGCCCGGACGGTCAATCTTATTGATCACCACAATCGGCTTCTTGCCCAGTCCCAGCGCCTTCTTCAGCACAAAACGGGTCTGCGGCATGCAGCCTTCAAACGCGTCCACCAGCAGCAGTATGCCGTCCACCATCATGAGGATGCGCTCCACCTCGCCCCCGAAGTCCGCGTGGCCGGGAGTGTCGATGATGTTGATCTTCACGCCCTTGTATTCCACCGCCGTCTGCTTCGACAGAATCGTGATCCCTCGCTCGCGCTCCAGATCGTTGGAGTCCATCACGCGCTCCGCTACCGCTTCGTTCTCCCGGAAAATCCCGCTCTGCTTCAGAAGCTGATCCACAAGCGTCGTCTTGCCGTGATCGACGTGCGCGACAATGGCGATATTTCTCAGTCTTTCCTGTGATGCTACACTCATGTGCTTTACCTCTTTTAATCTTCATTTTACCTTGTATTATAGCACACTGTTCCCGCGTTTTGTACTATATCCGACAAAAAAACGTCCGCTGCATATGAAGAAATGCGGGGGCTTATCTTAAAATTTTTTGTAAATTTTTTACGCGACCCGTTACGGCGTATTCCTCCAAAGAATCTTGACACCGACGGCGTTTGGGGGTATAATATAGACGAAGGAAGGTGTGCGGGATGTCGGACAAGGATTCCATCACTAAGGAATACATGGAGGATGCCACTATTTTCGCCGACGCGTTCAACTTTTTGCTCTATGACGGCGAACAGGTCATCAAGCCTGAACAGCTCCGGCCGCTCGATACGACCGCTGTGGTGCTTCCCTACGGCGGCGACGACGCGCCTGTGCCGTTGCAGCGCTTCCGGGACGTGATGAAGATGGTCACGCTGATGGAGGACGAAAACGCGGCGTATCTCTTGCTTGGCATTGAGAATCAGTCCCAGATTCATTACGCTATGCCCGTCAGGAATATGCTCTACGACGCTATGCAGTATGTGGCGCAGGTCGAGGGCGCGGCGAAATCCCATCGCGGCGGCGGCGCGAAGCCTGAATCGGGCGCCGAATTTCTTTCCGGCTTCTATCGCAGCGACAAGCTGCTCCCCGTTATCACGCTGACGCTGTATTTCGGCGCGGACGAATGGTCCGCTCCCACTGATCTCCACGGTATGCTCGCTGCTAACGGGAGAATTCTCAGATTTGTAGACAATTATCACCTTCACCTGATCGCTCCCGCACAGATCTCTCCGGAGGATTTCGCAAAATTCCACAGCGAGCTGGGGCTTGCGCTGCATTACATCCGGGCTTCACGGAGCATGGAGCAGCTCAGTTCACTTGTGAACGAGGTGGAGCAGTACAGGTGCGTTTCAAAAAGAACTGCCGATCTGGTGAATGTCGTCACCGGTTCGGAGCTGCACTATGACAAAGGAAAGGAGAATGTCAATATGTGTCTCGCCATTGAACAGATGAGAAATGAATC